>JANQPM010000089.1 GCA_028289465.1 Lysobacterales bacterium | reverse complement strand
ACGTACTCTGGCCTTGCGGGCATTCAAATCGCGCATATCGTGCCGAATCCACAATCTGTATAAAACCCATGCCGCGGTAAAATGCTTTCGATGCTTCGATATCGGCCGCCGGCAACGTCACCTGATTCAGATTCATTTCGGATCAGGCAGGTAGAGCATCAGGCGCCATAGAGCGGTTGCCGCTACCGGCGGAGCACCGTTGTGCCCCGCCGAGATCGTATGGAATCTAGTCCAGCTCGTCCAGCGCTTTCTGAAAACGGTTGGCGTGAGAACGTTCCGCCTTGCCGAGGGTTTCGAACCAGTCGGCAATTTCATCGAAGCCCTCCTCGCGGGCGGTTTTCGCCATTCCCGGATACATGTCGGTGTATTCATGGGTTTCGCCGGCGATCGCGGCTTTTAAATTGTCGCCGGTGTTGCCGATCGGCAGCCCGGTGGCCGGGTCGCCGACTTCTTCCAGATATTCCAGGTGTCCGTGTGCGTGACCGGTTTCGCCTTCCGCGGTGGAGCGAAACACGGTGGCGACATCGTTATAGCCTTCGACATCGGCCCGCTGGGCAAAGTACAGGTAGCGGCGGTTGGCCTGGGATTCGCCGGCAAATGCCTCTTTAAGATTCTGTTCGGTTTTACTGCCTTTTAAGGACATGGGTTCTCTCCTTACACTGAGCAAAAAAGGTGATGTCGGTGCAGATCAACCGCTGCCGAGGTACCGGTTGTCTGGCGATAGCATGACAAGAATAACGGCCGGCAGGCCAAGAAGGAAATAGGAAATCAGAATAGCCGCAATAGTCTCAGCCTATCGCGCACAAAACGATGGGCTAAAAGCGTTGCCTAGTGCGTGGTCAGCAGATCCAGCGGCGAGCAGGTGGTCAGATGCCCGCTGGTCAGATGAGCGTTTTCGCCGTGGCCTAGGAGGGCTTCAACAACCTTGGTATCGACACCGCGCTGAATCAGGTGGACGGCAAAACTGTTGCGCAGCGTATCGGCGCTGGTGTTCTGATAGACGCCGGATTCCACCGCAGCGCGTTCCACCGCCTCTTTGACCGAACTCTCATTACGGTGGTGCCGTTGCAGCCTGCCGCCGCCGTGCCGCGGGTCGGACATCCGCTGGCCTGACGGGAAGACATACTGCCAGCCCCAGGAACGTGCCGCATCCGGATACTCGCGGGCAATTTTGGCCGGCAAATAGGCTTCGCCGAAGCCGTCCGCAATATCCTTGATATGCAGCAGCTTGCGGTCTTCAAAATGGTTCTTCAGCGGGCTGATCAGTTTTTCGGGCAGCAGGGTCAGCCTTCCGATCTCGCCATTGGGTTGGCGGACGACCAGTGCTTTGTCCTGAAAGTTGATATCCCGTACGCGCAAGCGGACGCATTCCATCAGCCGCAGACCAGAGCCGTAGACAATCGATGCAATCAGCCATTCCTGGCCGAACATGTTGGAAAGCAGCCGCTGGCATTCCACCGGCTTCAGGAAATTGTGGTTGCGTACGCCGAGCTGCCGGCGAACGTATTCTTCCAGCCAGCCGGCTTCCCGGCCCAGAACGTCTTTGTAAAGGAACAGCAACGCATGTAACGCCTGATTACGTGTCTTCTCCGGCGTATAGCGTTCTTTTGATAAATACTGGACAAAGGCCTCGACGTCTTGAAGACTCAGGCCCATTGGATCATGTTCTTCGTAGAAGCCCAGGAAACACTCTACCCAGTACAAGTATGCTTTTTCTGTTTTTACCGTATAGTTGCGGACTCGCAGTTTATCCCGAGCTTCCTGCAACAAAGTGGCGTTCACGGCCATTTTCTATCCTGAACCCCCAAATATTACCGTTATTTTCGTTTCTAATCCTATTCTGCTTCTCAGGGATGGCCTATCCGTTGCCTTACTGACGTCCTTGTAAGAGATTTCCTACAAAGCAAGAAACCGTTTAATTTCATAAATGTATACTAAATGTAGCGGTTTTACCATACAAATATGCAAGATACGGTGGTCTTCGCCAGCCGTCAACCGGTCGTTTTCGGGTCCTCTTCACGGTGCCAATCGTGATCCATTGCCAGATCGAGCTGTTTCCGGTCTCGCTGCAGCAGTGTTTCCAGATCTTCAGTACGCTGCCTGACGCGCAGGCCGTAGGCCTTGTCGTCCCCCCAGACGGTATATAACTCGTGCAGGGACTGTTCATCGTAGTGCTTGAACTTCAATGCGGCCCGGTAGGCCTGATTGGCGCGGTATCCAAGGACTTCCAGTGCTCTTCGACCCATGTCCAGTGCACTGTCAAAGGTCTCCCGCACGATGATGTCGACACCGGCCCGCATCAGCTCGTACGCATGCCGGCGGTCATATGCTCTCGCCAGCAGGGTCAGCTTCGGAAAGTGCTGTCGGACGGATTCGGCCATCTGCACGACGCGGTCTCGGTCATCAATGGCCAGAACCAGAAGCCTGGCCTGCCCGGCGCCGGCTGCATGCAGCAGGTCAATGCGGCTTGCATCGCCATAGAAAACCTTGGCACCGAAGCGCCGCGTCAGATCGATTTGTGCCGCGTCATGATCCAGCAGGGTGGTTTTGAAGCCGCTGGATGACAGCAGCCGGCTTACGATCTGGCCGAACCGGCCGTAGCCGGCAACGATGACCGGATTGTCTACCTCGTCGATCGGGTCCGCCTCCCGGGTGCTTTTCGGTGTCTGAAAACGCGGATCCAGCAGCTTGTCATAGAGAATCATCAGCACCGGGGTCAGCATCATGCTCAGCGCAACGACCAGTACCAGTTGATTGGTCACCGCGGCCGGCAGAATTTGATTCTGGGTCGCAAAGGAGAACAGCACGAACGCAAATTCCCCGCCCTGCGCCAGCGACAGAGAAAACAGCCACCTTGCCGAAGGCCGCATTTTGAATGCCAGCGCGAGCGCGTGCAGCACCAGAAATTTGATCAGAATCAGCAGCGCTACCAGGCTGAAGATAAGGCCTGGATCTGCCGTCAGCAGATGGAAATCCATGCTGGCGCCAACGGCGATAAAAAACAAGCCCAGCAGCAGACCTTTGAAGGGTTCGATATTGGATTCCAGTTCATGGCGGTATTCGCTATCCGCGAGAACGACGCCGGCCAGGAAGGTGCCAAGTGCCGGAGACAGGTCCACCGCCTCCATTGCGACCGCAATGCCGATCACCAGCAGCAGTGCGGCTGCGGTGAAGACCTCGCGCAGGCGGGTGTCGGCAATAAACCGGAATATCGGGCGCACCAGGAAGCGGCCGCCGAGTATGATCGCGGCAACCACTGCCAAAACCTCGGCGGTCAGCAGCCAGACCGGCTTGTCGCCGGCACCATGGGCCGGATCGACGCTGACCGCGCCGTCCTGCATCGCCAGAAAAGGCAGCACGGCCAGCATTGGAATGACCGCAATGTCCTGAAACAGCAGCACGGAAAACGAGGACTGTCCGGACTCGGTTTGCAGCAGACCGTTTTCGTTCAAGGTCTGCAGCACGATCGCGGTGGACGACAAGGCCAGAATCAAGCCGATGGCCAGCCCCGCTTTCCAGCTCAGCCCGAACGCCAGGCACGCGGCCATCAGCGCGGCGGCGGTCAGCGCCGTTTGCAGTCCGCCAAGGCCCAGGATCGGGCCGCGCAGCCGCCACAGCCGGGAAGGCTGGAGTTCCAGTCCGACCAAAAACAGCATCATGACCACGCCAAATTCGGCAAAGTGCATCACATCCTGACCTTCTTCGCCGGTCAGCCCGAGCGCAAAAGGACCGATGATTACACCGGCGATCAGATAACCGAGTACCGAACCCAGGCCCAGCCGCTTCGCGACCGGCACCGACAGCACTGCGGCGGCCAGATAGACAAAAGCCTGAAACAAAAACCCTTCACCGTGCATAACCGCTCCCGAGAAGTTCCGGCAGATTGGCATTGACCCGGTGCAGGCCTGCGGCGGATTGGTACGGCAGGCGGTCCTCGTGCAATGCAATCAGCAGTTGCTGGTAGTCTTCCACATGCGGCAGTACATCGCCGTCGCCGCGCATGTTCAGCGTGTCGTGGACGACAAACGGCGGCAGGTAGTGCATGCCGCAAAAACGGGCGGTCTGTTCGAACGGCTGCAGCAGTTCCTGCATCGTGTAATGATTGGTGCCTTGCTGGCAGTAGCTGGATTCCGCGCCGCCGACCGTTATCACGTTGATCAGGCGTTTGCCGTTCAGCGCGCCGCCGTCGTTGCCGTAGGCATAACCGTACTCCAGCACCAGGTCTTGCCATTCCTTCAGCAGCGCGGGCGCACTGTACCAGTAGAACGGGTGCTGAAATACGATGATGTCATGCGCTTCAAGCAACTCATGTTCGCGCTGCACATCGATCAGAAAATGCGGGTAGTGCTGATAGAGATCATTCACGGTTACGCCATTCAGATCCCGCACACCGCGCAGCAGTCGGACATTCACGCGCGACTTTTCCAGCGCCGGATGGGCAAATAGAATCAGGATTCGTTTATTGTCAGGCATTTTAGTGACATACTCTTCTGAGATTTCACGGGTTACTACGGGGTTCGGTGAGCAAGAGTTTAACAAGTCTGATCGTCTTTTTGCTGCTGACGCTGGCTGCCAGCCTGGTTGGCCTTTTCACGCCTCCCGGCGATTGGTACGCCGCGATGCAGAAACCCGCATGGACGCCCCCCGATGTGGTTTTCGGGCCGGTATGGACGGCGCTATACATATTAATCGCGATTAGCGGCTGGCGTCTGTGGCAGCAGCCGGCATCGGGCACGCGCCGCCGTGCACTGGTTTTCTGGGGCCTGCAACTGGTGCTGAATGCGCTGTGGTCGGTACTGTTTTTCGGTCTTCATCGGCCTGGCTGGGCGATGGCCGAAATCCTGCTGCTTTGGGTTGCGATCTTCATGACCCAGCGGCTGGCCTACCGAGTGGACCGGCTGGCAGGTCATGTGCTCTGGCCGTATCTGCTCTGGGTCAGCTTCGCCGCACTTCTGAATTTCCATCTATGGCGGCTGAATGGCGGCGGGCCGGGGTCGCTGCTGGGCTGATACCGCACTGACCCTGAGCTGATCCCTGCACGCTATTCTCTCCGCGCTATTCTCCTGGGCGCTCAGTCGAGCTCGGTTTTATAGACGGTACCGGCCTTCATCACGAACCGGATATTCTGCAGTTCGCTGATATCCTCCAGCGGGTTGTCGGCCACCGCAACGATATCAGCTTGTTTTCCGGGGCTGATACTGCCGAGCGTACCGGTTTCATTGAGCAGTTCGGCCGCGGCCAGGGTGGCGGCCTGAATGGCTTCCATCGGCTTCATGCCGGCGTTCACCATATGCACAAACTCCTCGGCGTTGTCACCATGGGCCGATACGCCCGAATCGGTACCGAATGCGATTTTTACGCCGGCTTTGTAGGCCCGGGCGAAAGTGTCTTTGATGACCGGGCCAATTGCCGCAGCCTTGGGCCGTACCACGTCGGGAAAATAGCCTTCTTCCTGCGCTTTTTCGCCGACAAAGACACCGGCCAGGATGGTAGGCACGTAAAATGTGCCTTTTTGTTTCATCAGCCGCATGACCGAATCGTCCATATAGCTGCCGTGTTCGATTGAGCGCACCCCGGCCTGCACCGCGCGGCGCATGCCTTCGGTGCCGTGCGCATGGGCTGCGACATGCATGCCGTATTCGGCCGCGGTAGTAACAATCGCTTCCAGTTCATCCATCGCGAACTGCGGGTTCTGGCCGCTTTTGGCGAGGCTCAGCACACCGCCCGTAGCGGTGATTTTGATGAAATCCGCACCTTCTTTATACCGTTGGCGAACGGCCTTGCGCGCATCGGCAACGCCGTTGACCACGCCGCGGTGCGGACCGGGGTCGCCCATCAGGTCGGAACGATAGCCATTGGTCGGGTCGGCGTGACCGCCGGTGGTCGCGAGGCTCTTGCCGGCGCTGTAGATCCGCGGCCCGATTGCGATACCTTTGTCGATGGCGTTTCTGAGCGCGATGGTGCTGTTATAGGCGTCGCCTGGATTGCGAACCGTGGTGAACCCGGCCAGCAGGGTTTTTCTGGCGTGGTCGGCCGCAATCAGCGCATAGTCCGTCGGGTTTTGCTGAAAGCGTTTGATATAGGCGTTTCTGGCAAGCTGGCCGTCCAGGTGGACGTGCATGTCTATCAGCCCGGGCAGGCAGTAGCGCAGTTGAAAATACTGCTGTTCGTTGTCGGCACCGGGTAACAGATCCTGATACGCATCAAACGGGTTCCGGCTGTCGCCGGCACGGGAGTCGGTTACCGCAACGATGCGTGTGTCATCCACTACGATGGCTTGATTTTCCAGAACCCAGCCCTGTTCGACGTCGATTAGAAAGTCGCAATCCAGCACCGATTGTCCGGCATACGCCCCGAGTGGTACCAGGCCGAGTGAAAACAGGCTTAGCGGTAACAAACCGATCAAAACAGATAATCTCGAAAATTTCATCGCGGTTCCTTCGTTGTGCTACTTCAATGGCTCGCCGCAATGCGGGCAAGCTTTGCCGGGGCTGTGCTGATAGTGCTTTTTCATCGCATCTGCCAGATAATGGCTCTCGTCTTCGGATATTCCGAGCCGTTCCCGCAGTTCCTCCAGGTGTCCGGCTTCATGCTCGGATATCGTGCCGTCGGCCAAAGCGGCGCGCAGTGCCCGGTTGTAGGCCTTGGTACGCCGCGTGACCTCGGAAGAGAAGCCGGACGCCAGTATGCCGGCCGGTAACGCTACCATACCGATGCCGATTAGCGAAATAATGCCGGCAAAAATCTTTCCGCCGGCGGTAATCGGCACGACATCGCCATAGCCCACGGTGGTCAGCGTGACGATCGTCCACCACATCGCGGCGGGTATGTGCCCGAACGCCTCGGGTTGCGCTTTGTGCTCCATGGCATAAACGCCCCAGGATGCGATTACCAGGACGATGGCCAGGATAAAGCCCGCCACTGCGAGCGACGCTGCTTCCTTTTTCAGCACCTGGCGCAGAATCTGCAGCGCTGGCGAATAGCGCGTCAGCTTAAACAGGCGCAACAGACGCAGGCCGCGGAAAATTCTCAGAATCAGCGAAGGCTGGCCGGCACCGCCGAAGATCAGCAGCGCGATATAGAACGGCGCGATTGCGATCAGGTCGATCAAGGCCAGCGGCGTCAGCGCCCAGCGCAGCCGGCCTTTGACCGGGTGCCTGAAACGGCCCTGTTCCACGCAGGACCAGATACGCAGCAGGTATTCCACGGTAAACACGGCGACACTGAACAATTCGAAGCGCCAGAAAAACCCGCCGAAACGCTGCCGCAGCCACGGCACGGTTTCCAGAATCACCGCGATCACATTGGCGACAATCAGCGCAATCAGCAGCGCGTCCACCCAGCGGCCGTAGCGGGCGTCGGTTCGCTGGGGCTCTAGCAGTTCGGCGGTGACTTTTCTGAGGCTGGCCGCCATGGTGGTGCTACCCGGCCATTAGCTGGCCCAGTCTGCCGGTCAGGATCGCGAGGTAATTACCGGCCGCGTAGCCGATCAATGCCATCAGAATGGAGGCCGGTACCAGGGTTTCGCGGTGATGCGCGGCGACGATGGGTGCCGACGCGGCGCCGCCGATATTCGCGGCCGAGGCGATGGCAACGGTGTGCACATCCACGCGGAACAGCCAGGCCCCGAACAGAATGAACAGGCCGTGAATCACGATCCAGATATAGGCCATCATAATGAACGCGCCGACCGCTGCCAGATCGGCTTCGCTGAGGTTCATCGTTGCGCCGACGCGCGCCACATAGACATAAATGATGGCCATTGCAATCGGCTGTGCGCCGGGCAGCTTGCGGGCCGGCGTGACCGAACCTATCAGGGCCAGCGTGGTCACGATCAGAATCAGCCAGGTGCTCGCTGTGATCACCGTTGCACCGAACAGCACCAGCGGCGGCAGCTTGGCCGACAGCTCAATCGCGATCCAGGTAAAGCCGAGAGCCAGCAGCGCCAGATAAAGCAGCTGGGTCATGGTCGGCGCAGATTCTTTATGGTCGTATTCCGCGGCCGCGACTTCCATCTGCTCGATGCGCGATGGCGGCACCTTGGTCCAGCGGTTGAAGCGATCGGCAAAGGCTTTTGAGCCGAGCAGAATGGGCAGCCAGATCAGGTAAACCATCTGGTCTGCTGCAGCCGACATGGTCATATGATCGCCGGTACCTTCCAGTGCGGCATGGGCGGCGGTCATGTTGCCCGTACCGCCGATCCAACTGCCGGCCAGCGTGCCGAAGGCTTTCCAGCTATCCTCGGGCAGCGGAAACAGATTGCCGGTGTCAAGCGACTGGCCGAGCCAGTAGGCGACCACGCCGCCGAATACCACACCGACGCTTCCGAGCAACATCACAAACACGCCCTTGCCCATAATACGCACCGCACCCAGCACATCGACCTTGATCAGCATCAGTACGATAAAAATGGGCAGGCCGTAAAGCCGCAGAAAATCGTAGGCCTCGCTCTCGTACGGAATCAGGCCGAGGTTGGAGAGCAGCACCGGGGTCGCATAAATCCAGATCAACGGCGGCAGATAATTGAAGATCTTCCAGCGCGTGGCTTTCTCCAGCCAAAAATAAAATGCGACGACAGCGACGAGTACGGCCATTACGCCAACGGGTGATTCAATCATGGTGATCCTTCATCTTTTTCGGCTATGACAGTTTTTAGGGCCTTGGCTCCCCGGGTCTTTTGCAGATAGTGACACGCCAGCTCCACTGCATCCAGTAGCCGCGGAGTAGGGCGGTTAATCCTGTCGGCGTCCAGATAGTACAGTCGGCCATTGGCAACCGCCGGCACTTGGCGCCATTTCGGCCAGTCGGAAAGCTGGCCTTCGTACCCGGGGGCTGCCGGGGCGAAAATCGCGCTCGGCGCTGTGGCTATGACTGCTTCCAGTCCGACGGTCGGAGCCAGCGGCCCGAGATCGGCAAAGACATTTTCGCCGCCGCACAGCGCCAGAGCCCGGCTGATGAAATGGCGGCCGTTAACGGTATACAGTGGCTGGCGCGCCACTTGATAGAAGTAGCGTACCGGAGTGCTGCCGGCGTAGCGCGCCTGGATCTGCCGGATTCGGTGCTGAAACGCCTGTGCGGTATTGCTGCCGTCGCCCTTGCCGGTCGCGGCTTCGATATCCCGCAACAACCGGCCGATATCGCTCAGTTGCCGGACTTCGGTTTGCCAGATGGTAAGCCCCAGTTCCTCGAGCCGTCGCAGCGCGGCCTGCGGGTTGCCGGATTGCCATGCGATCAGTAGATCCGGCTGCAATTCCACAATGCGTTCCAGGTCAAGCTGAAATGCATCACCGATTCGCGGAATAGTCTTGGCGGCCGCCGGAGTGTCGCTGTATTCGACGGTTGCAATCAGCGCGTCTTCGGCGCCGGCCGTGTAGAAGAGTTCGGTCAGATGAGGGGCGAGGGTGATCACGCGGGTTGCCGGGGCCGGCAGTTCAAGCATCTTGCCATCGGCCTGCGCGATCGAAATATCGGCCGCCAGCGGCTGTGCCGGCAATACCAGCAGAGCGGCGGCCAGCAGCATGCCGGCCGCGGAACCCTGCATCAGCTTATCCAACCGACAAGCAGCATTAGCGCAAGCAAGGTCAGCCACACGCCGAGCACCCGCCAGACCAGGTCCATCGCCTGGCGCAGACAGGAATCCGGGCCTTTCAACTGATCGGCAAAACCGTCCTGCGCTGCCCGGCCGGTCAAGACAATACGCCGGGCAGCCGCTTTCAGGAAACCGTTGTCGCCTTCGAACAGGTTATGTCCCTGTTCGTTGTGATACTGCTTCCAGGCCGAAAAAACCGAATCGAAATCGGCGGCAATGGCCAGGCCCAGGGTCATCAATTGAGCGACCGGCCATTCCATCACTTCCCGCAAACGCCAGAAGCGCTGACGCTGACGATCTGCCAACGGAAGGCGGTCACCGACCAGCCAGTCGGCCAGGCGGTACAGCATCGCACCGATAACGCCCAGCACTGCGAACCAGAAGATGATCGCAAACCAGCGGCGCAGGGCCTGGACGAAAACGGTTTCGGTCATCAGGCCGGCCCGCGCATCCGGTTCTTCCGGCAGATCCTGCCCTGCGAGCTCGGCTGCTGCCTGATCGTGTTCGGCATCGGTGTCGGCGTTTACGACATTGGATACGTCCACGTCCAGATCGCGCGGGCCGAAACAGTACAGCAGCACCAGGGTTGCGAACAGGAATCCGCCAAGGTTGCGCCCAAGCAGCCCTTCGAAGATCAAGCTGCCGAGCGCTACTGCAAGCAGCGGCACTGCAAGCATAATCAGAAAGCTGGTGATGCCCGGCCACCCGGGCAGCATCGACAACTTGTCGTTGCACCAGCGCACAAACGGGGATAACCAGCCGCGCTGGCGGAAGTCGGCCAGCTCCTTGACCAGATGGCTCAAACCGAAAGCCAGTAGAATGGCAACGATCGTCATTGTTGCAATGTCCTCGGATTGCCTGTCTGTGATTTGTTTTTCATCACCGCATTCTACATGTTCATGCGGTAAGTCGCCGGCGATTTTCCGGGCGGTTCGACCCGGTCGAGGCCGCTCGCGCTACTATCTATCCCGTCGCCGTCGGCGCCGAATCGCATTTACAACGTATTCCAGTGGTTCGCCGGTTTCCATTTCATACCAGTCGGATAACAGCCGGAACGCGATGGAAACCGGCGGCGGTAAACGGATTTCATCCGCTTCCAACTGTCCGCGCAACTCACCCGGCGTCAGCCAGCGGACGTCTTCGATTTCCTGATCCAGCCGATAGTCCCGGTTTCTGGCTTCGGCATAAAAACCGGCCATTGCAGAGGCCGGAAAAGGCCACGGCTGAGAAGACCGGTAGTGCATGGACTTCAGCTTCACCTGCACTTCTTCAAATACTTCGCGAACCACCGCGTCTTCCAGGCTTTCGCCGGGTTCGACGAAACCGGCCAGCGTGGAATAGCGCTTTGGCGGCCAGCCGGGCTGGCGGCCCAGCAGGCACGCTCCCTCGTGGGTAACCAGAACGATAATGGCCGGGTCGATACGCGGAAAAGTCGCCCGGTTACATTCCTCGTTAGCGCATTGCATGCGATGCCCCCCGGACAGCAGCCGGTTCGGACTGCCGCAGACTCCGCAGAAGGTGTGCCGATGCTGCCAATAGTGCAGGGCCTTTGCATAGGCCAGAATACCGGCTTCCAACCCGCCCATGCCGGATGCGGCCAGACGCAGATCGGAAAAGCGCGACTCGGGGTAGCGCGCGAGCAGGTCGTCGCGCTGCGCATCGTTGATGGTGACGGCAAAGTAATTGTGCCGACCGCTGCTGCCGAGCAACGTCGGTGGCCGAATGGTATCGATCTGGTCCAGTTCATCGGTGCCGACGAAGACCGCGGTCGGCATGCCGCCATCTTCGGGTTGCAACAGGCAGCGGCTGCGCCACAGCGGTACCAGGCGCGTATTTCCGTTGTCGAGCTGCTCAGCCTGCCAGGCCCTGTCGTCGCGGCGTTCTACCAGCCGGTCGAGCCGGACCCCTGAGAATCGGTTGCGAGTGGAAGCGGTTACCTTGTCAACGCGTGCCGACACAGTCAGATGCTGAAAGACGAACCGCAGCCGCAGGTGGTCGATGCATTCGGATTGCGAATCACGAACTGGGCACCCTGCAGGTTTTCCGTGTAGTCGACTTCGGCGCCGATCAGGTACTGAAAACTCATCGGGTCGATAACCAGGGTGACGCCGTCATTGGTTACCGTAACGTCACCGTCCTGAATTTCTTCGTCAAAGGAAAATCCGTATTGAAACCCGGAGCAACCACCGCCAGAGATATGGACGCGCAACTTCAATTCCGGATTGCGTTCTTCCAGAATCAGTTCCTGCACTTTACGCGCCGCCGAGTCGGTAAAAATAATGTGTTGTTCAGCCAGCTTGTCCATCGCTCTATTGTAACCGGTTTTCGAGCCCAGGGAGCTGCAGGCGGCCCGCCGGAGCGGGCACCGTTAGTCATCGGAGCTGAACGCGGCTGCTAAAGCGGGTGCCATCAGGCTTTCCTGGGCATTCAGGCTGCGCACTCAGGCATCGCTGGTGTACGCCTGGCTCCACGGGATGTCGGCCTGCACCGGTGTCTGCCGGGGAACGCTCAGTGTTACGGTAACGGTTTCGGGCTGGAAACCGTTCGGCAAGGTCAGAAAACCGTCCAGTTGCTGAAAATACTTAAACTCGAATCGCAACGGCGCCGGATTGTCCGGATGCAGGACGCTCCAGTCCAGCAATACCGGCCGGTTGTTTTCAACGCCCTGCATTTTCACCTTCAGATCGCCACGGATAATATTCGCTTTTTGCAGGTTCTGGGTCAGGGTTAACACAAAGCGGACAACTTGGGGTGAATTGGTCGGTTCGATCTCCAGACTGTGTACGGCCAGACCCTGGCGATGGCCGCCGGCACCGGCCAGACCTTGATAGAAACTCAGATCGGAACGCAGTCGGGCCATTTCGTCCTGGCGCTTTTGCTCTTCGGCCAGCAGTTGGTTATTGGCTTGACGAACCACCCGGACTTCCTGTTGCAGCAAGCTGATCCTGGTCCCTTGTTGATGATTCAGTTCTTCCAGGTTTAGGATCTGCTGTTCAAGCTGCTGTGCCCGGCCTTGCAGGTTTTGATATTCGGGCATCATAAAATGTACTGTCAGCCGGTAACCCAGATAAGCCAAAATGCCGGCCGCTGCCAGCAGTGACATGATAGTCAACGGCCGTCGCTGGCTTAATGTTCGGTACCACATTGTCGGGTTTGTGTTCATCAATGGCTTGCGGCCGGTGAGCGGCAGAAACAAAAAAGCGGCCGAAGCCGCTGAGTCCCCACACCATTTTTGCTCTTCTTGTCGTTTGTTATTCTAGTTATTCTCGCAAACCCCGTAATCGGGTTGCGCTGTTTATACTCCCACAAAAGGCCGGCGTCAAGCGCCATTGGCCGACAACAGGAAAAGCGTATGCTGTGGATCAAGGCGTTTCATATCATTTTTGTCGTAACCTGGTTTGCCGGATTGTTCTATCTGCCGCGCTTTTTTGTTTATCACAGCATGACCGATGACGAGCGCCTGCATCGGCAGTTTCGGGTCATGGAGCGAAAACTGTTAGGCATAACGCATATCGGCGGCGCGCTGGCCCTGCTGTTCGGTTTATGGCTGCTGTTCGCGATGAGCAGAGGCAACCCCTCATACTGGAGCCAGGGCTGGCTGCACGCGAAGCTTGCGCTGGCCTCCCTGTTGTTGTTCTACCACATCTGGTGTGCCCGGCTGGTCGGGCAGTTTGCCATAGGCGCGAATCGGCATTCGCATACCTGGTACCGGTGGTTCAACGAGTTGCCGGCGGTAGTCCTGGTCCTGGTCGTTATTCTGGTTGTCGTACGGCCGTTCTAGCGCGGCCGGGAAGCGCCCGCCTACCCGCTTTGCAGCGTTTCGACATGCGTCGGGCCCTGCGGCACGGGTTCGGTCCAGTCACGGGCCAGGTCGGCGAATACCAGAAATTCCGGATTCAGCAAGGATGCCTTGCGATTGTATTGCAATGGCCGGCCATCGGTTTCGGTCACCCGGCCGCCGGCCGCTTCAACGACCGCCTGGGCGGCAGCGGTATCCCATTCCGATGTGGGTCCGAGCCGCGGATACAGATCAGCCGAACCTTCGGCTATCAGGCAGAATTTCAGCGAGCTGCCCATGCTGGTTAATTCGTGCGGCCCGAGCGCATCCAGATACGCCTGTACCCGCGGACTGGCATGCGACCGGCTGCCGACTACCGTTACCGGGCCTCCCGGCAGCGGCCGAACGCGTATCGCCTGTTGCGGGTGATCGGCGTGCTGACGAAAAGCGCCGCTATCATGGTGACCGCAGTACAGGGTGTTTTTCACCGGAACATAGACAACGCCCAGCAGCGGCCGGTGATGGTCAATCAGCGCGATATTGACGGTAAATTCACCGTTGCGCTTGATGAACTCCTTGGTGCCGTCCAACGGATCCACCAGCCAGTAGCGCGACCACTGCCGGCGCTGCTCGAAATCAATATCGGCAGATTCCTCCGACAGGATCGGCCAGTCCGGTGTAATCGCCTTCAGGCCGTCGATGATGACCCGGTGACTGGCAAGGTCGGCGCTGGTCAGCGGGCTTTGGTCAGCCTTCTCAAAGACATCGAAATCCTGTTCATAGATGTCCATGATCGCATCGCCGGCACGTCGCGCGATATCGATCAACGGCGGTAGTAGTTCGGTCGTCATCGGTGTCCTCAGTCGTTTTGCCGCAGATAGTCGCGGGCAATGTACAGGGCCGCTATCGTGCGTCCCTCGGTGCAATCAGCCCTGGCAGTGAGTTCGGCCAGCCGGCCGATCGGCCAATGCAGGGTTTCTATGGTCTCGGGTTCGTCGCCCGGCAATTTTTCCGCATACAGATCACGGGCGAGTACGATATGGGTTTCGTGGGTCATGTAGCCCGGTGCGAGGGTCAGACTGGTCAGCTTTTCCAGACGCTTCGCACCGAAGCCGGTTTCTTCCTTCAACTCGCGGTTTGCGCCATCCAGCAGTTCCTCGCCGCGTTCCAGCCGTCCCTTGGGCAGGCCGACTTCGTAGCGGTGCATCCCGCCGGCGTATTCCTTGATTAACAGCACCGTTTGCGGGTCAACCATCGGCACGATAATAACGGCGCCCAGACCGGAAGTGATCAGTCGCTGATAGCGCCTGCGAACGCCGTTGGAAAACTCCAGGTCCAGGTGTTCGATCTTGAACAGGCCCTGAGACGCATCGATTTCCCGTTTCAATATTTTGGGCAGCTTCGGCATGGCGCTACCCGTTTAGCGCTGCCAGCAGGCGCCGATGGAGCGCACTGTTTGCAGCCAGTACGGAAGTGGAGGAAAGTCCGATATCCCGACCTTCGAGGTCGGTTACCCGGCCACCGGCCTCGGTCACAATGACGGTCAGCGCGGCGATATCCAGGATATTGAGGTCGGATTCGATCACCGCATCCAGTTGGCCGGCAGCCAGACGATGGTAGTGGTAGAAATCGCCATAGCCGCGGGTACGGTCGGCGCGGCCCAGTATCGACCCCAGCAACTGCCAGCGCCGGTCGCTGGCCAGACTCTGTATATTGCCGGTGGATATCGCCGCGCGGTCGATTTCCGCGATCTCGCTGATGCTCAGCGGATCGCCGTTCAGCCACGCTCCGTGGCCGGCCTCGGCCCAGGCCAGTTCATTCATCGCCGGCGCACAGGACACGCCGAGGATCAGCCGTCCGCGATGCATGAGTGCAATTTGAGTAGAAAAGAAACCGTATCCCTGAACGAAACTCTTGGTACCGTCTATCGGATCGACCAGCCACAGATAATCGGCGTCAGCGTTTCGCCGCCCATGCTCTTCGCCGTGGACACCGTGGTCGGGAAACTGCTGCAGCAGGCAGTCTGTGATGACGGTTTCGGCCTCGCGGTCGGCGATCGTTACCGGAGTCCGGTCCGCCTTGATTTCCACCTGCAGCCGGTTTCGGTAGTGGTTGAGAATGACTTCCCGTGCTGATTTGGCTGCATGCAGCGCGCAATCAAGAAATACTGTCATGAATTCTCCTGGGCCTGCGAGTCCGGAAACAGCCAGCCTTGCCATTGAATTCTGATGCGGCCGTCGGGCTGCCGCTTCCCATAAGGTGCCAGCAGGCGCCTGATATCCGGTCTGGCAGGGCTGATGTCCAGCATCATATCCAGGCGGTATTGCCGGGCATCGGTTTCTATCAGGCCTGTGATGGAGATATCTCCGGGTCGCAGGCTTTCTATGCGGGCGCTTAGCTGCGATGGCTGTTCCTCAAGCACGAAGCGCAGATCGCCCATCGTGGCCTTGGCCAGACCGGTCAAGGCCGCATTGCGCCAGTGAAAAACACCGCTGGCGCGGACCTGTCCGTCCCGCGGCCAATGCAACCGGTCCAGCGACCAGTCGATCTGGCCATCCAGGAAAACCAGCGGCGCCAACGCCTGAATGTCTATCCAGCGTGCGGGCATGGAACCGCCCAGCGGCCCGCCGGACAGGTTTCCGAAACGATCGACCGTCAATTCACCGTTTGCATTAAGCTGCGGCCCTTCAGCCTGTAGCGACAGATGCAGCGCGGGTGGCAGCAGGTCCAGCCGGTCCGTCTGCCATTCCACACGGCCCAGTTGCAGGCCCTGCCATGCAGCCTGTTGTGCGCGGCCGTTCCAAATTGATCCTTCGGTCATACGCAACTGCAGCGGATGAGCGCTCTTTTCCAATTGCCGTTCAATCAGCCGGGCCGGTGCCTGCCAGACCAGCAAGCCCAGGCCGGTAACGACCAATAGCGATATCCAGATCCACTTACGGCGCATTCTGCAACGTGACCTGTGCGTTGACCAGACCCGGTTGTTCGCCGGCATCGGCATTGATCTGGGTCAGCAGAACGCGGTGGACCACCGCCACTTCCTGCAACCAGTTCATCAAATGGTCGAAGCTGGCCTGCTCCAGATAGACGCGGATCCGGTCGTCACCGTCGGGCTCGATGCGCTTCAACGCGCCGGCCAGTCGCTGCGCCCGCGCAGTGCGGTCCGCGAGGCCCAGCAGGCTGCCGCGCTGTTCGGCAGCATCGCGGCGCGGGGACGTACGGAGCTGCTCGGCCTCCTGTGCCAGTTGCTGCAGGCTGATCAGCGTGTGCTGCTGGGCATTAATACGCGCATTCAAGCGTTGGCTGTTGTCGGCAAGCGGTTGCCAGAGCAGGCGCCAGAACAGGAATGACCCCAACACGCCGGCCGCGATCAACAAGGCCCATTGTTCTCTCCGCTGCAGTTGTCGAAACCACGCTTTCATCGCGTGCCCCGGCTGAGTTCCAGCGTGGCCGTGACCTGCTGGTCGCTGATCGCAGCGGCCTGTAGCGCGGCCTGTATGCCATCGGCATCGGCGGTCTGCTGCAATTGTTCCAACTGCGGCAGCGCGGGCGCCGCCAGATCCAGCCGCAGCCGGTTGTCCTGAAAGCGTAGTTGGCGCAGCCGCACTTGTGAGCGCGCTGCCATATCCGGTGCGATATGGGCCAGCAGCATCAGGAACTCCGAGTTGGCGCCGGCACTTTGCTGGCGCAATTGCTCGACCGCTTGTCGGGCCTGAATCAGCGGATCCTGAATTCGACGGATTTCCGGAAAGGCCTGGCGGAACTGTGTCTGGATGGCCTGATCCAGCGCGGCGCTGTGCGCTCTGAGCCGGTTCCATTGCAACAGATTTGCCGTTGTCGCAAGCAACAGGCAGGCCGCTGCGAGCACGGCCGGCCAGCGCCAGGAAGCGGACAGACTCCGTTCGGCGTCAGCCGCAAACCGGCCTTGCAGCAAATTCAACGACAACCCGTGGCGTCCGGCGTTGCCGAGTATAGGCTGCGCGTTGTCATGCCGCTCGACCGGCAGCCCGGCTGCCGGTATTTCGAGGTCGGTATCTGCGGACATCCGGTAGTCATAGATACGCTGAATATTCGGCTGCGCTGCCAGCAGCATTTCCAGCGTTGAGCCCAGGTTTTCGGCTTCGGTCACCCCGGCCTGATCATCGGCCCAGCGCAGCAGGCAGCGACCGTTTCCGGCCGGTCCGGTGTCACTGACAATGGACAAAGCATCGGAACCGGTCTGCCAGGGTATTAACTGGGTTTCCGCAACGGCCCGGTCCGGTGTGATGCCGGCCGCCTTTAATGCATCCAGCCAGCTCTGCAGCAGTTGGCGATCGACGACCGCGACCGCAGTACCGGCATCGCCGCCTCGCCTGTCGAACGCAAAATGCAGGGTTTCGACCGGTGCGGCCAACGCGTCTTCCAGTGCATAGGGTGTTGCCTGCCGTAACTGCTTTCGACTACGAGCCGGCACGTCGACCCGGTGCAGCAGCAGGTCTTCGGCCGGCACGACCAGGACGATGTCCGCTGCCGGGCCGGCTGCAAACGCCGTTGCCAGAGCGTTGATGTCGCCGCTTTGAATCGTCCGGTCTTGGCTCTCATGCAGCCATTGCCACTCGGTCGGGCGGGGGCAAATGATGAAAGTGCTGCTCATGGTTTACGGATAGAAGTCGTTGTCGCCGATCTGGCGGCGAAAGTGCACATGATACTGGCTGGCCCGGCGTTGCAACAGGCTTTCGAAACGTACCGGCGTGCCGTCCAGTACGATTTCGCTTTGCACCAGAAAATAGCGGCTGGCGATATCGAGGCCGGCCGGATCGAGCGCGATATCGGCAAGCGCCGGCAATGCCAGCAGTTCGGCAACGCTGGACAGGGCTTCGCGCCGCCGGCTCACGATCTGATCGGCGAGATTCGCACTCAGCCCGTCGGCCAGACTCTGCAGTACCGCGGTTGGCGCGGTGTTGATATTAATTCGGCTGGCCGGGGCGGGGGCGGCATACACCAGTGGGCGCAGACGCCGGTAGGCTTGATCGTCGACTGCCGGCAACAGGCGCAATTCGCTGATATGCGTCATTGGCGCGTTGGCCGGGTAGTCGGGGTTGCCGGAATAGCCGCCTCGTTCCGCGCCTTGCGGCATCGCCTCCCCATCGCTGTCGATCCAATCGATCAACTGATCGGCAATGGCAGGGTTGAGCTGCAACCGCCGCAGCAGCCGCACAAAGCGCTCCCGGGCCAGCGCGTTCACGCCGCCATCGGCCCCGACCAGTGTATTGACATTGATACGTCCGCTTAGCCCGACAATGCGGCCCTGGATGTTCCCGCCCGGAATTTCGGTCACCGGCAACGCCCGGTTCCAGATATCCCGCAGGCCGTCGCGCTGCGGGCCACGGTCGCTGAGATAGTCGCGCTGCAATATCGCGATGGCCCAGTCTTCCAGCCCCACCGCCAGTTGCCGCGCCTGGCTCAGGCGCAGTTGAACCTGGGTCTGCCGCAGGCTGAACTGTCCGCGCTCAAGCATCGCCGCGGCAAGTACTGCGGCCAAGGCCACGATCGCCAGCGTGATCAGCAGGGCGCCACCGCGCTGGCTGCCGGGTGCTTGGACGTTCATGGCCGGTCCCCGGGCAGTTCGACCAGCCGTTCCAACAGCCCGAAGTCCTGGGTTTCGATCCGGTAGCGAACCGCTCGGGGCAGGCCCGCGGCTGCATTCGGCAGCCATTGCTCGTGCCACCGGCCGGCGCTGTCGAGATAGGCAAACCGAATCGCACGCACGTTCTCCAATACCGGAGTAGGTGGCGCGGTGCGCTGCACCGGGTCGCCGTACGCGGTCCGGGTCAATGTGCTGCCGGCCAGTGCCCAGCGGACTTGCTGAAGGTCGCTATGCGCCTGACCGCTGATCTGGTGATAAGCCATTCGGCCGGCATGTACCAGGGCGACGGCATCGGCGTTTCCCGCAAACGATGGCAGCAGCTCGCCATTATGTCGTGTTTTATGCGCAATGCTGTGCGCGAGGTCTTTGTCCAGCCGCATCAGCGCCCACTGAACCTGATCCAGGTGCCGGGCGCTGAGCCGCTGGGCCTGATCGGCGCGACTCAGTGCGTTCAGCGTGCTGTAAGCCGCCAGCGCGACGATGCTGAAAACAGCCAGCGCTACCAGCAGTTCAAGTAGCGAGAAGCCGCCGACCGGTCCGCGTCTCATGGCTGTCCGTCCTCATCGGCAATGGCAAATCCGGTCTGCTGGAAAACCGCTTGTCGTTGTTCAGGATCGGAGAATACCGCCACATCCAGCCGCCACAGCGCCGGGTCCGGACTCGGCTGCACCAGCATCGACCAGTACCAGTCCCGGCCGCCCATCGTGCGCTGCCCGCCGCGGTGCCCGGCCGTCAGTGATGCGCTGTCCAGCCTCGCCTCGACGATCACATTGTCCGCCACCCAGTTTGCCAGCACCCGGCTGTGCAGGAAGTCCTGTTGTTTTAGCTGCTGTTGCCCGGCTCGCGCCAGGGCCAGCAACGCAATGCCGAGCACTGCCAGCGCAATCAGCACTTCCAACAAGGTGAAGCCGGCGTTCTTGCGTCTCACCAGCGTTCTCCGTTTCCGGCCACTCTGAGCGAGGCCCGATCGCGACCATGCCGCAGCACCATTTCAAACGGCAGCCATTCGCCGCTGGCAGCACAGATCAGGTGTACCGGCGATTCATCGTCCGGTTCGACCGGCAGGTTTTGTATCTGCAATGACCAATCCCATGGCCGCTGCCACCGCCGCGGCCGAAAAACGGCATTTGACGGCATCGGCTGCCAGCCGCCGGCGGCGTAGCGGCGAAATTCATAGCCTTGTTCGGTCAGGCGAATGCCATGCTGCCGGCCGAGCAATACCGCCTCGCGGCAATGTTGGTTTGCCAGCGCGTAAAAACGCTGCAAATCCTCGCGCTGATGATCGGCGGCGGTGGATGATGGCAGGGACAGGACGATCAGGCCGATCAGCACGCCGGTAATCACCAGCGCGACCAGAACTTCGATCAAGCTAAAGCCGGCCGACCGGCTCATCGGTCAGCCATTCGGTGCCGAGTCGGACCAGTTGCCGATGTCGGCATTGATACCATCGCCGCCGGGCAGGCCGTCGGCACCCAGCGAGTAGACGTCGATCTCACCTCTGGCGCCGGGGCTCAGGTAGCGATACGGACTGCCCCATGGGTCATTCGGCAGTTGGTCGACATAGCCGCCGCTCTTCCAGTGCTTTGCCGGCGGCTGGCCGCTGGGCTTTTCGATCAACGCCTGCAGCCCCTGATCGGTGCTCGGGTACTGGAAGTTGTCCAGCCGATAGTTATTTAATGCGGTCACCAAGGCCTGAATGTCCAGCCTGGCTTTGGTCGCCCTGGCCTGGTCGGGTTTGTCCATCACGCGCGGGACAATCACCGCCGCTAATACGCCGAGAATGACGATAACCACCAGGACTTCGATCAAGGTGAAGCCATTGGCAGGTTCGTAGCGGTTGCAGTTGCGGTTTTTCATATCGGCAATTAACGAATTGACTTGCGAAGAACGCGGGGCTTCTCTAGGGTGTGGGTCCGCGATCATCATACCAGAACCGGTAGCGGTCACGGGCCCTGCAGCAGCGGAGAGATTTCAGCGCGGTGCGTACCAATCGAATTTATACCGACCAGCCGCTGGCGCCGGAGGCCGAGATCAGCCTGACCGGTAGTACCGCTCACTATCTGCGCAAAGTGCTGCGCAAAGGACCTGGCGCCCGCCTGGTGCTGTTCAATGGCGATGGATCGGACTACGTCGGCGAGATCACCGGTCTGCAATCCAAAACCCTCCGCATTGGTATCGAGGCCCGACTTCCGGCCGCACCGGAGCCTGAGTTCCGGATCACTCTGGTGCAGGCGATCAGCCGCGGCGAACGGATGGATTACAGCCTTCAGAAAGCGACCGAACTGGGGGTCTATGCGATACAGCCGCTGGTCAGTGAGCGGGTCGAAGTGAAGTTGTCCGGCGAGCGGCTGGAAAGGCGGCTGCAGCACTGGCGCGGCGTGATCATCGCCGCCTGCGAGCAGAGCGGCCGCGCGCGATTGCCCGAATTAAGGCCGCCGGCCAGCCTGCACCACTGGCTGACCCGGTCCTTTGAGCATCCGGTACTAGCGTTGGAACCGGCAGCCGAAAAGAGCCTGCTGGCCGGGCTGCCCCCGGCGCCCGCGGTGAGCGTGGTGATCGGCCCGGAAGGGGGGTTCGAATCCCGCGAGTTGCAGCAAATGCAAGCCGGCGGGGTACTGTTGACACATTTCGGCCCGCGCGTACTGCGCACCGAAACCGCTGGGCCCGCGGCGATCGCGGCGCTGATGTCGCATTACGGCGATTTATCGGGCTGACAGTATTCCGGCCACCACTATGCCCGGCCTGCGGAGTGGATTTCCGCGGCCAGTTGATTCAGGAAAGACCGCATAAACGCCAGGCGCCGGCGCGCTTCCTGCCGGGCTGCATCGGTATTCAGCAGTGGCTCTAGCTTGAAGAGTTTTTCGTAGAAGTGATCGATGGTGTACCGGCCGTCATCAGGCTCCCGGTTTTCGCACAGCGGGTCGTCGGCACAGTACAGCGTACGGTTTAGCGCGCCGCCGACCAGCAGACAGCGGGAAATGCCGATCGCGCCAATCGCATCAATCCGGTCGGCATCCTGCACGATTTTCGCTTCCAGCGTCTGCGCAGGAATGCCGGCGCTGTAGCTGTGGGCTTCAATCGCATGACCGATCGCATCCAGGTATCGGTCGGGGTAGTCGATCGCGGTCAGAAAACGATGCGCTTCCTGTGCGGCGAGCCGCGAGGCCTGGTCGCGCCGCGGCGAATCTTTCGGCAGGCTGACGCAGTCATGCAGCCACGCGGCAGGAATCACGACCTCGGCGCACGCGCCCTCTTGTTCTGAAAAAGCCTTGGCGTTGGCCACCACGCGGCGGATATGGTGAATATCGTGAGCCGGATCGGCGCTGATACGCTCCGCCATGAATGCCTCGAGTTGCGGTTCTAATGCGGCCACTGATCATCTGCCGGTTGCGTTGACCCGCAGACTATCATTGCCGGCATCGGAAACCAATGGAATGTCGAGTGCGGGGAACGGTCGACCGGAATACCGAATCAGATTTTGGCGACAGGCAGTGCGCCGTAGGCCGCGTGCACGACAAGCTGTGACAGACGGTCGAGATCGGGTATCACCGCGTTCTGGTCATCCACGCTCACATGCGCATAGACACCGAGCGACTGGCGGCCGGTCTGCTCGATCAGTATGTCTGCGGTGATCGCAACCAGCTTCGGCAGCGCGCGCACCAATATGCCGATATAAGGCAGGCGCCGGCTGTCCAGCAGCGATTTAATGATCATGATCCGGCTGCCATCGGTCGCCTCGGGTCCGCTCAGACCGATCAGGTTGGCGTACGCAATCACCGGTACCTGCCAGCCCTGCCACAGGATGCTGCCAAGCAGCCATTCCGATGGATTATCGAACCGTTCGGGTTCGCTGTAGGTGATGACTTCCTGAACACAACTATTCGGCAGCACGATATTGCCGTCAGTGATCGGCACCATCACGCCGCGTACTTCACTGGCCTTGGCGCTCATTCCCTATTCCTCCAGTTCGGCATTGCTATCCTGCGATTCCAGCATTTCGGAAACGCAGTTCAGCAGGTCCTGTTCCTGATAAGGCTTGGTCAGGTAGCGGTTGACGCCGAGCTGTTCGGCCCGGTCGCGATGTTTCTTGCCGGTTCTGGAGGTAATCATGACCAGCGGTATATGGCGCAGCCGGGTATCGGCGCGCACATGTTCGGCCAGTTCGTAACCATCCATCCGGGGCATCTCGATATCCAGCAGCATCACGTCCGGAACGCGCTCCAGCAATTGTTCGACCGCGTCCAGGCCATCTTTGGCGGTAAGCACTTCGTAGTCGCTGTTTTCCAGTACGCGCGAAGTGACTTTGCGCATGGTGATGGAGTCATCAACCACCATGACCAGCGGCGTGCGCTTGCGTTCTTCTTTGGCCGCTTCAACCGGCAGCGGCTTGGCAATTGGCCGCAGAGCTTCGGTGATGCCGCGGCGAATCAGCGGACCCATGTCCAGAATGAGCATCACGCGGCCATCGCCGGTGATGGTACCGCCGAGAATGCCCGGAATGCTGCTGATTTGCGGCCCGACCGGTTTGATAACGATTTCGCGGTGGGTGTAGAGTTCGACCGGCCTGAACGCGGCGCGCTGCTCGCCGGCCCGGATCATCAGCAACGATACCGTATCCTCGGTGATATCGGTGGATTCAAAGCCGAGCTGCGGCTCCAATTCCAGAATCGGGAACGGTTCCCCGGCGAATTCATAGACAGGCTGCTGGCTGGATATTCGCTCACGGTATTCTGTGGCACTGAGCTTGGCCACGCCGCGAACGCTGGCCAGCGGAATCGCAAACTCGCGTTCGCCGGCCAGGACCGTAATGGCCTGCATGACCGCCAGCGTGAACGGAATGCGGATGGTGAAGCGTGTACCTTCACCCTGCTCGGAATGAATATCGACCGAACCGCCGATCTGCTTGATCTCGTTGTTGACCACATCCATGCCGATGCCGCGCCCGGCCAGGCCGGTCAGCTCTTCGGCTGTAGTGAAGCCGGACTCCAGAATGAACTCCATCAGTTCTTGATCGGACGGGTTATCGTTTTTCGAGATCAGTTCGCGTTCGATAGCTTGCTTGCGAATGGCCGGCAGGTCGATGCCACCGCCGTCATCTTCGACAGTAATAACCAGTTCGGTGGCTTCATTTTCCACCGTGATCGCGATTTCGCCGTCTTTCGGTTTTTTGCGGCGCTTGCGCTGTGCCGGCGTTTCGATGCCGTGCACGATCGCATTTCGCAACAAATGCTCCAACGGCGCGGTGATGCGTTCCAGCACGTTACGGTCGAGTTGGCCGTCGGAGCCGCCGGCGAGCTGCAGAACCAGCCGGGCGTCTTTCTTGCTTTCCTTGGCGGCCCGTCGAACCAGCCGGCGCAGACGGGGCGCGAGGTTGGCGAACGATACCATGCGCGCCTGCATCAAACCTTCCTGCAGCTCCGTGTTAACCCGGGATTGCTGCAGCAACAGCGTTTCGGACTGCCGGGCGGTATCGTCCAGCATCTCTTCCAGGTTCATCAAGTCGGAAACAGACTCGGCCAGTGCCCGTGAGAGCTGTTGCAGGGTCGAGTAGCGGTCCATTTCCAGCGGATCAAACACCGCTTCGTCATGGTCCGTTTCACGCTGGAAGCGCGACAGAATCTGCGTTTCGGTCTCGATTTCCATCTTGCGCAACTGGTCGCGCAAACGGGTAATGGTCTGGTTGATTTCGGTCAAGTTGAAGCGGAACGCATTGGTCTGCTGTTCCAGCCTCGACCGGTAGATACTGATTTCACCGGCATAGTTGACCAGTTCGTCCAGCAAGTCCGCGGATACCCGAACGGTTTCCTGCTTGGCTTCGGCCGCATCGGTGGCGCCTTCGGGCATCGCCCGAATCTCTCTCGGCGCGGCCGGCAGGTCTGGAATTTCGATCGGTGCGATCGGCTCGTGGACTTCGGTGTCCGCGACCGGTTCTGGTTCCGGTTCCAGCTCTGGCTCTGGTTCTGGTTCTGGTTCCGGAGCCGGTTTGGCGGCTTCCGCCAGTTCCGCCAGGTGGGGCTGAATCAGGTCGGTGCCGGGTGGTTTCTCGCCGGCTTCGGTTTTATCCAGCAGATTCACCAGTTCATCGCAGCCGTTCTCGAGGCTGCGTACAATACGGTCGCCGGCTTCAAGACCGCCGTCTGCGACCTGTTCCAGCAGCGTCTCCATTGCATGGCTGAGATCGCCGATCGCGTTTAAGCCGCACATTCTGGCGCCACCCTTCAGGGTGTGAATTTCGCGCTGCAATGCGACAACCGTATCCCGGCTGTCCGGATCGTCGCGTTCCAGGCCGTCGCGCCAGCGGTGCAACAGCGAGTCGCTGCGCTCGAGCACATCCCTGGCTTCGTCTAAGAAGATGCTCTGGATGTCTTCTCCAGGTTCGATCGCATCGTCCTGTTCAGCCGGTTCGGCTTCCAGCGCAGTGGTTGCGGCTTTGAGCTCGGCGGCCAGATCGCCGATATCCAGCTGCACGCTGCCGGGAGCGACATCCAACTGCTCGAGCCGCCGCTCGGCAATGGCGATCGCACGGCCGATCAATTCTCGGCTCTCTACAGGCAACGGCATGGCGTTGCCGTGCTGGCTTTCCAGCAGCCGCTCGAGCTGGCTGAATACTGCGGATTCGCCGCCAACAGGGGCCAGCGACAGGTTGCCGGCAATCGTGTGCGCGGCCCGGATTTCGGCCGTACCGGCCACTTGGTCCGGATTTTCGCCACTTAACTGGCCGACAAATACGGTCAGCAGCTTCAGGTGTTCGCCCACCTCGGAACGAATGATATCGGCCAGACCCGGGTCGATATCAGCGGCTTCTTCGGTTTCAGCCGGAGCTTCCGGCAGCAACGCGGACAACTGTGGCGGCAGCAGCTCGCGCAGATGCCCGGCATCAAACGTACCGCCACCGGCAAACTGGTCCATCGCGCTTTTCACTGCGTCGATGATATTGTCGCCCAGTTCGTGCTCCTGATTGGCCAGTCGCGCCTTCAACGCCGGCAGCAGCGCAACACCCAGATTGACCGCGCTGAACAGCTCCTGGTCGGGGGCGCGGTTGCCATCCAGCACTTGATTGAGTAGCTGTTCGATCGACCAGCTAAATTCGCCGATCTCGTTGGCGCCTACCATGCGGCCGCTGCCTTTCAGCGTGTGGAAAGCACGGCGTATATCAGTCAGCTCTTCGTTGACGACGGGATCGGCAATCCAATTCGGCAGCTTGATGCGTAGTTCTTGATTGACGGCCTCATATTCCTCAAGGAATATCTCAAGCACCTCATCGTCGATCGACACGGCCGGCGCGGTGCTGTCCGCGACCGGCTCTTCTGCGGCGGCTTCCGCAACCTGCTCGTCCGCGGCCGGCTCGGCCGGAACCTGCTCATCATCTGGTTTGGCTGTCTCTTGTTCGGCGCTGTCCTGGTCTTCAGGCGCGTCACCCCGAATGGTCCGCAGGCGCCGCTGCAATATTTCAAACAGCGCATCGTCGCTGTGCCGGGAATCGCGTTGTTCGATCAAGTAGTGCTCCAACGCGACCAGCGCGTCGGCGTAGTCATCGAGATCGTCTTGATCGGTCTTGTGCTGTCCGTTCAGCAGGTCGGCGGTATATTCCTTGAGCTGGGATACTGCAGCCGCCTGCGGGACGAGATTCAGCATGGCGAAGGCGCTGCCGATACGGCCGAACAGCTGATCGATTTTCGTCTCACGCTTTTTGTTTTTCGTGCCTTCCAGCCAGGACTGCAGCTCTTCCTCGATTTCGCGCAGTTCCCGTACGCATTCCTGCCAGAGCTGACCGGTGGTGTCCTGCAGCTCGGCGAAAGGCAGCGCGTCGTCATCGGGTTCGCCTATCGCACCGCCCAGCGTATTCAGGTTCTGTTCCAGAGCGGATTCGGCACGCAATAGCTGCTCCGCGGCCTGTACCATTTCCGCTTCGGTCGGCAACTCGCCCGCGGCGATCGCCTCGCGCCACACCGGAAGCTGGTCGCGCATGGATTGACTGGCGGTGGCCAGCCCCAGAACCGACATTGTGTCGGCCAGTTTTTCCAGTTGGATATCTATCGGCTGATACTCGCCGTCGGGCCATTTTCCGGTGCGCCGGCACAGATCGAAATAGTCCTTTATCGCCTCCAGTTCGGGTTCTAACGCCGACCGGATGGATTCGTAGAATTCACGGTTGCGCGCACCGAGACCGCTTTGCGTGCGCGACAGCCACTTGCGGTCCGGGACAAGCCGTTCAAGTTGAAAACGCTGCTTAATGTTATCCAGTTGGCTGTTGCCGCTGCGGGCGGTTCCGATATAAAAGAGCAGTGAAGAGGCCAGCGCATCGACATTCGCCGCGGCTGGCGACTCCCCTTGCTGTATCTCCTTCAAGTTCAGATCGAGGCGTGCAAAAAGCCGTCGCAGCGCAATGCTGTTACTGATTTCGCCGCCGGCCAGTCCGTTGAACAGGTTTTCGGCGAACCACCACAGGCGCCGTTCCCGTGTTTCGTTCAGGGACTGCTTCAGCGTCGCCGCCGTTTCGGCCAACCGAGTCAGACTCTTTTGATCCTGCGGTTCTTTCAGCCAATTAGCCAGTGCGCTTTCGTAAGCATCGCGCTTTGTCTTTGCAAATGATTTCAGGCGCTTGCCGGCCACCGGCTTGCCGCCGTCAGACCAATCGTCGCCATCGGCGATCGTCAAGTCCGGCGAAAACAACACGCCTTCGGACATCAACGGCGCGTTGCGCGCGGCGCGCAATTCGTTCAGGGCCGGCAGCAGAATCAGCGGCAGATCAGGCTGGCCCGCCTGCAGCCAGTCGAGGTAGTGGTTTAACACCACCGAACCCTGCATCAACGACGACAGCAGTTCTTCGCGGCTTTCCTCACCTTCTTCCAGTACGCTTTGCCAACTGGCGGACAATTCGCTCGTCAGCAGGCCAGCGCCCTCGGCGTTGAGCAATACCAATGTGTCATTGAGTTTGGACAGCGTGTTTTGAAGCCGGGCCGAGGCCTGCTCCATCACGCTGCGATCTTGCTCCTCAGCCGCTTTGTTCAGCTCCGACTGAATCGCGCCCAGCAATTGATCGAGATCGGGCCGGACCCAGCCGATTGCGGCAAATGCCTTGTTAGCTTCAGGCTGCATAAGCCACGCTCCGCGCGTCGATAGCCGGCGTATCGATAATGTTGGCGATTATCACAAGCAAAACCCGAACCGTTATTCGTTATTCCGGCAACTTGAAGTCGGCCACAGAGTCACGCAGATCGCGTACCAGGTCGGCCAGTTTGCCAACCGCCTGAGCGGTTCGGTCGGTACCCTCGGATGCCTGCATGGAGATATCACGAATATCGTTCATCATGCCTGCAACGTCGGTTGCGGTTCCGGATTGATTCTGGGCTTCCTTTGCAATGTCCTGAATCAGGGCCGAGAGGTCATTGGATACCGTTTCAATACGCTCCAGCGCTTCACCGGCATCTTCGGCCAGCTTGGCGCCGCGCACGACCTCGGCGGTGGTGGTTTCCATTGAAACCACGGCTTCCGAGGTATCGGTCTGAATGGTCTGTACCAGCGTTTCGATTCGGCGCGTCGCATTGGTTGCGCGTTCGGCCAGGCGCTGTACTTCGTCAGCAACCACCGCAAAACCGCGGCCGGCACCGCCTGCCGAGGCGGCCTGAATGGCAGCGTTCAGCGCGAGGATATTGGTTTGTTCGGCAATACCGTTAATCAGTTCGACGATGTCACCGATTTCCTGCGAAGATTCACCCAGCCGCTTGATTCGCTTCGAGGTCTCCTGAATCTGATCGCGGATAGTGTCCATGCCGGTGATGGTCTGGCGCACCATCTGCGCACCGTTGTTCGCGATTTCCACCGAGCGCTGGGCCACTTCGGCGGATTCGGTCGAGCGGTTGGCCATATCGTCGAACGAATGGGCCATCGCATTAATCGTGTCAGTTGCAGAGCGGACCTGATTGGCCTGAAATTCGCTGGATTCGGCAAGCTGCGTGGTGGTGGCCCGGGTTTCCTGCGCGGACGCGGCCACCTTCTGCGCCGTGTCGTTAATGTCGACAACAAGGTCGCGCATGGACTCAACCGCGAAGTTCACCGAGTCGGCGATAGCGCCCGTGACGTCTTCGGTGACGGTCGCCTGCACGGTCAGGTCGCCGTCAGCCAATGCGCTCATTTCATCCAGCAGGCGCAAAATAGCGTCCTGATTACGCTGGTTTTGATCCTGGGTGCTCTGAACCCGGCGCCGCTCGCCGGTCAGCAGCGTCCAGCCCACCAGCAGTAACAGCACGAGGGTCGTGACCGTGCCGATAATGCCGGCGGTCATTGATGGGAACGCCCGGGTATCGGACAGACCGCCGTAGGCCGTTGCCAGTACCCCGCTTTCTTCAAACAGATCGGTCGCATCAAACAGAATTTCATCGGCAGCAGAACGCACGGCAAAAAGATTGGTCGATGCGGCCAGAATGGCATCGATGTTCTGTTTGTTGCCATCAAATAGCTGGGTCACCTCACCCAGCGCACTCAGAGCCGCCGGTGCGCGAACGGCCTCGATGTTTCGGTCCTCATCGCCGGAGATCAGGCTTTCCAGCACGGTTTCAAACAGCGCGGACTCGCGCCCGAAACTGTCGGCGGCGGATACCGCGGTAGCCCCGCCCTGCAGAATATCGCTCACGCGCCGCAGCATGCGGTCGGCCAAAACCAGTTGGCGGCTGGTAACGAAGACTTGCTGGTTCGGCGCACGGGCCTGGACCAGCGCGCGGATGGCTTCGTCGGTCTTGGCCTGCATCTGTGGTACAACCGCCGCGAATTCGTCAGCCGCATCGGCCAGATTCAGCACCAGGCTTTGGCTGCCGATGATCTCGTCGGCACTGGCAATGACCCTGTCCGAGGTCACTTGAACGGCCGTCAGCGGGTCCAGGTCCTGGTCAGCCGGAACCGGCAGCGAAGGCGATTCGGGCAGGCCGGTTTCAGGATCTCCTGAAATGAGCTGGTTTACCCGTAAAAAGATGTTGTCGCGCGCCTGTTCCAGGGAATCAAACGCATCCAGGTTGCCGGAAGCGGCTCCCGAGGCCGCGGTCGCGAGCTGCTGGGAAAGAACCTGAATGTCGGTCGCATGCGCGATGTACTCACGGTCATATTGGTTGTTGCGGTTCAACAGATAGAAATCCGCGACAACAAATACCAAGGCCGCAACCAATGCCAGTAGCAGTAACTGGGTGCCTCGATTGCGTTGGCTTGATGAATTCGGCGCCTTAGCACTCATTATTCTCGCTCCTGATCAAATATACGGACCGCTGTGATTTGACGGTCTTCATTGGCTTGCTCCGCTCAAAAAAGTGGCTTCGCTGACCAAGCTGGATAGTTCCAATACACCCCAGCGGTTTTGCTGCGATGCATATTCGGTTTTGACGAACGTTGTGAATTCGGTCGCTTCAAAGCGTTCGGTTTCCGCCTGCTCGTCGGTGTGAAAATGTCGCTGGCCGTAGACTTCGTCGACCAGCAGCCCGACCGGCCGCTGCTTCAGATCGACAACCAGCAGCCGCGTTCGCATCGTGATGGGCGAGCGCACTCCTGTCAGATACCAGTACAGGTCGCATACGGTAACCAGGTTGCCGCGCACATTGGCCAGACCCAGAATCCAGGACTTGGAGCCCGGCACCGGGGTCATCGGCGGCAGGGTCAAGATTTCCTGAATCTCGTTAATGCCGCAGGTCAGCTTGTAGTCGCTGACTCGAAATACCACGCCGGACCAGTTGGAGGCGCGCTCCTGTTCTGACGGCCCCTCCTCGCTGGCGCTGAGGCTTCGCTGTTCGTACTCCAGTAGTTTCTGGAATGAAGATTGATGGTCGCTGGCTGTTTGCATTCCCCTAAAACCACTGCGGCAGTTCGTCAATCGAACCGGGGTTTACGATAATTTAGGCTGCTGGCTGATATTGTCGAACAGCCCCGAGAATTTCGTCGCGGGTAAACGGTTTGGTCAAATACTGATCCGAACCGACAACCCGACCACGGGCTTTATCAAATAGCCCGTCCTTGCTGGTTAACATGATGACCGGTGTCGTCTTGAATTCCTCGTTATTCTTGATAATGGCGCAAGTCTGATAGCCATCCAGGCGCGGCATCATGATATCGACGAAAATAAGCTGCGGGCGACTGCGCACAATCAGTGGCAGCGCTTCAAAGCCGTTTTCTGCGGTAACGACCTCACAGCCTTCTTGCTGCAGCATCTTTTCCGCAGAGCGACGGATGGTAGAGCTGTCATCAATCACCATGACCCGCAGGCCCTGGAGTCCCCCGGCTGGATGCTCGCCAGGCTGTGTATTTGATTGACTCGAATCTGACATTTGAACTTCCTGCTACTTTCCCTGTTTTCTGGAAGTAGTTCCGACGTTACTTTATGACGCCGAATTATCGTGTGCTTTCCGAAAGTGTGACCCTTCTGAACGCGCGGCGTGTAGTCTAAACCATACGGCGGTCGGGATGCCAGTCCTGAATGTACAGAAAAAACAAGCATTCACAATTCTTTTTTCGCACTAATTCCTGGCACCTCGCAGTGGCATTCGGTAACTGGCCGCACCATAATAGAGCTGACGGCAAAGGCGCCAGAGGGATATGTATGAGTCTGATAGTCGGCGTGGTCATGGATCCGATCGCCGCGATCAACATCAAAAAGGATTCGACCTTTGCGATGTTGCTGGAGGCCCAACGGCGCGGTCATCGGCTGCGTTACATGCAGCTCGAGGATCTTTATCTGCGAGACGGCGAGGCGCGCTCGCGACAGCGCGGACTGCAGGTGGAAGACGATCCTGCGGCCTGGTTTCAGCTCGATCAAGCCAGCGACGGGCCGCTGTCTGAGATGGACGTGGTGCTGATGCGCAAGGACCCGCCATTCGACATGAACTATGTCTATGCGACCTATCTGCTGGAGCTGGCCCAGGCTGCCGGCACGCTGGTCGTTAACGATCCGCAGGCACTCAGGGACGCCAATGAGAAGCTGTTTACCGCCTGGTTTCCGCAATGCTGCGTACCGACCCTGGTCAGCCGCGATGTGTCCGCGTTGCGGGAGTTCGTTAAACAACAGCGCAAAGCAGTGGTCAAACCGCTGGACGGCATGGGCGGGCAGTCGATTTTTCAACTGGCTGACGGCGACCCGAATACCAACGTCATTCTGGAAACCATAACCGCCGAGGGACAGGAATGGGTCATGGCCCAGGCTTATATTGAGGAGATCGCCGACGGCGACAAGCGTATCCTGCTGGTCGACGGCGAGGCGGTTCCCTACGCGCTCGCGCGGATTCCGGGCGACGGGGATTTTCGCGGCAATCTGGCCCGCGGTGGCCGGGGCGTGGGGCTGCCGCTCGGCGAACGGGACCGGTGGATCTGTGAACAGGTCGCACCGGAACTCAGGCGTCGCGGCATCCTGTTTGCCGGCCTGGACGTGATCGGAGATTATCTGACAGAGGTGAATGTGACCAGCCCGACCTGCATACGCGAACTGGATGCTGAGTTCGATCTGAACATTGCCGGGCAGCTGTTCGCCGCCATTGAGGATAAAATCGGCTGATGGAACTGACCAAACTCGCTGGCGACAACATGAGCAGAGCGTTGCTGGCAGCGCTGCTCGCCCATGCAGTCGTCGTGCTCGGGTTGGGTTTTGCGTTCGAATGGTCGCCGGCGCATCGCATCGCGGACCACCTCGATGTGGTGCTGGTCAACTGGCGTTCGGAAACAACGCCGGAGGATCCGGATTTTCTGGCGCAGGCGGATCAGCAAGGCGGTGGCGAACGGGCCGAACCAAGCCGGCCCAGCCAGCCGCACAGCGCACCGCTGCCAAATACCGACCAAGGCGAAGCGGAAGTCAATGCGGAAGCCGGAGCGCCGGATCCCAGCCAGCTACAGCGGGAACAATTACTGGCCCAGCAATCGGCTATCGAAGTCGTGGAGACCGATAACCGGAACCCGGTTGAACCCGAGTCGCTGCCTAGCGCGCAGGATTTAATAGAACAATCTCTGCGAATGGCGCAGATGCAGCCCGAAACCAGCCGCGAGGACGTTTGGCATTCCAAAACGCCGCGCCGGAAATATATTTCCGCGAACACCAAGCAGTACGAATACGCCAGCTACATGCAGGCCTGGGTGGCCAAGGTGGAATCGGTGGGTAACCGCAATTACCCGGAAGAGGCGCGCAAACTGAATATCAATGGCGACCTGGTGCTGACCGTCGGCGTTAACCCGGACGGGTCGGTGGAAAGCATTATCATCAAGCGCTCGTCGGGCTATCTGGAGCTGGATCGCGCTGCGGCCAGAATCGTGGAACTGGCCGCGCCTTACGCGCCGCTGCCCGAGCACATTCTGCGCGAGGTCGATGTGCTGCACATCACCCGGACCTGGCGCTTTACACCCGGTGGCAGCCTGCGTTAGCGCGAGGCCTTATTCGGCGACGGTTTTCAAATGTGGTGGCGCATGGTATTTTCCGCTAAGGAGCAGCAGGTGACCCGCCGGCGCGGGCGCAAGACACCCTAATGCGGTCAGCAGCCTGCGCGTTACCGAACGCCGAGCCGGCTTTCCATCGGCCGCTCTTGAATTTGGTTCACACTGCAACTACTGAGAAAGTCATGAGTGAACGAAAAATCCCGACAGGGGACAGGCCCGACCACGAAGCCCGTCAGACGGACTCCCCGTATTCCCTGAACAGCCAGTTTCTGATCGCAATGCCCGGTATGCAGGACCCGACCTTCGCTGGTGGGGTTACACTGATGTGCCAGCACAATGACGAGGGCGCGATCGGAATTACCATTAACCGGCCTTCGGAGTTTACGCTGCTGGAGATATTGCGCCAGTTGAATATCGAGTGTGAGGCCCAAGGCGTGGCCGAGATGACGGTTTTCGAGGGCGGCCCGGTGCACCCCGAACGCGGTTTTGTGCTGCATACGCCTGGCGGTGACTGGGAGTCCAGCGCGGTCATCGACGAAAACATCAGCGTTACCACATCCAGGGACGTTCTGGCTGCAATCGCCAAAGGCCAGGGGCCGGAAAAATTTCTGGTGGCATTGGGTTATGCCGGCTGGGGTGCGGGGCAGTTGGAAAATGAGATCAAGGATAACGCGTGGCTGAATTCGGATGCCGACTCGGCGATTATCTTCGATCTGCCCGTGCATAACCGCTGGGAGCGGGCTGTGTCCAAGCTCGGTTTCGATTTTCACCATCTACACACTGATGCCGGCAACGCCTGACGCGCCCGCCGTTCAAGTAGTTGTTGCCTTCGACTTCGGTTTGCGCCGTATCGGCGTGGCTGTCGGCCAGTCCATTTCTTCTACCGCGTCCGCGATTGCCGTATTAACCAACGACGACGACTTGTGGTCGGCCGTAGACCGGCTGCTCGGCGAGTGGAAGCCCGGCCGGCTGCTGGTTGGCCTGCCGCTGGGCCCGAATGGCGAGGAAACGGAAACCTCGGGGCTGGCACGGCGCTTTGCCGGACAACTGCATGGCCGATTCGGATTGCCGGTTGCATTTCAGGACGAGAGGCTGACCTCGGCCGAAGCCCGGCAGCGCTTCGCGGCTTCGCGAAAAGACGGCAGCAGCCGGCGCAAGGATATTCAGATGCTCGACGCGGTTGCGGCGAAGATCATGCTGGAAACCTGGTTCGCGGAACAGGGATAATGGAACCATGCGTCATTTGATTGACATCGCGTCGCTGAGCGACGCCGATATTCAGCGGATTTTCGATCTAGCCGATCGCTTCCAGACCGCTGTGCCGTCCGATCTGTTGGCCAGGAAAATAGTGATTAACCTGTTTTATGAGCCGTCCACCCGAACCCGTGTTGCATTTGAAGTCGCAGCCAAGCGTCTTGGCGCAGCGGTGGTGAACCTGTCTTCGGCCGGTTCCTCGGTCGAGAAAGGCGAAACGCTGGAAGACACTTTTCGTACCTTGCAGGCAATGCAGCCGGATGCGATCGTCGTACGCCATCCGACCGCCGGCACGCTGGCCGGGCTGGCGCAGTCGCAAATCCCCGTCCTTAATGCCGGAGACGGTAGCGGGTCCCATCCCAGCCAGGCGTTGCTGGACGCTTACACCCTGCGTCGGGCCCGGGGCGAACTGAACGGTTGCCGGCTGGCCATCGTCGGCGATATTCGGCATTCGCGCGTGGTTGCATCCAATGTTGAACTGCTGACCCGGCTCGGCGTGAAGGAGATTCGACTGGCCGGACCCGAAGCCCTGCTGCCCGATACCAGTGCCGGTTCCGGTATCAGGCTCTGCGCTGACATGGACGAGGCCGTGGACGATGCGGATGCGATCATGATGCTGCGCATTCAGAAGGAGCGCATCGGCGATCTGGAACTGCCGTCATCGGCGGACTATCACCGGGATTGGGGACTGACGGAAGACCGGCTGCGCCGGGCGGGTCCGAATTGCGTGGTCATGCATCCGGGGCCGATCAATCGCGGCGTCGAAATCAGCTCGAAGGTGGCCGACGGCCCGCAGTCAGTGATTTGGCGCCAGGTGGCCAACGGCGTATTCGTGCGCATGGCCATATTCGCCCATCTGCTGCGGCCCGACGATCCGGGTACCGGGGCACGGGTTTGAGTAAAATAGCTGCATGATAGAACTCATCGTAAACGGTGACTGTATCCGGCTTCCGGAAAAAACCACGGTAGCGGAGCTACTGGAGCATCTGGATCTGCCGCACCGCCGCGTGGCGGTCGAGGTCAATCTCGAGATCGTTCCGAAAAGCGAGCATTCCGGCTACAAGCTGAACCAGAATGATCGAATAGAGATCGTACATGCGATGGGCGGCGGCTAGCGCCGGCCTTGTTCAACCTCCGCCCGGATTGATATTTTTCACCGAATTGATATTTTCCCGAACACAGTTGGAAACCCGATGACAAGCAGCCAGGCACAGCCGTCAGACAAGACCCCTTCCATGCCCGTCGATGATGTACTGATCGTGGCCGGGCGCCGCTACCGTTCACGGCTGCTGACCGGCACCGGCAAATACCGCGATTTGGACGAAACCCGGCGGGCAACCGAAGCGGCGGGTGCCGAAATCGTGACGGTGGCCATTCGCCGCACCAATATCGGCCAGAATGCCGACGAACCGAGTCTGCTGGAAGCGTTGCCGCCGGAAAAATACACCATATTGCCGAATACCGCCGGCTGTTATTCGGCCCGCGACGCGGTCCGGACCTGCCGCCTGGCGCGTGAATTACTGGATGGCCACAGCCTGGTCAAACTGGAAGTGCTGGGTGACGAAAAAACCCTGTTTCCGGATATTCCGGAAACCCTGACCGCGGCAGAGCAACTGATCGCCGAGGGTTTTGAGGTGATGGTCTACACCAACGACGACCCGATCATTGCGCGGCGTTTCGCCGACCTCGGCTGCGTTGCAGTGATGCCGCTGGCCGCACCGATAGGATCGGGCCTGGGCATCCAGAACCGCTATAACATTCTGACCATCGTGGAAGAGGCCTCGGTTCCAGTCTTGGTGGACGCCGGCGTCGGCACGGCTTCCGATGCGGCGATTGCGATGGAACTGGGCTGCGACGGCGTGCTGATGAATACGGCAATCGCCGGTGCGCGCGACCCGGTGCTGATGGCAGCCGCGATGAACAAGGCGGTTAAAGCGGGCCGGGAAGCCTATCTGGCTGGCCGTATTCCGCGTAAACGCTTCGCATCGGCGTCCTCGCCGGTGGATGGCACATTCTTTTAAGCATCCTGTGACCGACTCCGGACCAGACGAGAGCCGGCAGCAGCGGCCGATACGCAGCTTCGTTGTGCGTCAGGGCCGCCTGACCAAGGCTCAGCGGCGTGCGCTGGAGGTACTCTGGCCGGTTTACGGTCTGGACGGCCCGGCAGCCGGCAGCGGCCACATCGACATGCAAACAGCGTTCGGCCGGGATGCGCCGCTGGTGCTGGAAATCGGTTTCGGCAACGGCGATGCACTGGCCGCGATGGCCGCGGCCGAAGCCGACTGCAACTTTCTCGGTATCGAGGTCTACCCGCCCGGCGTGGGTGCCGCGCTGCAGAAAATCGAACAAGCCGGGCTCGGCAATGTGCGCATTATGTCGGACGATGCGGTTGACGTACTGCAAGCCTGCGTGGCGGATGCGTCAATCGATGCCGTACGACTGTATTTCCCCGACCCGTGGCCGAAAAAGCGCCATCACAAGCGGCGCCTGGTGCAGCCGGAGTTTGCCGATCTGGTGGCGGACAAATTGAAAATCGGCGGGTTGTGGCATATGGCGACCGATTGGCGGCCCTATGCCGAACATATGCTGGAGGTGGTAACCGGCTGCGATCGATTCACCAATGAATCGGCAGGCGGGGACTATGTCGATCGGCCGTCATGGCGGCCGGAAACTCATTTCGAACGACGCGGCCGACGGCTCGGGCACGGCGTTTGGGATCTGCTGCTCAGACGCTACTGATTCGGTGCTGCTGATTCGGCGGTAGAAGCCCATGGCCGTAAACCTGCCGGTAGCAGCGCCTTCAGGCGCGATCAATAGCAGGTTCAAGTTACGCCGACACCGCGCCTAAAGATGCTTCTGCGGCGTGATGATATGGCGGCGTTTAGAATATCTCAGGGCCCGTTGGCCGGTTCGGGCGGTTTACTGCCGTTCGGTCCGTATTTAAGCTAAGGTAGTAGGCGAACATAACAAGTAGAAAGCAAGCCATCGCGAATGGAATCCAGCCTGACATTGTCCCGAGATATGATCCTGGTGCTGCTGCTGCTGGGGCTGACCATTACGCTGTTTGTATTCGAGCGCCTCAGATTGCGAATCGACGTCGCGGCGATCTGTATTCTGGTGTTGCTGGGGCTGTTCGGGCTGGTGCCTTCAGATGAGCTTTTCATGGGTTTTGCATCGAATGCGGTGATTTCGATCATTGCGGTGATGATACTGGGTGCCGGTCTGGACCGGACCGGCGTGATGAGCGTTGTCGCTGCGTGGATTCTGAAGATCGGCGGCAAGACCGAAAAGCGCATTGTGCCGCTGGTTTCCGGCACCGTCGGCGGTATTTCCGGCTTTATGCAGAACGTCGGAGCGACCGCGCTGTTCTTGCCGGTGGTCAGCCGTATCTCGGCCCGAACGCGCATCTCCTTGTCCCGGCTGCTGATGCCGATGGGGTTCTGCGCGATCATGGGCGGCACCATGACCCTGGTCGGGTCCTCGCCGCTGATTCTGCTCAATGATCTGATCGAGGACGCGAACCGCTCGCTGCCGGCGGGCGCCGGGGCGATGGAAGCGTTTCATCTGTTTTCGGTAACCCCGGTCGGCATCGCGCTGCTGATTACCGGCATCGGTTATTTTCTGCTGTTCGGGCGCTGGCTGATTCCGGCCCGGGAAGAGAAAAGCAGTGCCGCACCGGCGAAAACCAAGGCCTATTTTGCCGATGTCTACGGCATCAAGGGAAATGTTTATGAACTGCTGGTAACGGTCGACAGTCCGCTGGTCGGTATGAAAATCGGAGACGCGGAGAAGCTTGAGGGCGCGCCGCTGATGCTCGCGATACGCAATACCGACGAACCGCGCCTGGCGCCGCCGGCCGATGAAATGATCTGGGTCGGGACCATTCTCGGGGTGATGGGAACGCGTAACCGGGTCGGCGAATTCGCGTTGAAAAATCAGTGCCGGGTCCAGCCCCGTCTGCGCACTTTCGGCGGTCTGTTCAACCCGAGCCGGGGCGGAATATCCGAAGTTGTGATCCCACCGGGTTCCAAGCTGATCGGCAAAACGGTCGGCGAGGCGGCTTTGCGGCAACGCTATGGTATTTCGGTATTGGCGGTGAACCGGCGCAACGATGTGATCAACCACGGTGTGCGCGAGCAGGTGCTGGAAGTCGGTGACTGCCTGGTCAGCCACAGTACCTGGCGGGATCTGGCGGGGGTCGCCAACGAGAAGGATTTCATCGTCGCCACCGATATTCCGCAGGAAGAACAGCGGCCGCATAAAGTACCGCATGCGCTGATGTTCTTCGCAATCGCGCTGTTCATGATTATTTTTACCGATTTCGATCTGTCGATTTCACTGCTGGTCGGTGCGCTGGGCATGGTACTGACCCGGGTGCTGTCCATGGACGAGGCGTATAGTGCGGTGAGCTGGAAAACGGTTTTTCTGCTGGCCAGTCTGATTCCGCTCGGCCAGGCGATGAACGATACCGGCACCGCGGCGTGGATCGCGCAACGCATTCTCGGCATTCTCGGCGATATACCCGCTTTTGCGATGCAGATTGTACTGGCGCTGCTGGCCACCTTGTTCAGCCTGGTGATGTCCAATGTCGGTGCGACCACCATTCTGGTTCCGATCGCTATTTCCATCGCGCTGGCCACCGGCGCGAACCCGGCCATGTACGCGCTGATCATCGCACTGTCGACGTCCAACGCGTTTATTATTCCGACCCATCAGGTCAATGCGCTGATCATGGGCCCGGGGGGCTATCGAGTGAAGGATTTTGTCAGAGCGGGCAGCCCGATGAGCGTACTGTTTCTGGTGGTGATGCTGCTGGTTGTGAATTGCTTATTTTAGTGATTATTCTGGTTGATTGTCGTGATTGACCGTTCCGAATCAATCCGTTCAAATTGGCTGTTTCGGGCGGTTGTCGAAACCTACCGGAACAGAACCAGCCAGGTGAGAAACAGGGTCAATGCGACCGCGATGGGCAGGATGAGCGCTATCGTCTTGCGGCCGACTTCCATCAATGCCGCACTTTTGTCTTGAATGGATTCCGCTTTGTCGTGCAGTTTCTCCGCCCGCTGAAACTGCGTTTCCAACATCGCCATATGCTGCTTTTGCAAGGTCAGGCTTTCCCGCGACAGTTCCAGTTGCTTTTTTTGTATTCGCAGGATTTCTTCCAGGACCACCGTGGTTTTTTGCTCAGCCATGCACTTCTTCACTCGGTGAGAGACGTTCTCGTAAGTATATGCCGCTGTCCGCGATCTGCACATCCACCGCCTGCAGGCCGGCGCCCTCGCACGGACCGCTGATGCAGCGTCCGCTGTCGATGTCAAAACAGGCCCCGTGGTGAGCGCAGACCAAATGCCCTTCCTTGCTGATCAGGAACTGATCGACAGCCCAGTTCATCGGTCGGCCCTGGTGCGGACATTCATTGTGGTACGCGACGATGCCGTCGGCGCCGCGCAGCAGCACCAGATAGGTACCGCCGTCAGGGCCGGACAGAAAAATCTCCTTGCCCTGGCCGGGTTTCACTGCGTCGATGCCGCACAGGCGTATGCCGGAAGGGCTATTTGAATCGGGCTTCGGCGGCCCCATGTCAGACATTAGTCCACTCCACGATACTGTGATGGCCTATTATCTCAAATCGCCTAATGGAAATCCGCTGATGCAGATACTGGCGGCGGTCGGTGCTGCGATCATGCTGCTGGTTTCGTTCCTGCTTGGATTTGCGGTACTGGCCGTAGTCACAGGCTTATTGGTAATCGCAGTGATTGCGATCCGCACTCGTATCGTCTGGCTTCAATGGAAAAAGAAGCGACAAACGGTCGCTGCGGGCAGTACAGCCGGTTCGGAAGCAGACCCGGATGAGCCAGGCGCCACCAGGCCGGGACAGACAATCGAAGCCGAATACACGGTAGTCTCCCGCCGTCAGCGGTAGCCATAATCCGCGATAAAGCAAAACCGTCCGAAAATACCACCCACCTGTAGGAGCGCCTTTAGGCGCGAATACCTACCGCGTGATGAAGGCTTCCGATAAACGCTGATCGCGCCTAAAGGCGCTCCTACAGACGTTGGGATTCTCAAAGGACGGTTTGCGCAACGCGCGAGAAGCCATGCTTCACGGCGCCCGCTCCGGCGGGTCGCCTGCTGCTCTTGCAGAGGCTCCGGTTTACATTGGGGCATTCTGTAGTAGACTCAGGAGTAGGGAAGATTGTGGAGGGCAAGCCATGTCTATGATCAGACAGATTCTTGACCGTAAGGGACGCCACATCATTACCGCTAAGCCGCAGCAAACGGTGTTCGAGGCGATTCGAACCATGGCGGAAAATAATGTTGGCGCGCTGATTATCACGGTGGACGACAAGATTCGCGGGATATTTACCGAGCGTGACTATCTGCGAAAAATCGCGTTGAAGTTCCGCTCCTCGCGCGAGACGAAGTTGCAGGACGTGATGACTTCTCCGGTTATCACCGTCGAATCCACTGACGATATCGAACGCTGCATGAAGGTGATGACCGATAACCGTTGCCGGCACCTGCCGATTATGGAAGCCGGGCAATTGGTCGGTATCGTATCGATCGGCGATCTGGTGAAAGGCCTGCTATCGGAGAAAGAGGAAGAAGTGGCTCAGTTGAGCCAATACATTCAGGGATCCTACTGAATACCGCCGTCGTCGCGCCGGTTGCGGCCTGAGCGGCGAAACGCATCGTGCAGCGCGGACAGTGAACGGTCTACCGTATCCTTGGCTTTATTGCTGAGGTGTCCCTGTTCATGTTCTTCGATAATCCGGCGTTCCAGGTCGTTCACGATATCGTCCATGTCCTTGAAACGGCTCGCGGCCATCGAAGCCGATAGCTGACGCCGCCGCGGCAATGCGCCAAACAGGTTGATCCAGCGTTCGCTGCGTTTACCCCATTCCAGCACATCGTGAAAGGCCCGGGCCGGGCGCTGCCTGTCCGCCAGCACGCCCAGCAGGCCGACGATCAGCGAAATCGGGCTCAGCAGCAGGTCACGGAACCCGTCAACGAATAATTTAAGCTGGAATACCAGAATATCTCTGATGGCCTGTCTGCGGGTCGGTACTTTCAATATCGTTCTCCGATTTTTTGGTTGCGTCCGGCAAGAGCCTGGACCAATGCGACGCTTCAGGTTAAGCGATGGTATGCCGGGGTTGTCAACGGCCCGCCGGATACTGTCTGCAATGAGCTGTGCCCCAGGGTCGCCCGTTGCAGCGCCGATTACCGCCTATGGTATATTAGCCGGTGAAAGCGCCGGGCATTGGACAGTCCGGCGTTTTTAAGTGGCGAGCGCCATCCGTGGGGGATTACCACTATTGCCAGCATGCGTTTGATTGCACCGCGCAAAGCGCCGGGGTAGTCACGCAAGGTTTAGGCGATGCGTTGAAAACGCCACTCAAACAGTAATAAGTCATTGCTAATGAAAAGGAATTCAGAAAATGACAGCTGAAGCGGAAATCCTTGCCGGCACGTTGCAATTTACCGATTCGATGCTGGTGTCGGGCATTATTCTGGCCGTTACCTTTATCGGTATCTTTACTGAACAAATTCATGGGATGGAGCGCGTGAAGTTCGCCGCTGGTGGCGCCATCGCGATGATCATTGCCGGCCAGATCATGGGCTTTTATTCACCCGGAGGTGCGATTGAGGCGGTCGACTGGAATGTGGTTTTCCTGCTCGGCTGCATGATGACTATCGTGGCAATCATGATCCCGACCGGCGGCTTTGACCGGCTGGCTTACAAGATCGCCGAGCTCAGCAAAGGCCGGTTGTTTATGCTGCTGGCGCTGATGGGAACCTTGGTTACGGTATTGTCATTGTTGCTGGACAATGTCACGACTGTGGTGATTTTCGGTCCGCTGATCATCCTGATTGCGAAAGCCCAGCGCATCACGCCGATTCCGTATTTGCTGGCCGCCGCATTGCTGTCCGATACCGGCGGCGTGGCGACACTGGTTGGCGATCCGCCCAACTTGATGATCGGTTCTGCGGCCGATATTTCTTTCAACCAATTCGTCAAACGCATGGGTCCGCCGGTGCTGGTGGCCTGGGTCGTCGTACTGTTTCTGTTCAAGTTCTTGTTCCGCAAGGAGTTGGCAGTCGAGCCGGCGACGGAATTCCATCGTGATGTCGAACTGAAGAACAAAAAGGTCTGGAATGCCTCCTTGATTATTCTCGGCGCGATGGTGGTGCTGTTCATGGTTCATCACCAACTGCACTGGGAGCCGTGGTTCGTTTCCGCGCTGGGCATGACTGCGCTGGTATTTGTCTCACGCCGTGTGGTGATGGACCGGACCTTCGAACATGTGGAGATCACGCTGCTGATCTTCTTCATTTCGCTGTTTATGCTGGTCGGCGGCGTCGAGCACAGCCAATTTTTGATGTACGTCGGTCAGTTCATCACACCGTTTGTGCAGCAAGATCTGTTTATGGCCACGATTATGCTGATGTGGGTCGGTGCGGCGTTGTCGGCCCTGATTGACAATATTCCGTTCACCGCAGCGATGATTCCGATCATTCTGAGCTTGGAGGCTCAGGGCATCAACACGATGCCGTTATGGTGGGGACTGGTAGTCGGTGTCGGCATGGGCGGCAACGGCACGCATATCGGGTCGACGGCCAATGTATTCATCGTGACCATTTCCGAACGCTACGCCCGGGAAAGCGGCGACCCGAGCGTACAGATCACGCCTGGACTGTGGTTCAAAAAGGGCCTGCCGGTGATGCTGGCCACACTGGCCACCTCGACACTATTCTTCTGGCTGTTCTGGGACTGGCTGTCCGCACCGCTGCACTGATTCGACGCGAATAAGGTGTCTTGCGCTACGAAAGGAGCGAGCGCAAGACACCTTAAATGAGATTAGTGGGGTGCAATTCGATGCACTTGCGGGTACAATATATCTCTTTATCCGAATCAAAAGATATATATTCAGGCAGAATCATCTTATGAATCAGAATACCAGTGACTATCTGTTCACTTCCGAGTCCGTATCCGAGGGCCACCCGGATAAGGTGGCGGATCAGATTTCCGATGCCATTCTGGACGCGCTGCTGGAACAGGATCAAGAGGCCAGGGTCGCCTGCGAGACCTTTATCAAGACCGGCGTGGCGGTGGTCGGCGGAGAAATCACGACCAGCGCCTGGGTGGACCTGGAAGCCTTGATCCGCAAAGTCATTGTCGATATCGGCTACGACTCCTCCACGGTCGGTTTCGACGGCAACACCTGCGGTGTGGTGAATATCATCGGCAAACAGTCGCCCGATATCGCGCAGGGCGTGGATCGTTCGCGGCCGGAAGAGCAGGGTGCCGGAGACCAGGGTCTGATGTTCGGCTATGCGACCAACGAGACCGATGTGCTGATGCCGGCGCCGATCTACTATGCCCACGAACTGGTCAAGAAACAGGCCGAGGTACGGCGCAGCGTTCCCGAGGCCATCGCGCATTTTCGGCCGGACGCCAAATCGCAGGTCACTTTCCGCTACCGGAACGGCCGTCCGGTTGGGATTGACGCGGTAGTGTTGTCCACCCAGCACAGCCCGGAAATCCGGCAGTCCGATCTGCACGAACTGGTGATGGAGCATATCGTCAAGCCGGTGCTGCCGGCCGAGTGGCTGGACGGCGATACCAAATACCATATCAACCCGACCGGCAAGTTCGAAATCGGCGGCCCGGTCGGCGACGCCGGGCTGACCGGCCGCAAGATCATCGTCGATACCTACGGCGGCATGGCCAGGCATGGCGGGGGCGCTTTTTCCGGCAAAGACCCGTCCAAGGTAGATCGGTCTGCGGCCTATGCCTGCCGCTATGTGGCCAAAAACATCGTGGCTGCTGGCCTGGCGGACAAATGCGAGATACAGACCAGCTATGCCATCGGCGTGGCTGAACCGACATCAATCAGTTTCGAGACCTTCGGCACGCATCATGTTCCAGAAGCGAAAATTGAGCAGCTGGTCCGCGAGCACTTCGATTTGCGCCCGTATGGAATCATTCAGATGCTGGACCTGATCAAGCCGATCTACAGGGCTACCGCGGCTTATGGCCATATGGGCCGTGAAGACCTGGATGTGAGTTGGGAGAAAACCGATAAGGCGGAACTGTTGAAAGCCGAAGCCGGCTTGTAGCTTTATTTAGGCCGCCAAGGAGCGTTGCAACCCCGTCCTGTATATATTCGGCGGGGCCAGGCTTGGCGACCGAAACCGTAACCACTGCGCTCGGACGGAAAGACTCAGGAGCGAATCCATGAACGCTGTTATTGAAAGCAAGAAAACCCGGGACTACTACGTGGCCGATATCGGCCAGGCGGAATTCGGCCGCAAGGAGATTGCCATTGCCGAGACCGAAATGCCCGGATTGATGTCCATTCGCGAGGAATACCGCGATCGCCAGCCACTGAAAGGCGCGCGCATCGCCGGTTCGCTGCATATGACCATCCAGACTGCGGTGCTGATCGAAACGCTGGCCGCGCTGGGTGCCGAGGTGCGCTGGGCTTCCTGCAATATCTACTCGACCCAGGATCATGCGGCAGCAGCCATCGCCGACGGCGGCACGCCGGTGTTTGCGTTCAAGGGCGAAACCCTGGATGAGTACTGGGAGTTTACCCATCGCATTTTCGACTGGGGCAACGGCGAAACCGCGAATATGATTCTGGACGATGGCGGCGATGCAACCCTGCTGCTGAATCTGGGTGCACAGGCGGAACGGGATCCGTCGGTGCTCGACAACCCCGGTTCCGAAGAAGAGGTCGCGCTGTTCAATGCGATCAAAAAACGGCTGGAAACGCAGCACGGCTGGTACAGCAAAGCGCTGGGTGCGATCCAGGGCGTTACCGAAGAAACCACGACCGGCGTCAAGCGCCTGTACCAAATGGCCAAGGACGGTTCCCTGCCGTTTCCGGCGATCAACGTGAACGATTCGGTCACCAAGTCGAAATTCGACAACCTGTATGGCTGCCGCGAATCGCTGGTCGACGGCATCAAACGCGCGACCGATGTGATGATTGCCGGCAAGATCGCAGTCGTCTGCGGCTACGGCGATGTCGGCAAGGGCTGTGCACAGTCGCTGCGCGGCCTGGGTGCGACGGTCTGGGTGACCGAAATCGATCCGATCTGCGCGTTACAGGCTGCGATGGAAGGCTACCGGGTGGTCACAGTGGACGACGCAGTTGCGAGCGCGGACATCTTTGTCACCGCGACCGGCAACTACCATGTGATCACTCATGACCATATGGCGCAGATGAAAGACCAGGCCATTGTCTGCAACATCGGCCATTTCGACAACGAGATCGACGTGGCCGGCTTGAAGCAACACCAGTGGGAAAACATCAAGCCGCAGGTCGATCACGTGATCTTTCCGGACGGCAAGCGCATTATTCTGCTGGCCGAAGGCCGTCTGGTGAACCTAGGCTGCGCCACCGGCCATCCGAGTTTCGTGATGTCCAATTCCTTCACCAACCAGGTACTGGCGCAGATCGAGCTCTGGAACCACGGTGATAAGTACAAGAACGACGTGTACGTGCTGCCGAAGCACCTGGACGAGAAAGTTGCGCGACTGCATTTGGATCGTATCGGCGCTCAGCTGACCGAACTGGACAATGAGCAGGCCGACTATATCGGTGTCTCGGTCGATGGTCCCTACAAGCCGGAGCATTACCGCTATTAATCGACTGCCAAAGGAGCCGCAGGCGACCCGCCGGAGCGGGCGCGAGACTCCTTTATGCCCGCCCGGGAAACCGGGCGGGTCATACCCCGGCAACGAACAGACGTTGACAAGTTTTCGCTGAGATTGTTATCCGTGCCGTTCCAACTACCCATCAGCTTTGAGTTTTTTCCGCCCCGGACGGAAGAGCAGGAACTGATACTGGATTCCACCTGCAAGCTGCTGACGCCGTTGGCGCCGGAATATCTCTCAGTGACCTTCGGTGCCGGCGGCTCCACGCTGTCGGCAACCCGCAAGACCGTGCTTCGCCTGCAGCAGGAAACCGGCATCTCCGCCGCACCGCATATTTCATGTATGGCGCCTGACCGGCAGGCGGTACTGGATTTGCTAAACGAATACCGGGCCGCTGGCGTTGACCGGCTGGTGGTGCTCAGAGGCGACCGGCCGTCCGGCGTGTCCGGGCCCGGGCCGTTCCAGTATGCCAACGAACTGGTCAGTTTCGTGCGCCGGGAGACCGGCGACCACTTCCATATCGAAGTTGCGTGTTACCCGGAGTTTCACCCGGAATCGGACTGCCCCGATACCGAAATGCAATTCTTCCGCAAGAAAGTGGAAGCGGGCGCCGATGGCGCGATTACCCAGTATTTCTTCAACGCCGACAGTTATTTTCGCTTTCGCGACGATTGCGAGCGCCGGGGTATCGACGTTCCGATTACACCCGGCATCATGCCGATTACCAATTTTAAGCAACTGGCCCGCTTTTCCGACATGTGCGGCGCCGAAATCCCGATGTGGATACGCAAGCGCCTGGAAGCTTACGGAGACGATGGCGCCGCGATTCGGGAATTCGGTACCGAAGTCGTATCGCGCTTATGCGAGCGTCTGGTCCGCGGCGGTGTGCCGGCATTGCATTTTTATACGCTGAACCGCGCCAACGCGACATTGCGGATATTGAAAAACCTGAAGTCCGTGTAGGCGGCCATCGGGTTGCCGGCCCGGCTAGGAATCCCCGGCCAGCAGTTCTTCGAACAGCTCGTCCAGAATTGCATACCCGGCTTCCCAGCCTCCGCCGAACCGTTCCATCGCCGCCGCGAAGCACGCGATTTCGGCTTCAGTCGGTTCCAATGGAACCCAGGTCAGACGCACCTTGGTCGTTGCACCCATGTCTTCAAACGCCACGTCGGTCACAATCACGCGCGGCCAGTCCGGCATCATCGGGTTGGCGATAACGTTCCACTCGGCATCCGAAGTCGATTGATGCCACACCAGCCTTTCCGGCGGCGTGACTCGCTGAAAAACCGATCTGCTGAAATTGGATTTTCCATCCCAGCGCATTTCGCCCAGCCACAGGCCGCCGGCTTTCAATTCAAACTTGTGGATCACGGTCTCTACATTCGGGCCGTACCAGCGGGCCAGCAATTCCGGCTCCGTCCAGGCCCGCCAAACCATCTCGCGGGGTGCGTTAAACACTCGGTCAAGGACGTACTCGGGCAATTCATTCATGGTTTGTTTCCTTTGCGGCGGTATGTTTCATCTGGGCCAGAACCTGATCCAGCCGGTCAAAGCTGCCCTCCCAGAAAGCGCGAAAGTCAGCCAGCCAGTTGACCGCTGCCGCCATGTTTTCGGCTTTCAGTCGTGCCGGCCGTCGCTGCTGGTCGACGTCCCTTTCGATCAGGCCGGCGCGCTCCAGCACCTTCAGGTGCCGGGAAACGGCCGGCTGGCTGATTTCAAACGGCGCGGCGATTTCGTTGACGGAAGCCTGTCCGTCGGCCAGCCGTGACAATATGGCTCGCCGCGTGGGGTCGGCCAGCGCCGTGAAGATCGCATCGAGATCGGTCTGCGGATTTATATAACCAGATTGTTCCATAACAATCTGATTATATTATAGCATCGCCGAAAAGTGCGCAAATCAGGAATCCCGGCCCCGCTTTTTTCGTGGCGCAGCAGCCTTCTGACGGAACCGTTAAGCGCGTATCTAGGAGCGCCTTTAGGCGCGAATGCCTATGGTTTGATGAAGGCTGCGGGCTGCGTAGCGATAGACTCGGATCGCGCCTGCAGGCGCTCCTGCAGGCATTGGGGTTCCCACAGGGTGCTTGCACTCGGAAGCCTGGCTCTCCTGCCACGCGCTTCGGCAGTTGCATCCAGCCTCATGACTAGCGGCTCCCGCTATGCGGTTGGTGCTAGTCCTGATAAATCTTGATTTGCAGCGTTCCGTCCCGGCCAATCGCCGCCCGGTACATGCCGGGAGTGTTGAACACCATTGCGACTTCGCCGTCCTTGTCCAGCGCAATCACGCCGCCGCTACCGCCCATCTCTACCAGTTCCTGCTTGACCACCCGGGCCGCGGCCTGCTGCAGGCTCAGGTTTTCAAACTGCATTCGGGCGCAGATGCTGTACGCGACAACGGCGCGAATGAAGTACTCTCCGTGGCCGGTTGCCGACACGCCGCAGGATTGATTGTTGGCATAGGTGCCGGCACCGATGATCGGCGAATCGCCGACTCGTCCCCAGCGCTTGTTGGCGGTGCCGCCGGTTGACGTGCCTGCGGCCAGATTGCCGGCTTTGTCCAGTGCCACCGCACCGACGGTGGAGAACCAGCTGTCCCGATATTCCGCGCGGAGTTTTTCCTTGGCCTGTATTTTCTGCAACTGCCGCAAACGGCGCTCGGTATGGAAATACCGCGGATCGACCTGTTCGATACCCTGGTTCTTGGCGAACTCCTCCGCACCGTCGCCCACCAGCAGCACATGCGGGGAATGGGTCATCACCGTTCGCGCCAGGTCGATCGGGTTCTTAATGGTCTTGACGCCGGCCACCGCACCCGCATTCAGGGTCTCGCCGTCCATGATGGACGCATCCAGTTCGTTCTGGCCGATCGCGTTGAATACCGCGCCTTTGCCGGCGTTGAACAGCGGCGAATCCTCCAGAATGCGAATGGCTGTGGTCACCGCGTCCAGGCTGCTGCCGCCGTCCTGCAACACTTGATGCCCGGCCTTGATGGATTGTTCCAGTTTGGCCCGAATGTCCGCTTCCTTTTCCGCGGTCATCTCGGACTTTAATATCGTGCCGGCGCCGCCGTGGATCACAATGGCGATCGGCGGCGTTTCAGCAGCGCCTGCGGTACTCATCACTAGGCTTGCTAACAGTAGCCAACGAAACATAGAAGTCACCTATTTGTTTGAAGTGAATGTTGGCATCGGTTTCCTTCCCTGGAAAGCTGGCACGCATGAGCGGTCTTCGTGCACGGGTCACGCCGAAGGTCCGCCGTAGGACTCTGGAGAATTCGCCGTTGCAGATCTTACTTCTTAATCGCCATGATGATTCCGGCCACACCCAGCACTGCGCCGCCGATCAGATACATCAAGGTCTGGTTGGAATAGCGTCCGGTCAATGTCTGGCCGATTTCCTCGGCTGGAGAATTGGCCGCGTTGAAACCCATGTACAGCAGTACCAAGCCGATAACCAACAGTGCTATCCCGATTAGTTTGCCTTGTTTCATTTATTATCTCCTTCGTTACCCACTACATTGCACTAAGCAGCAGTCTGTGCGACAGACCGCACGAGGCGCTTGCCGATGACCACCTCAATGCGTCGAATTCAGGTACGCATCGGTACGCCACCGGTGATGCTAACACAGGGCACCGGTAAAAGCGTCCGGGTTGTCGTTCCGCGCTACTCGCAGCCACCTTCCCTGCCGATCCAGTGCAGCGCCGCATAAATCTTCGGGTCGACCAGTTTGCCGGCATCCCGCTGCGCGTCTAACCAGGCATCGGCAGCATCGAGCGCCACGGTATGAACCGTGATGTCCTCGCTCTCATCGCCACCGCCGTTCGATACCTGCATTAAATCGCTGGCGCGAATAAACAATGCCATCTCATCGCTGAGTCCGGCGGTGGTCGGGCAGCGCATAATCGGCTGCAGACGACCAGAGGCATATCCGGTTTCTTCCTGCAATTCCCTGGCCGCAGCCTCCAGCGGCGCTTCGTTCCGGTGTGTTTCGCAATCGCCGACCAGACCTGCCGGTAATTCGATGACCACCGACTGTACCGGCACCCGGTATTGTTCCACCAGCACGATTTCCCGATTGGCCGTGACCGGAACCAGCACGACCACGTCCTGGCGGTGAACGCGGCTTGCATATTCCCAGTCTGCCCTTTCCATCAGGTTTACGTAACGGCCCGGATAGCGGACCAGCAAGTCATCCATAGTTTTCCTCGCTGTTGGCGGGTTTTGCTAGAATACCTTTTCCCGGCGGCGGTCCTTATCTGCTGAAAGACTGCAGTCTATTGATTCGAAAGGTCTTTTCGATTACAGGCGGATATTTTACCGTGATTTTCAATTAGCCGGTTCCGAGCGCGGAACTTGCCGCTCGATTCGATCTCTAAGCGGGGTCAAGAAAATAGAGAAAACAGCATGAAACTGCGACGTGTTTTATCGGTGGTGCTGGCTTTGTGGGCGGTCGGTGCGATGGCCCAGTCACCAAACTATGTTGAAAAGGAGCAGGCCGATGCTGCGCCGTCCAAGCCGGTTTTGGATTTGCCCGATAATATCGACCGGCTGCGGCAACTGGCCAGCGAAGCCTACTACGGCAAGCGCTATCCGCGTTTTGTTGCGATCATGGAAAAACTGCGATCGCTGAGGCCGTATAACAGCGACTACATGTATCAAATGGTACTGGCCTATGCGCTGAACGGCCAGATGACGCCGGCTTTCAACGAGATGCTGATCATGCAGCGCCAGGGCCTGAATTATAACTTCGATGACACACCGGATTCCGAGAGTCTGCGCACGACCAATCTATATAATTATTTGAATGATCTGATGATCAAGGCGGGAGAGCCGCTGGGCGAAGGGCAGCAGGTGCTGCAACTGGAAAGCGATATCGTTCTGCCTGAAGCCATCGACTGGGATCAGGCCCGCGGCGAGCTGCTGATCGGCGAGGTATCCGACGGCATCATCTGGCGGGTCGGACTGGACGGCCGCAAGCGCGAGTTTATCAAGCCCGGTGTGGACAACGGCTTATGGAGCGTTTTCGATCTGAAGGTCGATAACGGACGAAATCACCTGTGGGTGAGCAGTGCGCTGGTTTCCTGGTATTCGGGTTACGGCGCCGGGCGGGTAGGCGGCAGCGGCCTGTTCCGCTTTGACCTGAACAGCGGCGAACTGCAGAAAAAGTACCTGCTGCCACTGGATGGCGAGAGCCGCGCGCTGGCCAACATGACCTTAGCCGGCGACGGTACGGTCTATGTTGCCGACAGCGTACGGCCGGTCATTTACAAGCTGGCGCCGGATGCGCAGAAATTGACACCGTTTCTGGCCTCACCGGCTCTGGTCAGCATTCGCGGCATGGCTCTGAATGCCGATGGCAGCAAGTTGTATCTGTCCGACTATGAGAAGGGCCTGGTGGTCGTCGACCTGGAAAGCCGGGCAGCCAGGCCGCTGGGGCTGGTCGACAACCTGAATGTCGGTGGTATCGACGGCTTGTATTTCTGGGACGACCGCTATCTGGTTGCGATTCAGAACGGCATTTCGCCACAGCGTCTGATGCGCTTCGAACTCAACGACGACGGTACGGCGATTCGGAATGTACGCCCGCTAATGGTCGCCAATCCGAACTTCGACTATCCCAATTTCGGTGCGGTGGCCGGTAACGATATGTATTTCTTTGCCAACAGCCACTGGACCCGGGTGAATGCCAGGGGCAAGCCAATAGCTGGCCAACTGCCACCCGTCAAGGTATTCAAGACGTCGCTGGAAAAGGGCGCTGACATCATTTCACCGGAGCTGGAAAAGCTGAAGCAGCAGATGCTCGAACAGCGTGCCCGGGCGGTCAACCAAGGTTTAGACAGCGACGCCGAAGCAGCGGACCGAAATTGAGTTGGTCGAACAGCGCGTTCAGTTCGTCGGTCCGCGTTGCGTCGATGTTGATATCCGGACAATCCAAAACTGAAGGTACCTGATCGAAGACTTCGGTGAGCTGCCGCGCCAGCAGCACGTCGTTTTTATGCCGAAGCAGCTTCTGATGCAGCGATTTCGCGCCGCGGATACGCAAAAACGGCACTTCTTCAATGCCTTGCCAGAGCCGCTCCAGATCGCGGAAATGGGTAAGCAGCGCAGAAGCGGATTTCGGTCCGACGCCGGGAACGCCCGGTATGTTGTCCACCTTGTCGCCGGTAAGCGCCAGAAAATCGGCAATCTGGTCCGGGTAGACACCGAACTTCTTTTCCACCCCGTGCCAGTCCAGTTTCTGATTGCGGGAGAAATCCCACCAGGTATCCTCCTGGGTCAGCAACTGCGTCAAATCTTTGTCCGCCGACACCACGCAGACGGGGTGCCCCTGGCGCCGCCGTTCGACAGCGGCCGTCGCGAGTAGATCGTCGGCTTCGTAGCGCGGATCCGAATAGCAGGTGATACCCATCGATTCGGCAACTTCGCGGCACCACCGGAACTGGCGCTTGAGTTCTTCAGGCGCCGATTCGCGGTTAGCCTTATAGTCTGGATAGATATCGTTTCGAAAAGATGTGGTCAGCGATTCGTCAAAGGCCAGCGCGAGCAGTTCCGGCTGGGTCTGTTCGATCAGATTGCACAGAAAGCCGGTAAAACCGTAGACCGCATTGGTCGGGTTGCCCTGGGCGTCCTCGAACTCGTCCGGCACCGAATACCACGCGCGAAAAACATAGATGCTGGCGTCTACCAGATACGCAACCGGCTGCTGCATAGCGTATTCCAATGAATAAACAGGGGACTAGTCTAGCAGGGTTCCGCCTTGCTCCACTCGCCTGCGCAGTACGCTGTTACGCGGAAAATGCGCCAGCAGGAAATCCATCTGGTCGGCCAGAATGCGGCGGCCCTGAAGATAGACATATTCGGCATGGGTCGGCGTGAACGGAATCGCCAGCAATTGCATTCCGGCCTGTTCCGGCGTTCGGCTGGCCTTGTGGTTGTTGCAGCGCTTGCACGCGGTGACGACATTGTTCCAGCGATCGCGCCCGCCCTGGCTTAACGGTTTCACATGATCTCTGGACAGCATGTTGTTCGGAAACTGCTGGCCGCAGTAAAGGCACAGGGACTGATCGCGGCGGAACAGCGCCTTGTTGGACAGTGGCGGCACATAGCTGTCGAGAAATAAATGTGCGTGCGGGTGATGGCCGTTGGTTGCGAGAATGGCGTCGACCGAAATTTCGCTTTGAATGCCGGTCAGCGCGTTGATGCCGCCCCGAATGTGGAAAATGGTCTCGCCCAGCGAGTAGCTGACCTGGCCCAGCGCGATGAGCCGGGTTGCCTGCTGATAGTTGACCCATTCCAGCGGCATTCCGGAAACATCGGTTCTAAGCACTTGTTGGTGCAGCGGGTTACTCATGTTTCATTTACCAGGTCAAATTAGGCACAATATATTGTGCTTACATGACACTTGTATGGCTATATATCCGAGGTCAAGGTTTAAAGTCAAGACATTTCCCCGATCCGGCCTCCGGTCCGTCCGCCGTTTCAAATACCCGGTTTCAAAGACTTGGGCGTGCATGGCGCGCCGGTCCGGGCTTAACCCGCCTTTTCAGCCTTGGTACCATTTGAAACATTGATTAAGCAACCGGCGCTGGCGCATTGCAGGCGAGTGCCGCAGCGAGGTAAAGGATGATTCGCAAGGTGCTGGGTTTTTCTGTTCTGCTGATGGCATTTTCGGCACCAGCGGGCCATGCAGCGTTGCCGGCTACCGTGGACGGGCAGCCGCTGCCATCGCTGGCACCGATTCTGACCGAAGTCACGCCATCGGTGGTCAATATCCATACCGAGACCCGCGTACGGGTGCGCAGCCCGCTGATGGACGACCCGTTCTTCCGCCGTTTCTTCAACGTGCCAAACGTGCCCCGCGAACGGGTATCCCAGTCACTGGGCAGCGGCGTTATCGTCGACGCCCGGCGGGGGTACGTGATTACCAACAATCATGTGATCGAAGGCGCTGATGATATTCGAGTATCCCTGAAGGACGGCCGTACGCTGACCGGCGAGTTGATCGGGGCCGATCCCGATACCGATGTGGCCGTGATTCGAATTCCGAGCGACGATTTGTCCGCGCTGCCGCTGGCCGATTCGAACAGCTTGCAAGTCGGCGACTTCGTCGTGGCCGTCGGCAACCCTTTCGGTTTAGGACAGACCGTCACGTCCGGCATCGTCAGTGCGCTCGGCCGGGTCGGCATCCGCGGGCTGGAGTTTCAAAACTTTATTCAGACCGATGCATCCATCAATCCCGGTAATTCCGGCGGCGCGTTGATCAACCTGCGCGGCGAACTGGTTGGTATTAATACGGCGATATTCACGCCCAGCGGCGGCAACGTCGGCATCGGCTTCGCAATTCCATCAAGCATGGTCAATCATGTCATGCAGCAACTGGTCGAATATGGCGAAGTCCGGCGCGGCTGGCTCGGCGTGGAAGTGCAAAGCCTGACGCCGGAGCTTGCCGGCGCGTTTGGCCTGCCGGGCGGATCCGGCGCGGTCATCGCGGAGATCGAACCCGGATCTGCGGCCGACAAGGCCGGCCTGGAGCCCGGCGATGTCATTACTCGAATGGGCAGCGAAGTCGTTCGCTCCGAGCAGGATTTCCGCAACGTCGAAGGGCTGATGCCGATCGGTCAGCGCCTGGCGGTAGACTACATTCGAGAAGGGCGTAAAGGCCGTGCCAGTGTGGTGATTGAAGCGCGGCAGATCGTCCGCGGGCGAAACCTGGACGGTCGACTGGACGGCGGCTTGTTCGAAGCGCTGCCCGAGCGGGTTGCCCGGCAGACCGGTTCGCAGGGTGTCTATCTCTCCGAAGTCGAACCGGGCAGCAATCTGTGGCTGGAAGGTCTGCGGCCCGGTGATATCGTCATCGGCATTGACCGCCAGCCGGTCGGTTCGGTCGCCGATTTCGAGCAACTGGTGAAAAAGGCTGGCCGCCGGCTGCTGCTGCAGATTCGTCGTGACGGCCGGGCCTATGTTGCGGTGCTCGATTGACATATACCGTATCACCACCCTTCGATTCCCCGCGGCCGCAACCGGACTTCAGCGGTCTGGATGTCGATCGCATTGCCGGCATCACGTTGGATTTGGACGATACGCTGTGGCCGGTCTGGCCGGCTATCGAGGCGGCCGAGCGTGCTGTACAGCAATGGTTGCATGAGCACTGCCCGCGGGTCGTCCGGCGCTATACCGTCAAGGATTTGCGCCGGATCAGAACAGAACTTATCAAACGGTATCCGGAGCGTTCCTACGACCTCGGTTTCCTGCGCCGGCAGACACTGTTGCGGGCGCTGGGTGATTGCGGCTATCAGCCGGAACTGGCCGAACAAGCTTACGAACTGTTTCTGAAAATCCGTAACCGTGTACAACTGTTTGACGATGTGCTGCCGGTGCTTCGGCGGCTTCAACGGTACAAGCGCCTGGCTGCGGTGACCAACGGAAATGCCGACTTGCAGGCAATCGGCCTCAGTCGTTACTTGCCGATTACCGTTCGCGCGACCGATACCGGTTGTGCCAAACCGGCCGCGGCGCTGTTCCATTCCGCGGCCGAACAGTTGCGGCTGGTCCCGGAGCAAATTCTGCACATCGGCGATCATCCGGTAGAAGATGTCAAAGGCGCCTGCGACGTCGGAATGCAGGCGTTGTGGCTGAACCGCAATGCCAGAACCTGGCCGCTGCCGGGCCGTCCGCCGGCGATGGCATGCGACCTGCTGCAGGTTCTTGCGCGACTGGATATGAACAACTAATCCTGTAGTATTTACACAGGCGAATTGAGATGGAGTGTGGTTATGGCTTCGGCGTTTTTGCAACGGGGACAGACAACCCCGATTCTGCTGCTTGACCGGACTGAATTACGGCGCTGGCTGGGGCAGCAGAACGTCACCACCCGGCGCTGGGTTGAAAACGCCGGCTTTACCGCAAAGCCGGGCAGCCATTGTCTGTTACCGGGCCGGGGTGGCGAGCTCAAGGCGGTACTGGCCGGCAAGCGGGATTCAGGACCGCTGTATCAGCTCTCGTCACTTTATAAAGGCCTGCCGAAGGGCGGCTACCATATCGCGCCGGAAAACCAGGACGAATTGTTGCCGGCGGAACTGGAACAATTATTTCTCGGCTGGGGCCTGGCCGCTTACCGTTTTAACCGCTATAAGCGCCAAAGCGCCGGCAAAGCGCGCCTGTTGCTGCCAAAAGCGCTGAAGCCTGCGGTCAGCGCATTGACCGACGCGCAATACCTGGTACGCGACTGGGTTAATACGCCAACCGAAGATTTCGGTCCGGACGAACTGGCCGCGGCGGTGGTGCAGCAGGCGGAAAGTTTCGGCGCGGACGTGGGAATCGTTCGCGGCGACGAACTCCTGACGCAGAATTTTCCGGCCGTACATGCGGTCGGCAGAGCCTGCACGCGGCCGCCGCAACTGATTCACCTGAGTTGGGGCGATGAAGACAGGCCCGGTTTGTCACTGGTCGGCAAAGGCGTTTGTTTTGATACCGGCGGGCTCGATATCAAGTCCGCGGTCGGTATGTTGAAAATGAAAAAGGACATGGGTGGTGCGGCGCATGTGATGGCCATCGCGCGGCTGGTGATGCAGTTTCAATTTCCGGTGCGCCTGAACCTGTTTATTCCGGCAGTGGAAAACAGCATTGCCGGCAACGCCTACCGGCCCGGGGACGTGATTCCGACCCGCCGGGGCAAGACGGTCGAAATTGGCAATACCGATGCCGAGGGACGGGTGATTTTATCCGATGCGCTGACCCGGGCTTGCGAGGACAACCCGGAACTGCTGCTGGATTTCGCAACCTTGACCGGTGCCGCCCGCGTTGCGCTGGGCACCGACCTTCCGGCGTTGTTCAGCAATGACGATGAAGTCGCCGGCGGCCTGCTGGCTGCCGGAGAGCAGGTCGAGGATCCGCTGTGGCAATTGCCGCTGCACCAGCCGTACAGGCGCCTGATCGCCAGTAAGATTGCCGATCTGGCCAATGTCGCGAAAAGCGGTTTCGGCGGCGCGATTACCGCGGCACTGTTCTTGCAGCACTTTGTCGGCCGGCAGATACCCTGGGTTCATGTCGACACCTACGCATGGAATGATGCCGACCGCTCCGGCCGCCCATCGGGCGGCGAGGCGCTGGGTATGCGGGCGGTCTTCCACTACCTGCGCGCGCGCTACCGTTAAAGCGGACCACCCATCTAGGCCGCAGGAGTCCAACTTCTACTACCTGCGCGCGCTACCGTTAAACCCGCGCTATTGCAGCGGCTCCAGTACGCGTCTGGCGGCGCTGAATGAGTCGCCGAAACGTCGTATGCCGTCTTCCCGCATGCGCTGCGCGTGGTTGCTCAGATAGTCTTCCAACGCTTCCCGGCTGGCGACCCGGTACTGCACGCAAAGAACCACCTGGTCCGGCTTCGCAGCCGGGTCGGCAACACGATAGGCGCTGGCTGCGCCGAAACCGTCAAAGCGTTCCATTTCCTGCATATGCGGCTCCAGCCATTCCAGATACTGGTCGGCAATCGCGCGTTCGACAGTAAGATTGACTTCGTAGATCAGCATGCCCGCGCCTAGACCTTCAGGAAGCTAATCAAACCGATCAGCGCGGTCGTCAGAATCAGGATGGCCGAATAGCTTACCCCGACCAGCAGGTACTTCGCCGCGGTCATCAGCCAGCCCTGCCGGTAGGTTCTTTTCAATGCAAAGAGCAAGTACACCGGTACCCAGATCATCAGAGCCAGTACCAGATAACTAACCGGGGTGGACAGCCAGGACAGGTTGCTTCCCTCGACCCCTTCTTCGGCCAGGGACAGCAAGATCGCCAGGATGAAAACCACATTGATAAAACTGTGGTTATGCAGCGAGAACATCAGGTGTTCGACATAGAAACGCTTCGCGAACGCGTAGAACAACTTCATAATCAATGCAAACACCGGCAGCAGCACGAACATCACTTTGGGCAGCAGGTCGATGATCTCATTGACGATCAGCCGCGGGTTCTCGGCGATCATCTTGCCCTTCTCGGGCGATTTTTTCAGTTCTTCATTGATCCAGCGGTTCAGGCGCTCGGGCGCGAATAAGATTCGAACCGGATTGGTTTCCGGATGCCAGGGCCGAGTGCCGAAGATAGTCACCTCATTGCCTTCGCTTTCGTACCACGGAACCGCGTCGCCGTCGGTCGCACTGGCTGTCGTTTCCGCTTCACTGCCTGCATCCGCAGCATTTTCCGGCGGCGTCCGGGCAGCCGGCTGCTCGTCGTTTCCGACATTGAAGGTGACGTTGCCGCGATCGTCGGCGGTAATATCAAGCTCGTCCAGCGACAGCGCCCAGTTGGTGGTAAGTGCGGCCAGCACGAACAGTATCACGCTGGAAAACAGATACAGGCGTAGCGGCGGGGTGTAGCGAAACCGGCGGCCGTCGAGATAGTCGCGGGTCAGTTTGCCGGGCCTGAACAGCAACGGACGCATGGTGCGCGCAAAGCGCGAATCGAAATCGGCGATATCTTCAAGCAGCTCGCGCAGCAGCACCGGAAAAAAGCGCAAAATGCGTTTGTCCGGCTGTCCGCAATAGTGGCAAAACGCGCCCTGCAGCGCGGTACCGCAGTTCAGACAGGCATCCGATCCGGCCAGCCGCTGTGCCTTGATGGTCAGCGCCTGTTTCTTTTTAATGCCGATATTCGGCGATGGGTTCATCGCGTTCAACCTTGCAGCAGCCCCGCAGTCTTCATCCAGCGGCAGGTTTCTTCCAGCAATTCCCTGATCGGCGTCTCGCTGTAGCCGAGCTTTTCAATCGCTTTGCTCGAATCGCAGTGCATATGGTTGGTGATCATCGCGGCCGATTCCGGCGTGATGTCCGGTTCCCGATCAGTATAGCGGGCGATCATCGCCTTGACCCGGCCCACGCTTCTGAGAAGCCATGCCGGTGTGGGCTTTTCGGGTACTTTGCGGTTCAGCAATTCGCCGACGATTTTGACCAGATCCAGGTAGTCTGCGGCGACGCCGCCAAGTAGATAATTCTGCCCGCGATGCCCCTGGTGAAAGGCCGCAATCTGCGCCTTCGCAATTTCCCGCACATCGGCAAAAACGCCGCCGCCCGGCGGCACGCCCGGCAGATTGCCCTGGTCGACCATTCGAATCATGCGCGACCAGTTATGCCGGTCATACGGGCCCAGAATATGACCCGGATTCAGAATGACCGCATCGATGCGGCTGCCCAGCACCGCATCGCGGATCACCTGCTCGGCTTCGGTCTTGGTTCGCACATAGTTGATCCACTGGGCATTGGTCAGGCGCGTTGACTGTTCGTCGAATATCTCGGGTTGAAAACCCCAGACCACGAAACTCGACGTGTGTATCATTCGGCGCGCGTCTTGCGTGATCGCCGCTTCCATTACATTGCGGGTTCCTTCGACATTGACCAAACGTTGCTGGGCGTTGTTTTTCGACCAGACATTGGTGCTGGCTGCGACATGAAACACGCAATCGACATTTTTCGGTATGGCTTTTTCCAGCATGTATACATTGGTGATATCGCCCTGCTTGATGCGTATCGGCAGCGACTGGATATCGACCAGCGAAGAGGTCGGGCGGGCCAGCACGGTGGTTTCCCACCCCTGCCTGGCCAACTCATGGACAAGATTGATGCCGACAAACCCAGTGGCACCCGTTACGAAAGCGGTATGGCTCATCTTGCAGATTTTCCTACGTTTTCGCGGCTCATGACCCGGCATGAACCGCCCCGTTTTTTCTTAGCCGAGGCTAATCCCATCCCCTTGGCCTGTCTGCGAGGTGCCCACCCTCAGACGGTTTTCGGATAAGAAATCCCGATCCCAATCGTCATCGCGGTCAGCTACAATGACCCGCTTTGCTGCTCGGAATCGGGATTCCGATAGTTTATCCGCCGGTGTCCAGTATAACTCCAACTACTAATCATCTGATCGAAATCCGGCGTACTTTGCAACTGGCGCTGCCGGTGATTATCGGGCAGGTGACCGGTTTCGGTATGAACTTCGTCGATACCGTGATGGCCGGGCGCCTGGACGATGAGGAAATCGCGCTGGCGGCACTGGGAACCGGGGGTGCGATATGGTCATCGGTGTTGATGTTCGTGCTCGGCACCTTGATGGCGATACAACCGACTGTCGCCCAGTACGACGGCGCCGGCCGTCCGCTGGATGCCGGTGCGGCAACGCGCCAGGCACTGTGGATAGTGCTCCTCTACGCAGCGGTATTTATCGTTGTGCTCAATACCGGTGTGTATTTTCTGTACTGGTTTAAGATCGATCAGCAGATCATCCCGACCGCGGCCGGCTACCTGGCTGCGCTGTCCTGGGGAGCGCCGGCCGTCTGCCTGGTGTTCGCGCTGCGCTTTTTCAGCGAAGGAACGGGCAATACCAAACCCACGATGTATATCGGTTTTCTCGGCGTGATGCTGAATATTCCGATGAACTACTTGCTGATGTACGGAAAGCTCGGTTTTCCGGCACTGGGTGCGGTCGGCTGCGGCTACGCGACGTCTATTGTGCTTTGGGTGCAGTTGCTGGTACTGCTGATTTACCTGACTCGTCACAGCCATTATCGTCCGTATGCGCTGTTCGCGCGCTGGGACGGCCCGGACTGGCAACGTATCGGCGATTTGCTGAAAGTCGGTCTGCCGATAGCCGTGATGATATTCGTCGAGGGCAGTTTGTTTGTTGCCGCTGCGCTGTTTATCGGCAAGCTGGGTACGGTGCCGGCTGCGGCGCATTTGGTCGCGATCAATTTTGCGGCGCTGACGTTTATGATTCCGCTGGGCCTGTCCAGCGCGATCACGGTTCGGGTCGGCAATGCGGTCGGTCGCCGGGATCCGGTTGCGGCCAGATACGCCGGGCGTATCGGTCTGCTGATCGTACTCGGGTTTCAGAGCTTGAGTGCCGGTGCGATGCTGTTGTTCCCCGAGCATATCGTGGCGCTGTACACTGATGAGGCGGCGGTGGCCGGCCTGGCTGTGCATTTGCTGCTGTTCGCCGCTATTTTTCAGTTTTCGGACGGCATTCAGGTCTGTTCCGCCGGTGCATTGCGCGGGCTGAAAGACACCCGGGTACCGATGTTCTATACCATTATCGCGTACTGGGCGGTCGGTATGACGCTCGGCTACTACCTCACCTTCAATCTGGAGCAGGGTCCTAAGGGCATGTGGATCGGGATGATCGCAGGCCTGACGGTGGCCGCCATACTGCTGACGGGACGCTTTTGGCGCAGCAGCAGGCGTCTGATAGAAATCGGTCTGTAAGGACCGCTTTCAGGCCACCGTCAGGCCTGGCAGGGGAACAAGGAGTCTCGTGCCCGCTTCTTTCCCTAGGATTTCAAGCGCCGCTCCAGCTCGCGAAACTCTTCTTCCAGGCGTTGAACTCGCAAGCTGGATGCATTGGCTGGTGTGATTCGCCGGGCTTCGCCGTCGATGACGCCGGCCTCGTCTGCACCGCTGTGCGGGCTGCGATCGGTTGTCGGCAGGACCAGAGCCAGGATCAGATAGGCCAGCAGCGCGATCTTCAGCGTAATCAGGGCCAGCAATACCCAGGCCATTCGAACCAGCCATACGTTCCACTGGAACCGTCGGGCCATGCCGGCGCAGACACCGGCAACCAGCGCGGATTTTCTGCTGCGATACAGGCCCCGCATCATCAGGCGCCTTGTACGGCTTCAGCGCTGCCGCCGGCCTTGGCGGGCTTGTCCAGGCGCTTTTTCAGTGCGCTCAATTCGGCTTCGACCGCTTCATCGTCGACTGAGCGCAAAGCGGTCCACGGATCGCGCGTCGGCTCAACGGTCTCGTAGGAACGCACGCGTGCCTCCAGCGATTCGACCTGCGATTCCAGCGTGTCGAAACGCGAAAACACCCGCCGCAGTTTTTTGTCCGTCTTGGACTCGGGTATGGCCACCGTTTTTCCGTTTACCGAATGGGTTGCCGGTTTGCGGCTGAGTTCGGTTTCGATCTGCTTGGCTTGCTGCAACTTGCTGTTCAGCGTGGCCATGTCCTGCCTGACCTGGGCAACGCGCTCGCGGGCGGCCGAGAGCTCGGCGTTCAGATTGGATTGCAGTTCCTCGGTTTCCGTTTTTTGTTTAAGTGCTTCGCGGGCCAGATCGTCGCGGGATTGTTTAACCGCCAGCTCGGCACGTTCCTGCCATTTTCGCTGATTGGCCTCTGCCTGTTGCAGCGACCGCTCCAGATGGCTTTCCTCGGCCATCAATTCGGCCACCGCAACCCGCGCTTCTTCGCGAGCTTCCTCCATTTCGCGGATCAGCGCGCGGATCAGTTTGTGCGGGTTTTCCGCCTTTTCCAGCATCGCGTTCACATTGGCGGCGATGACATAGCGAAGCCTTGAAAATGTTCCCATGGTTGTCTCCTGAAAAATAAACCTTCAAGGTACTTTATGCAGAAAACATGCCAGATGTTAAGCGATTAATTTATAATATTTTTTATCCTGGGTTTCGATATAGGCAGCGTCTGCCGGTGGTGAATTTGACACACTGCTGGCGATGCCGGCTGTGACAATTGGCGCATTGTTGCGGTCCTAAGCTTTACCTAGAATAGACGGTGCTTAAACACTAGCGGCGCTCGCCTGCCTGCCGAAGCATTTTTGCCGGCAGCAGCGCACGCTGTAATACCTGCCGGCCGACAATTCTACGGGTTGGCGACTGGCATTGATTGGAATTTACTATGGGAAGTAATATTCATGACCCTTTTGGCGATGAGCTGTCGCGGTCTTCCGCGGCGCAGGATCCGGCATTGACGGCGGTCAACGGCCGGCCCACCAAGCGTAAACCGTTTCTGGTTCGCTTGTGGAACGGGTTCTGGGGTTTTGTCGACGGTACGCGCCGACTGGTTTTCAACATCATCTTTATTTTGCTGCTGGTGCTGCTGTTCAAAGCCCTGTTCGGGGCCGGCGAGCAATTCGTGCTGAAGCCGAATACCGCACTGGTGGTTCAGCCCTACGGCCATATCGTCGAGCAGTACTCGGGCGATCCGCTGGACCGGGCACTGAGCGAGGCATTGGACCGGCAGGAGCCGGAAGTCCGTTTGCGCGATATCATCAAGTCGATTCGCGCGGCCAAAAACGATGACCGCATTTCCCGCCTGATTCTGATACCGGACTATATCTGGAGCGCGGGTCTGGCCTCGCTGCAGGAGTTGGAAGCGGCGGTAACGGACTTCAAGACATCCGGCAAGCCGGTGCTGACCTATGCCGAGAATATGGCCCAGCATCAATACTATTTCGCGGCGCTGGCCGACGAAATCTGGATGAACCCGAGTGGCTTCGTCTGGGTTGACGGCTACGCGCGTTATCGCAATTTCTACAAAGACGCGCTGGATAAGCTGGCGGTGGAAATCAACCTGTTCCGGGTCGGCGAGTACAAGTCGGCGATGGAACCGTTTATCCGCAACAATATGTCCGAAGAGGCCCGGGAAGCCAATGCCTACTGGATTAACAACCTGTGGCGCCAGTATCTGGACGGAGTTGCGCGCAACCGGGGTCTGCCGCTGGAGGTATTGAATCGCAGTATTGAGAATTACGCGGTTCAGCTCGATCAGGCGGACGGCGATTTTGCCGCGTTTGCGCTAAACGAGGGCCTGGTGGATCAATTGGTGTCCCGGCCGGAATTTCGCAGCGCAGTGATTCAGGCCGGTGCTGCCGCCGACCGGGGCGACAGCTTTCGCCAAGTCTATTTTCGCAACTATCTCGGCATGGTCGAGCAAAGCCGGTCGACCGGCAAAAGCGTCGCGGTGGTGACCGCAGAAGGCAGTATTGTCGGCGGCGACGAACCGCCGGGCGTCATATCGGCCGATGCGACTGCACGAAAAATCCGCCGCGCCGCGCATGATGACCGGGTGGCCGCGGTGGTCTTTCGGGTCAACAGCCCGGGCGGCAGCGCATTCGCGTCCGAAATTGTCCGGCGCGAATTGCAGTCGGTCAGGGAGGCGGGCAAGCCGATCGTTATTTCCATGGGTGATGTCGCTGCATCGGGCGGTTACTGGATATCGCTGGCCTCGGATGAAATCTGGACCCAGCCCGCGACCATCACCGGATCCATCGGCATTTTCGGCATGATACCGACCTTCCCGCAGACCCTGGCCAAGCTCGGCATCTACAACGACGGCGTTGGCAGTACGCCGCTCGCCGGTGCGATTCGGCCGGAACGGTCGCTGACCGACGACGCCCGCCGAATCTTCCAGCGGTCTACTGAGCGCGGCTACGAAGAGTTCATCAACCGCGTGGCCGCTGCGCGCGAGATGGAACCGGCCGATGTGGACCAGATTGCGCGGGGCCGGGTCTGGAGCGGCGAACAGGCACTGGAAAGGGGTTTGGTGGATCAATTGGGTGGCTTGCAGCAGGCGGTTGCGGCCGCGGCCAAGCGAGCCGGCCTGAGTGACGACTATACCGTTGATTTCGTCGAACCACGATTGTCGGCATTTGAGCGGTTTTTGGTGAACATGACCGCCGGCGTGGCGTCGGTAGCGGGGATTGACGACTGGTTCAAGCCATCGAATATTCTCACATCGAACTGGGCCAAAAGCGGTCTGGTCCAGCGTTTGCTGGACGATTTGAGCCTGATTTCCGCGGCTGACGAGCAGTTTGCGCTGTATGCTCATTGCCTGTGCGATTTGAAATGACCGGCGCTCGGGAAAACTAGGCTATCAGCGCTTTTCACCCGGACTTCGGCCGCCAGGTCTGAATCGTGGATCCGATCAGTCAGGGTCTGGCCGGCAGTCTCGCCGCCGGCGCTGCGCGCACGCCCCGGCTGCGGTGGGCTTTCATCGCCGGTGCCGCAGGCGGGATGGCGCCGGACCTGGACGTGCTGATCCGCTCCGGCAGCGATCCCCTGCTCGGCATCGAATTTCACCGGCACTTTACCCATTCGCTGTTTTTCGTGCCGTTTGGCGCATTGCTGGTCTCGCTGCTGCTTTGGCTGTTGTTCCGGCGGTTATCGGAATCGGCGCGCTTTGCGGCTTTGTATGGATTCTGCGCTCTGGGTATGTTGTCGCATGGCCTGCTGGATACCTGTACCTCGTACGGCACGCGCCTGCTGTGGCCGCTGTCGGAACGCCGCTATGCCTGGGATATCATCAGCATTATCGATCCATTGATCAGTATTCCGGTTGCATTGGCTTTGTTAGTCGCGTTTACGCGCCGCAGCCGAAACTGGTGGCGGATCGCGCTGCTATGGGCGCTGGCATATCTTGGGCTGGGCGTGCTGCAACACCAGCGCGCGCTTGAACTGCAAAGCCGCTTGATCGATGCGCGCGATCACCGGGAAGCAGCCGGGCCGATGCAGCGCCGAGTGATGCCGTCGATCGGAAACTTGCTGGTCTGGCGGTCGGTGTACCGCTACCGGGACATATTTTATATTGATGCGTTACGGCCCGGACTGGGCACCGGCGCGCAGCACTATCCCGGCGGGCCGGTGCCGGCCTGGCAGGGCATTCCCGAACGGTCGAGTGTGCTTGAAAGGGACCTCGACCGCTTTCGTTCGTTCAGCGACGGCTACCTGGGTCTGGCCCCGGCATCGGACCCGGCTGCCGTAACGGTCGGCGACCTGCGCTATTCGGCGCTGCCGCAGGATACTCAAACGCTGTGGGGCCTGCGCTTCTCGCCTGCGGATGCGGATCGGCACGCCGAGTTTTATACTTCGTTTGCACCGCGGCGAGACCGGCTCGCCGAGCTATGGAGCATGATTAAAGGAAACGCTTGTGAACCACCAACCTGCATCCGTCTGGCGCCTTGACGGTCGCCGTGCGCTGATTACCGGCGCGAGCCGCGGAATCGGTCTGGAGATTGCCAGTTCCCTGGCGACGCTCGGCGCCGATCTGATTCTGGTGGCCCGCGGAGCCGAGGGACTGTCGCAAGCCGCACAGTCGGTCAAGGCCATAGCACCCGAAGCAAATGTGGAAACCGTCGCGGCGGATGTCGGGTCCGAGCGCGACCGCGACGACCTGCTCGATGAAGTCGCTCACCATCTGATCGACATCCTGATTAACAATGCGGGCACCAATATCCGTAAGCCGACTACCGAGTATTCGGCCGAGGAGTACCACAAGATCTGGAACGCCAACCTGACCAGCTGCTTCGAACTCTGCCGGCGTTTTCGGCCGACGCTGAAGCAGAGCGGGTCGGGCAGCGTGGTGAATGTCAGCTCGGTGGCCGGTCTGACCCATATGCGTACCGGCTCGCCGTACGCAATGAGCAAGGCCGCAATGATTCAGCTAACCCGCAATCTGGCCTGCGAATGGGCGGCGGACGGTATCCGCGTAAATGCGGTCGCACCGTGGTACATCCAGACACCGCTGGCCGAACAGGTTCTGCAGGACGAGGAATACCGGCAGCAGGTAATCGCCCGAACGCCGATGGGCCGGGTAGGGCGGTCTGAAGAGGTCGCCAATACGGTTGCATTTCTCTGCATGCCGGCCGCCAGCTACATCACCGGCCAGACGCTTGCCGTTGACGGCGGGTTTTCGGTGTTCGGGTTTTGAGACGGCGCTCAAACGTTCGCGGTCAGTAGTCGCCTGCTATCAGGTGAATCAGGTTACCCGGTGCCGAGATCCAAAAACCCGGAAAACCGTCGTCCAGCGGTTCCACCTGTTCGCTGAACCTAACGCCTTTTTGCCGCAGGTAGTCGCGGGCGCCATCGGTCTGCGGGCAGTGCACTTCCAGCCATATTTCCGCCTGAGTGACATGCGGAACGTGGTCCACCCAAAGGATTTTGCCGCCAAACTCGAAGCTGACGTTGTTCCGGCCCTGCTTGAGTACCTTGAAACCCAGCGTGTCCCGGTAGAATTCGACCAGCGCCTGGAATTCGTGACTGGGCGTTTTGATCGCGATGTTTTTTCCCGGTCGAAACTCGATTTTTGTCATGGTCCCCGATCCCTGTCTCCGGCCGGCTCTGCACAATGCCGGTTCCGGTATATCACAGCTCGTCAATCAGTGTTTTCAAGTACTCGCCTTTGGCGGCGGCGTAGCTTTTCATGTCATCCGGGTAGCGCGCGGCCAACCGGTGTTTTTCGACCAGATAGGCTGCCCGCAGGTCGGCGGATTCGCGCAGTGCGTCCCGAAACTTCAGCCGCAATTGCCACTGCGGGCCGTCGTGCTCTACCAGGTGCAAGTGGTATTTCCGCCGTCCTTCCCGGTCACGGGAAGCAAACATCAGGCGTTCGGTAAAACTGCCTTCGAAACGGTAGCCGAGATCGATCAGCGGATTCATCAGTGACTGCGCGGCTGAGAAATCCTGCAGTCCGCCCAGCATATCGATAATCGGCTTCGCCGGCAGGCCTGGAACCGCGGTACTGCCGAAATGCTCAAAGACCGGCTGCCATTGCGCCAGCGCATCGGTCAGCCGTTGCCGTTCCAGGTGAAATTCTCTGGGCCAGTCTGCCGAGTAGGGCGACAGAAAGACCTTGTCGACGGCGTCAGCGTTGACAGGTTTATCCATCGCTGCTGGTTACGCTCAGCGCTGCCTGACGTCTGGCAGGGCGGAGTGCAATAACCAGGCTTCGCGTTCGGCATCGTAGCGCCACAACTGATCTTGGGCGATGCTGCGTTCGCGTGCTCGGCGGACGTTATAGAGCTTGATCACCACCCGCTGGCGCACCGCGTTGCCGTCTTCGAGGGTCTCAGAGGGCCCGGCCTCATAGCCGGTGATCCTGAATTGCTGCAAGCGGTTGATGTCCAGTTCGCTGACCGGATGCTCACGCAGGTAGTCCGGATGGTGGTAGCGCAGCGCAGCCTGGAATTGACTGAAGCGAATGGCCTGCCCGTATTGGCGCAGGGTTTTGTCCAGATCTTGGTCGCGCTTGGTACTGGCGCAGGCGCTTAGCAGGAGCGCGGCCAGCAGCGGCGTCAGCAAGCGAATACAGGTGTTCTTCATACGCTAAAATTCCCGGTCAGAGTGCTTGGCGATAACGGCGAACCGACAATCCATCGTCGCAGCCGGACGATCAGCGCCGACGGTATGAACGGATAAATCAATACGGCCTCTTCCGCGGCGCCGAAAGGCCTGTAGAAATTGTTCCCAGCGGCTTTCCTCGGGCGCCGCGCAGCGGACGGTAATCGCGCTCGCCACCGGCGCTTGATAGCAAACCGCTCCGTCCTGAATCATGATGTCGGCGTCGATCCGGACCCGCTGGCACGCAATCCACAGCGTACCCCAGCCGGCCAGCGTCATAACGGCCGACAGACTGCCGCCAAAGGCCGTGCCCTTGTCGTTGATGTTCGGCGCCAGCGGCGCGGTCAGCGTCAGACCGCCGGCATCGTAGCCCGCTACCGTTACTGCCATCGCGCGGCTCAGGGGTATCTCCCGGTACAGCAAGGTCTGAAGGCGTTCCGCCCAGGTACCCGCCGGATCAGTCGCTTGCAGCCGGGCAGCGTCAGCTTGCATACAGCTTGACCAAACCGCAGCGCTGGCAGCGGCAGGCTTCAACAGCATACTGCGCCTTGCCTTTTACCTTTACGCCAGCCAGCCAGTTTTTCTCCGGACCGCCTTTAACCCAGCGCGACTGCTGAAAACCGGATTGGGCATGATCGGCCAAAAAGCCGGCTTCCATGGACGCGCCGCAGTCAGAGCATTTCGGGTTCACTGGCTTCATTCAAATGACTCCTGAATCCACCGTTGATACTTGATTTCCTACCGCCTATCGTATCGCATTGTACCCAAATCGCAGTACTGCAACAGCCCTGACCGGCCGCGATGGTGGCGGCGGACAACCGGTGCGAGTAAAGTGACGGCTTTTTCGAGCCGGGGTCGGCATGCCACAGTTCAGTACCGCTTCCGCGTTGTCGCAACGAACCCGATCGCTGTTGCCGCGCGAGCTGGCGACCTGGTGGACGATTTCATTGCTGTTGTCCGCGGTAGAAGGCGGTCTGGTCGGCGTGCTGGTGAAAAACGCCTATGCCGGGGTCGCGTCCCAGCTGTGGGTGAATACTGCGGTGGCGCTGGTTTCCGGTGCGCCGGCATTTGCCAATCTGCTAAGCCTGGGTTTTGCCGCATACGCCCAGGGCCGCGACAAAGTCCGCCTGATGAGCTGGATGATGGTCGGCTGCGGCCTGTGTCTGGCAGTGATGGGGTTTTCGCCGGTCAGCCCGGCGGGCCTGCTGTTGCTGACGGTCAGCATGATCGTGGTCAGAATCCTGTGGTCGGGCATCGTCACGCTCAGGGCCAGTGTTTGGCGGACTAATTTCGAACGGCGCGAACGGGCGATAGTCACCGGCCGCGTCATTACCCTCGCGGGCGTAATCATTGGCGGCGGCAGCGGTGCGATCGGTTTGCTGCTGGACGATAGCAACCGTCATTTTCACTGGCTCTATCCCGCGCTGGCCCTTGCCGGAATGGCGGCGGCGTGGGTGTACTCCGGCACGGCGGTCAGACGCCGGCGCCGGACGTTGCAACAGGAACGCGACAGCGCCGGCGGCATCCGTATTCGGGATCTTTTCGGCATTTTTACCCAGGATCGCGAGTTCGGACGCTATTTGACGGTCATGATGATTTTCGGCAGTGGAAACCTGATGTTGATGGCACCGTTGATTATCGTGCTGAACGAGCATTTCGAACTGTCCCGCTTCACGCAGGTGTTGATGACATCGACGATACCGCTGCTGCTGGTATCGGCCAGCGTTCCGCTGTGGGCCCGGCTGCTCGGTGGCCAGCATATCCTGCAATACCGCGCCAGACAGAGCTGGGCTTTCGTCTTTGCGCTCGGCTGCTTTGCGCTGGCGGCGGCCATCGGCCAGGTCTGGCTGCTGTGGGCGGGCTCCGCCGCGCTCGGTATTGCGTTCGGCGGCGCTGCGCTCGGCTGGAACCTCGGCCACAACGACTATTCGACCGAAGCGACCAGCGCGCTGTATATGGGCGCGCATGTGACGCTGACCGGGTTGCGCGGACTGGTCATGCCGCTGCTCGGTGTTGCGATCTACCAGGGCTTGTCTTCGGTGAATCCGGATTTCGGGCGTTACGCATTGATCGTCCCGTTTCTGCTCAGTGCGGCCGGCGCGATCTGGTTCGTGCTGCTGGCCGCACGCCAGCGGCGGCTCGAGGGCGGGGACGGTAAATGACTGCGGGAGCGCTGCTGTTGTGGGCTTTGAATACGCTGGCACCGGCAGCAGCGGTTCAGGAACTGGACACCGTTACGGTATTTTCGCGTCTGACAACGTTGCAGAAGACCAACGCCCGGCACCATTTGGACCGCGCAGCCATTCGGCAGGTCAGGCCGAACCACCCGAATGAGTTGTTTCATGCGGTTCCGGGTGCATGGATCAGCCGCGGCAGCGGCCAGGAGCATCTGACCGCGATCCGTTCGCCGGTTCTGACCGGTGCTGGTGCCTGCGGGGCCTTTCTGATCGCCGAAGACGGTGTACCGGTGCGCCCGGCCGGCTTTTGCAATCTGAACGGCCTGTTTGAACTGAATCTGAACGGTGCTGAATCGATTGAAGTGCTGCGCGGACCAGGGACGGTGGTTCACGGCGGCAATGCGCTGCATGGTGTGATCAATGTCAAGCCGTCCGCCGATTCGGGAAACTGGCTCGGTGCCGGGTTTGGCTCGAATCGGTTCCGCCGGTTCGGGTTCGGATGGTCCGCAGGCCGGCTGTCGGCAACCGGGTCTGCTACCGACAGCGAGAGTTTCCGCGACGATGAAGCCCACCGGCACGCATTGCTGAACGTTCGCGCGGCTCATGGTGCCGATCGCGGCTACACCGCTGTCAGTCTGGCCCGGCTGGACCAGGATACCGCCGGGTTCGTTTTCGGCCGGGATGCATACCGCAATGCGTCGGCAAGGCGCAGCAACCGAAACCCGGAGGCGTTTCGCGACGGCCGTGCGCTGCGTATTCAAAGCCACTGGCGGTCTGTGCTGGCGAACGGGCTGCGGATCGAGTGGGTACCCTATGCGCGGCACAGCCGAATGCGTTTTTTGCAGCACTTTCTGCCCGGTCAGCCGCTGGAGCGCAACGGTCATCGCAGCCTGGGCCTGCAGCTTAACGCGCATCGACCGGCCGCAGCGGGGCTGTTCAGCTTCGGCCTCGACCTGGAAGGCGCGCGGGTAGACCTGGAAGAAACCCAGGCCGAACCGGTCAGCGGCGGATCGGAATTTCTGCGCGAAACGCGCCCGGTGGGCCGGCATTACGATTTTCGCACCGATACGCGAATGCTGGCCGCCTTTGCGCAATGGGAAGGGCGTTTTGGGGAACGTAAATGGTGGCGTGCCGGCCTGCGTGCGGAATGGCTGGGCTATGACTACGACAATCGTCTGACCGACGGCAATCTCAAAGAGGACGGCAGCGCCTGCGGTTTCGGTGGTTGTTTGTTTAACCGGCCGGCCGATCGCAGCGACGCTTTTTTTAATATTGCGCCTGAACTGGCACTGGGCTGGCGGGTCGGCGAACGGCTCGCATTATCGCTGCGGCTGGCGCGCGGCTTCAGAGCGCCGCAGATTACCGAGCTGTATCGGTTGCAGCGGGGGCAGGACATTGCCGATATTCGCTCGGAGACCTTGGACAGCATCGAGTTTCACGCCAGCGGAGAAGGCCGCGTGCGCTGGTCGCTGCAAGCTTACTACGCGGCCAAGGCGCATTTTATCTTCCGCGATGCGGACGGCTTTAACCTCAGCGACGGTCGGACCCGGCATTTCGGGCTGGAATGGGACTGGTCGCTGCCGCTGACCGAGCGCTGGCGTCTCGGCGGCAACGGTAGCTGGGCGGTGCACGAATACGCATTCAGCCGCCAGGCGGCCGGCGCGGAGACCATCGTTTCCGGTAACCGGGTGGATACTGCCCCGGCGCGACTGGGGCGCTTCTATCTGCAATACCGCGATGTCGACCGCGGCAATTTCGAATTGGAATGGCTGCACCAGGGCCGCTATTTTCTGGATGCTGCGAACAGCGAGCAATACCCCGGCCATGATTTGCTGAATCTGTACGTCAGCCGCCGTCTGTCGCAGCGCTGGTCGGTCGGCCTGCGCCTGCGCAACCTTGCCGGTAAGCGATATGCAGAGCGGGCCGATTTCGCATTCGGCAATCTGCGTTATTTTCCGGGTGCCGGCCGTCAGTGGTTCATCGACCTGCGCTGGCAGCCGTACTAGCCGCCGGCTGCGGCCGGCTTCAGCGCACGGGTCAGGTCATCGCCTTCGCAACGTCCGTCGGTCCACGAGGACACACCGGCCAGTGCGGCAAAGCAGCTATTTGAATAGGTCTTTCCGTTGCAGCCGCAAACCGGTTCGTAGTGCATCGGGCAGGCTTTGTCCTGATTGCCTTCGGGCGCCACGGTGCAGTCTTGCTGTTCCGCGGCGGCACCGGCATTGATGTCCTCTCCGCCTTGGTTTTGCTCGGGAGCCGGGCAGCCCGACAAGGTCAGGCCCAGCACGATCAGGACGATTGGCGAAAATGTGCGTAATGGTCTATCGGTAAATGTCATATAAAACTAAACCCCAGCAAAGTCCTATGAGTACCAGCGTCAGCAATACCGAAGCGGAGCCGAGGTCCTTGGCCCGTCCGGAAAGCTCATGATATTCGTCGCCGATGCGGTCGACAACCGCTTCAATCGCACTGTTGGTCAGTTCGACGATCAGCAGCAAAATCAGCGGTATGGTCAGCAGCAGGAACTGGGTAATGGTTTCGGTCAGCCAGGCGGCGACCGGAATGCCGATTGCCGCCAGCACCAGTTCCTGCCGAAATGCCGCCTCGTGGCGGAATGCCGCGACCAGGCCCTTGCTTGAATAGCGTGTCGCGTTGATCAGCCGGCTGATTCCCGTTTTGCCCGGTTTCATCGGTTCACTCTCGACCGAAGCCAGCACCGGTATATTCGGCGGCGTGAAAAGGACGGGCACCGGCTTTTTCAGTCAAGATTGCCTCCGAGGGCCATACAGGTTTGCTTATGTTAGCATCCCGGTCACCGATCAGAACACGAGAGCCGATGAGCAACCCCCTTTTGGACACATCGCTGCTAGGCGAGGATCGTTTACCGCGTTTCGACCTGCTGAAGCCGGAACATGTGCTGCCGGCCATTCGGCAGCTTATCGGCGCTTATCAAAGCGGCCTGGATACCTTGTTGCAGAACGACCGGGACCTGAACTGGGACGAACTGGTGGAGCGGGAACTGGACTGGACGGATCGAATCGCGCAAGCCTGGTCGCAGGTCTCTCATCTGAGCAATGTCAAAGATTCGGACGCGCTGCGGGCGGTCTACCGCGAAGCGATGGTGTTGATTACCCAGCAGCAAAACGAGCGCGCTCAGAATGAGCGCCTGTATCGCGCATACCGCCGGCTGGGTGGTGAAAAACTGGACCAAAAGCAGCAGCGCCTGATCGAACTGGAGCTGAGGGATTTCGAGCGATCCGGCGTGACGCTGAACGACAAGAAAAAGCAGCGCTACCGCGAACTGACCGAGGAAATGACGCAACTAAGCAATCGGTTCTCCGAAAATGTGCTGGATGCGACCTACGGCTGGTTTAAGCGAATTGACGACGAGAATCAGCTACGCGGTCTGCCGAAAAACGAAAAAAACCTGCTGCGCAATCTGGCCGAAAAACAGCACGAGACGGGCTGGCTGATCGACCTCAGCTACCCCAGCTATTTTGCGGTGATGACCTATGCCGACGACCGGGCATTGCGCGAGACAGTGCATCATGCCTATGTAACGCGGGCATCGGATCGCGGGCCCAATGCCGGCGAATGGGACAATCGCCCGGCGATGATGCGCCTGCTGTCCCTGCGCCAGGAACTGGCCGGATTGCTCGGCTTTTCCGACTATCCCGACTATGCCATAGCGGTGCGCATGGCCGAGTCTGCCGAGCAGGTACGGCAATTTCTCGAGGGCCTGCTGGTTCGGGCCAGACCGGCGGCCGAGCGGCAATTCGCCGAGCTGTCCGAATTCGCTCGCGAGCAGGGCGGACCCGATGCGCTGCAAGTCTGGGATGTGGCCTACTGGTCGGAAAAACTGCGCCGGCAGAACTATGCGATCAGCCAGGAAGAACTGCAGCCGTATTTCGCGGTGCCGCAGGTGCTGGACGGCTTGCTGGACATTGCCGGCAGGTTGTTCGGTCTGCGTTTTTCCGACGACGCATCGCCGCCGCTATGGCATCGCGACGTTCGGTACCTGACGGTTTCCGACTCGGCCGGAAAGGCCATCGGTGGCTTGTATCTGGATTTGTACGCGCGCAGCGACAAGCGTGGCGGTGCGTGGATGGATGTATGCCGGTCCCGGCGCCGAACCGCTCAGCGCGTTCAGACACCGATTGCGTTCTTGTGCTGTAATTTTTCGCCACCGTCGGCCGGCCAGCCTTCGCTGCTGAATTTTCGCGATGTGGAAACCCTGTTTCACGAGTTCGGACATTGCCTGCACCATGTGCTGACCGAGGTCGATTGGCCGCCGATTAACGGCATCTCCAATGTCGAGTGGGATGCGGTAGAACTGCCGAGCCAGATCATGGAGAACTGGTGCCTGGAGCGCGAATCGCTACTGCGCTTTGCCCGTCACTACCGGACCGAAAAGCCAATGCCCGATCCGCTGTACCGGAAACTGTGGCGGTCGCGGAATTTCCAGAAGGCCATGCAACTGGTGCGGCAACTGGAGTTTGCGATCGTCGATATGGAACTGCACCTGGAGCAGGCAAAGCCTCGCCCGCGCCCGCCGCAGGAAATCATGGACGCTGTCAGGGCCCGGGTCGCTGTTGCGCCCAGCCATTCGGAAGATCGTTTTCTGAACGCGTTCAGCCATCTGTTCGGCGGGGGTTATGCCGCGGGCTATTACAGCTACCTGTGGGCCGAACAACTGGCCGCCGATGCGTTTGAGCGGTTTCGGGACGAGGGTCTGATGAATGCGTCCATCGGTGCGTCCCTGCGCCGGGAAATACTCGCGGCAGGCGCTTCCCGTCCGGCACTGGAATCTTTCGTCGCGTTCCGTGGCCGAAGCCCGTCCATCGAGCCGCTGCTGGCCAGCTATGACATTCGGGATGTCTAGCGGACCGCATTGGTTTCGCTTGCATCCACCGGTAAAGCTACCTAGGCTTGGCTGATTGCGTTGCCGATTAGGATACCGAGATGAAAGTTGCATCCTGGAATGTCAATTCGCTGAATGTGCGGCTGCCCCAGGTCATCGCTTGGTGCGAGCTGAACCAGCCCGACGTGCTTGCGCTTCAGGAAACCAAGATGACGGACGACAAGTTTCCACTGGATGCGCTTTCCGAGATCGGCTATCACAGCGCCTATTCGGGCCAGAAAACCTATAACGGCGTTGCGGTGCTGAGCCGGCAGCCGGCCTACGATCCCGTCACCGATGTGCCCGGCCTGGACGATCCGCAGCGGCGGATTCTGGCCGTGACGGTCGGCGATGTCCGGGTAATCAATCTGTATGTGGTCAACGGCAAGGAGGTCGGCTCGGATAAATACGCCTACAAGCTGAACTGGCTGGAGCATGTCACCGACTACATCGCGTCCCAGTTGTCCGCGCACGACGATGTCATCGTACTCGGAGACTTCAATATCGCGCCCGAGGACCGCGATGTGCACGACCCGGAAGCCTGGCACGAAAAAATCCTGTGCAGCACGCCGGAGAGAGACGCCTTTCAGCGGATTCTGGATCTCGGCCTGGCCGATACGTTTCGCTTGTTCGAACAGGAAGACAGAATCTATAGCTGGTGGGATTACCGAATGATGGCGTTCCGGCGCAAGCGCGGACTCAGAATCGACCTGGTGCTGGCCTCTGATGCAATGGCCGAACGCTGCCGGGCAGCCTATGTTGATATCGAACCGCGGCGCCAGGAACGGCCGTCCGATCATACGCCGGTTGTCGCCGAGTTCGATTGAAGCCGCTTAGTTCGAACTGCTGTGCTTCTCCAGCCAGCGCAGCGTATCCCGCCACAGGCTGTCTTTTAGCGCGGGCTTGAAAAAGCCGAAGTGCCCGATTTTGCCGTGCTGCGGTTTAATCGTCCGGTCGTCGATCTGCGCGCTCGGAAAGCGGGCCAGCAAAGCCTGAATGGCTTTGCGCGGCGCGTAACGGTCATCGGTAAAGCCGAGTGACAGCAGCGGAAAACTCAAGTCGGCATAGCCTGCGGTGTCCAGGCCGAATTTTTCGTAGAACAGGTATTCCGGGCGGCGTGCCCAGGTAATCCACTCGGCGATCACCGGTGCCGGCACGTCGACTGAGGAAATACCGAGTGCGCGCGCCGGAAAGCGGGTCCGGCGCCAGTTGAACAGCGGCAGAAAGCCGTACCACAGGCCCAGCGCACCAATATTCAGCGGAGTCGGCCAGCGGCTCCAGTAAGCCATGGACGCACCGACGAAGATTGCGCCGGCCAGGCCGGTGCTTTCCGGCGTCAACCCGAACAATTGACCGCCGCAACTATGCCCGAGCATAAATAACGGCGTTTCCGGCGCGCTGGTCCGCGCATAGCGCAGCGCCGCGTCAATGTCTTGCTCGCCCCAGAGCGACATACGGATTTCGGTATCGGCATCGAGGACGGAATCGCCGATGCCGCGGTAATCGAAAATCAGCGTCCGGTAGCCGTTATCGGCCAGATAAGCGGCGTATCGGCGGTAGTATCTGCGCGGTACGCCGAGCGCGCTGCAGATCACCAGGCTCGCTTTCGCCGGCGCATCGGTTTGCGCCAGTGTTCCGGCCAGCGTAAAGCCGTCCCGGCAGGTCATCATAATCTCGGTTGTCAAAGGCATGCCGGCCGGTTCAATCGCTAAGCTATGGGGTAATAGATACTGTACCGGGGTTATTGTACCCGGAGTTATGGTACTGGGGAGGTCATCATGCGGGAGAACTGATTCGGAAAGTCCGCCGGATTCCTCGAATCAGACCGGCCATGACTCCTTTCGTCTGCGTCTGTCCGAAGCGGCTGAGATCACCCCTGCCTTAATGACTACCGTCTGAATTGCCACAGCTAAATGAACAGGACTCCGTGGCACAATTTGCGGAAACGGACAGCCCCTTCGGCGACTTGCAGGTTTCCAACGCGATTGACCGGCAGTCTCTGATAAAGCGAATGCATTGAACGCCGCTCAGCGCTTCGGGCTGAATGTCGTCATGGGCGCCGGGATCTGCGGCGTAGGTGGCCAAATCAAATGATCCGGTTTTGCCTGTTTGATCGTGCGTATACGAAACGATGCCGTTTTCAACGCTATAGCTGGCGCTTTGATCATGGGCTGCGTCCGGGCCTAATAGTGTCACGAAGCCCTGGTGAGAATGGTCGGTCAGGAAAACCACAAACCCTTTTTCTCCAGGGTTCGGCAGCATTTCTGACGCCCGGTAATTGAGCTCGTGAATAATGGCTCGAACGATACGGCTGTCGTATTCGGAGGCCAGTCCGCTAGCGCATACCAGTATGGTCAGACAAAGCAGAAAAATGCGCATTCGAAACTCCCCTTTATGCGGTTATTTGCCCCGGTTATATCATCTCAAGTAATGCTTTACAAGCGCCATGATAGCTGTGTGGTGTCTCAGTTGCCGGAAGGCGGGTGTGGGCTTCCGCTGACTAGCGTCACAAGCAGGAATAGTCCGGTGTAAGGGCGTCACTACTCAGTGAACGGCCGCTCACGCTAGAGGTGGCCTGAGGTAATCATGGTAAGTCTTGTATTGCGAACTGTGGCCTACTTATAATAATTTGCCCACAGAGCTGACAAGGGGTGCCTAGTGTGAAATTTTTTATCTGCGCACTAATTAGTGCGCTGCCGGCCAGTATTGTGTTGGCAGCGGAAATCCGCGGTGGAGTCATTGCGGAAACATCCATTACTGATACCACGGTAAGCATTGACCGCGAATCTCCGGAAGTCGATATCGGTGGGATAATCGTGACGGGTGATGCCATGAATACCACAGAGTTTCGGGGCAAACCGGTGTTCTCTGTGATTGCCGGCACTGTCCAAATCGAGTCCGAAGATGTATCGGCCACCGCCGGTGAGGCACTAATTTATCATGACCAATCGAGGATACGCTTCGTTGCCGATGAGGTCATCGTTTACAATCTGATGGTGCCTGCCTCGTCAGCAGCGGAGCCAATCAGCAATGTCACATTTTTCGGTGACAACCCTGTAGACCCGTCAGTTTTGAGAATGATTGATCAGGCAGGGAAACAGCCTGGAGAAGCAAAAACTGAGGCGACGACATCGTTTAGCTGTGCGGGCAACAAAGTCGCAATCAATGGTGTCGCCACTATATTCACTAGCGTTCGTGTTTGTGCTGGCGGTACCGAGCTTCAATATGACTGTTCCACGGGTTCCCTGCAGTCAAATATGACGCCTAATTCGCCATACTGTGAGAGCAATGCCTGAGGCCGTCAGGCACCATTTTGCTGGGGCCCTAACAACAAGGAAGATTCGGCTCAGAAGTCGGGGCTCCCAGGGGCGCTCCTAGGTAAGCACGACAAGGGGGGATCGTGAACGTAAATAATAGGTGAGTCGACGGTAGTACCTCAGTTTGAAATCTAAACAGCCATGCATGTTTCAGTGTTCATGAGACAAGGAGCTGGCGAATATTCTGTCAGTTGCCTCGTCGCTCAACCGGTAACGTCCACTCCGCGCCAGAATGCGATACGGCCGGCGATCTGCCGGGCGGCGTCTTTGGTCTCCGGGTAGTACCAGGCCGCGGCTTTGTTCTGCTGGCCGTCGACAACCACATCGTAGTAGGACGCCGTTCCCTTCCATGGACACACGGTATGTTTGGTGCTGTCGCGCAGATATTCGAAGTTGACCGAGTCGGGCGGAAAATAATGGTTGCCCTCAACCACCACGGTGTCATCGCTTTCGGCGATGACGGCGTTGTTCCATACCGCGCGCATCGTTCAGTACTGCGGCACTGACGGGTCGATTTCCAGCGACCACGCATTAATGCCGCCGATGACGTTGTAGACATCGGTGAAGCCTTCGCGGCGATAGTGCTCGGCTGCGCCCTGGCTGGCATTGCCGTGATGGCAGATAAAGGCAATTGGGGTCGTTTTATCCAGTGCGTCGATACGCGCCATCAACTCCCGGGTCAGCGGTTCCGCGGCGTCGATTTCCGCTTTGCCGCGTTCTTCGGCATTGCGCACGTCGACCAGCAGCACCTGGTCCTGATCCAGCAGCGCCTTCAGTTCTTGCACGCTCAGCGGTTTGACTGCGGGCGGCGCTTCCGGCAACTCTATGCTCAGCCCCTGGCCTTGCAGGCTGTCGACCCAGTCGATCACCGCACCCTGTGCCCGCTGCGCGGTGCCCAGGTCCATCAACACGCGGATACCGTTGGATTCCGCTGCGATTTCATGGCCTTCTTCCGGCGCCAGATTGAACTGCGACTGCCAGTTGCCATCGATGCTGAAATGCAGCGCCAGACCATCGTGCCCGCGGGATGCTTCGCGGATATTTTCCGCCGCTGTATCGGTAATGGTGATCTGCGGTGGTGTGCGGTCGGGCTTTTCCGCGCCCAGCATGTCATGCAATTCGCCGCTGTTGTACATCTGCGTGACGATATCGCAGCCGCCGACCAGCTCCTTTTCGATATAGAGTTGCGGAATCGTCGGCCAGTTGCCGAACACTTTGATCCCTTCGCGAATGTCCTGGTCGGCCAGCACGTTCACCGCGGCGTAGTCGGGCACAATCGTCGACAACAGACCGGCGGTCTTGGCCGAAAAACCGCACTGCGGTTGCTGCGGCGTGCCTTTCATAAACAGCACCACCCGGTTGTCCTGCAACAGGGATTCGATTTTCTCTCTGGTTTCGGTCGATAAGCTCATGCGATATTCCTGGAAGCTCCGATATTGGCCGGCACGCATACCGGACTTCGGCTTGACAATGCCGTTGGATCATAAATGAGGCGGTTTCGATCAGGAATCAAGGGAACGGCATACCCCTGTCTTTGCACCGCCGCCCCTTCGATGCGATTTTCCGGCTGCCTCCAACCCTGTCCTCAGGTATTATACCGCGCTTGGCATGGTGCCCCAGAAACGTGGTGCCCAAAACATGGCACCCAAAAAGCGGTGGAATAACCATGAAACCGACGACAAAGCTAAAACAGGTCAAATATGAGATTCGCGGCGCACTCGCGCGCCGGGCGCTGGAAATGGAACGCCAGGGCTATGAAATCATCAAGCTCAATGTCGGCAATCCCGGCAGTTTTGGCCTGCGAACCCCTGAAACCATGCGCCAGGCGGTGATTCGCAACCTGGAGAAAGCGGAGCCCTACAGCCACCAGAAGGGCATATTTCCAGCCCGCGAAGCGGTTGTAATGCAGTTTCAGGACCGCGGCATCATGGATGTGTCGGTGGAAAACGTCTTCATGGGCAACGGCGTCAGCGAGCTGATCGATCTGTGTCTGCGCGCATTGCTGGAACCGGGCGACGAAGTTCTGCTGCCGTCGCCGGACTATCCGCTGTGGTCGGCGGCGACCGTGCTTAACGACGGGGTACCGACGTACTACGATTGCCGGCCCGAAAACGGTTTCGTTCCGGACCCCGATGCCGTTGAGGCGCTGATCGGCGAACGGACCCGCGCGCTGGTGATCATCAATCCGAATAATCCGACCGGCGCGGTCTACCCGATGGAGGTGCTTCAGCGACTGACCGAGATTGCCGAGCGCCATCGGCTGGTGATACTCACCGATGAGATCTACGACCGGATTTTATACGACGGCGCGCGGTTTCACCCGATGGCGACGCTGGCCCACGACACGCTTTGCGTCACATTCTCGGGTCTGTCAAAAGTGTATCGCGCCTGCGGATACCGCGTTGGCTGGGCGGTGCTTTCCGGCGCGGTGGACCAGGCGCAGGATTACCGGCAGGCGCTGGAACTGCTGGCCGCACTGCGGCTGTGTGCAAACGTGCCGGGCCAGTGGGCGGTGCAGACCGCGCTGGGTGGACACCAGAGCATCGACGATTTAATCGTATCGGGCGGTTCGCTGTATGACAGCCGGCAGGCCATGCTGGCCGGAATCGAGAGCAGTCCGTATCTGGATATCGTTGCGCCGCAGGGCGCAATGTACGGATTTCCGGCGGTCAATACGGACCGGGTTCCGGCGTTTGACGATCACTATTTCGCGATGAGCCTGCTGGAGCGCAAGCATGTCTTGCTGGTGCCCGGTTCCAGCTTCAATTTTGCACGGCGGGACCACTTTCGAATGACGCTGCTGCCGCCGGCCGACGTGATCGGAGACGTGATCGAACGCATCGACGAATTGCTGGCCGACTACCACTGATAGTCAAACGTGATTTCGTCATCGGTCGCGATGTCGGAGAGCGCATAGAGCTCGGTATCCCAGAACTCGGCGTTCGGCTGGCCGGAATGGTTGGCAAAGCGCAGCTCGTTCTTGATATCGTAGCCGTTCCACCGCTCGGTTTCCTCATCCCAGATCCACAGCACATGCATGCCGTTTTTCCGGGTTGCCTTGTATTCGATCTCGCCGATCAGTGCGCCGGCCTGAATCGGTTGGCGGGCGAACAGACCGCGGCCGTGAATGGGCGAGCGGTCTACATAGACCAGCGGGTTGTCGTCGTATTTGCGCATGGTGGATTTACGTGTTTTGGCGTTATGGATATCGGGCGATTGACGGCGGATTATGAATGTGGGGCCTGATCGGGCAACCGTTCAGGAATCAAAAACCGTCCATTGCGATCGAACAGCAGGGTGCCTGGATAGGCCAGCGCCAGCGCGGTGCTGAATTCGGCCCGAATATCGCGGTGAATATCGTTCAGCCCCTCCGGTGTCAGCGGATAGAAGTGACGCTGCCGGCCTCGATGGGCTACGGTGACGGCGATTGTGCCGATGTCGGCAACGCTGTGTTCGGTGATACCCTCGGTCTTGGTGCTCAGTGGGCGGTCTGCCGTTTCGCAGTAGTAGGTGCCGGTCAGCGAGGATTGCGGACGTTCCGGCAGGCAGTAGTGCATATCGAGTCCGTGCGCGGCCAATGTGATCTGAAACTGCCGTTGCATTCGTGTCCAGTCGGCATACGCATCGGCCAGCGATTCGTACGGCAGCTTCCGCCCCGCGCCGGTGCCGGCCCAGTAATCGAAAGTCTGAAACGCACTGTGCACCTCTCCGCTTCGATAGCTGAAGGTATTGCCCAGTGCGGTTTCGACCGACAGGGCTTCCTGCGGCCGGTATAAGGCGCATTCCAGCAGCTCCCATAGCGGCAGAAAACCGACGCTGTCCAACTGCATACGTAACATCGCAGCCAGGTCCGCGGTCGTCATGAAGCGGCCATGTCTGATGTCGAGATCGAAAATCCGGCTGATCCACTGTGCACTGTGGGCCGAGAGCTGACCCTTTTCCAGAAAACAATGCTCGCTCTGATGGCTGATCGGCTGCACCACGGATGCGGGGCCGGATATCGTTATCGCGATGAGCTGCATGATGCTGACCGGCAGCGATGAGTCGGGTTGCAGGCCGGTATGCGGCAGGCGGCCGTCGTGGGCGCCGAAGCTGACCAGCCGCGGCTGAAAAGCCTTGCCCTGATAGCTGGCAACGGTCAGCGCATGCAGCGCTTCGAAAACCGGCCAGCCGAAGCTGAGGATCTGCGTCTGGTCATACAGCGCACCGCAAACGCTCAAGGCTGCTTGATGGATGTCCGGAATCAGTTCGCCGAGGTCGGCGCTCAAGTGGGCGGCCAGTTGCTCCGCGGCGGTTTTATCCAGTAGCGCCGGCCGGTCGGCAGACGGGCCGTGAAACCGGCTTGCATCGGTTTCCAGCGCGACAACAATCGGGTGATGAATCAGTTCAGACATGGAGTCGCAAAGCGGGGGGCGTTATGATTGTGCGGCGCATTGTAGCGCATGCCCGTGTGGTCTGCCGAATATGCAGGCCGTGAATACCCATCGCCGTCCGTGGAGTCGATGCCGAAAAACGCCAATGCCGAAATACTGTAAGCAGCAAGCGCCGGCCGCCTGTCAATGGCGATGGCACAAATTCGACGATTGGACGGCGGACGAGGCTTACGCCGTATTCGCCGCGCGCATTCAAGTATTCGTAGTGGAGCAGGCGTGTCCGTACCAGGATCTGGACGGGCTGGACGCGGACGCGTGGCATCTGTGCGGCTGGGATCGACAAACCCTGGCCGCCTATCTGCGGCTGCTGCCGGCAGGCGCCCGCTACGCCGAACCGAGTATCGGCCGCGTGCTAACGGCCGATAGTTATCGCGGGCAGGGTATCGGGCAGGAACTGATGCAGCGCGGTATCGTCGGTTTTCGCGAGCGTTTTCCCGGTGCCGATCTGCGTATTTCAGCACAGCACCATCTGGAGGGGTTCTACCGGCATCTCGGCTTTGCCACGGTCAGCGAACCGTATCAGGAAGACGGTATTCCGCATGTCGAGATGCTGCTCGAAAACCAGCGCGAACTGCCGTTCGCCGCGTCAGGCGTTTCAGCTTAAAGCAGGGACAATCCGCTACTGCTGCTGCCGCTGCCTCTGGATCGCCGCCGCCGGCGCCGCATGCGGGATTGCAGTTGAATACGCCGCTCCTGCAGCCAGTCCTGGCGTTCCAGTTCCTGCGCCTGTTGGCCGTGGCGGCTGGTTTCCGCCGCGCGGAAGACCAGAAAGTCCCGGTACGCAGCAATTTCGTGTTCCAGCTCGCGCGTGACCAGTTCGATCATGATCGCATCGTCCAGGAAACCCAGTCCCGGAATATGATCCGGAATCAAATCTTCGGGTTCGGAAAAATAGCCCAGTGCCTGAATGATCCGTTGCCGGTCTTCTTGTTCCAGTCCCCAGCCGTCGTCCTGAACCATTGCGATCATGGTTTCCATCCGGTTGACGCGGGTACGGATAAATGCGGTGGCCGAAGATTGACGTACCTGGTTCAGCAGCTCGCGGGCGTTGCCGATCACGGTTGCTTCATCCAGATTCTTGGACGCTGCGCGCACCCGTTCCATGATCTGGCGGAAGTGCTCCAAGTCCGATTCAGCGAGTTCAAAAGTGATTTCTAAGGCCATGATTCCGTCTCTCAAGCTGCAAATCCGCTACAGCCTATACCGGCTGTCACGGGGGGGTCAATTTCACCAAGGGCGATTGACTATATGATGCCATTTCCGCGATAAACAAGAGCTTGGCGACCCGACTGAGCGGGCGCCGTGAAGCACGGCTTCTTGCGCGTTGCGCAACCCGTGAGGCCTTCCTTGGCTTGCTCTCCCGGTGGGGTGAGCGAGCAATGCGAGCGAGACCAGAGGGGCGGGCGACACCAGAGGGGTCGCGCGTTCGTTGCACACTGCAGCCCAGACTGGGAAGTCCGAAATGGATAACTTGGGGGTGTGCGGTTGCGGTTTTCGTCCGCACGCGCTTAACGGCTCTGTCAGAAGGCTTCTTCGCTTAGCGAAACCGTATTTTCGCGTCCCAGATCAGAAGGACGGGCAACGCTGCCCGGGGCAGGGAAGTGTCAATGTGGGCCGGCGCGGTTTGTGTTGGAAGATCGTATAGCGTTGCTTGACACGCGTTAGCCACCGAGCCGGCCGTCGCCCGCGATGGCGCGCAGCGCCGGAACCGGGTTCGCAGGCCTTATTCGGATTCCATCTGTCTGGATGGCCTCTGATTACCGGGGTCAATAATTCGAAGAACTGCCAGGATGGAGACCTTTAGCGATTCGACCTCGTCCAGCAGTTCGTTAAATACCAGTTTGTAGTCCAAGTCTTCTGGTCGACATTCCTCATCGTCCCAATCGAAATTGGGTGATTCGTTCGTCATAGACGTCCCCTTGCGGTCCGAATACTGGCCGTACAAGTGCTTCCCTATCGGTACCCGCAAGTTTCGGAACGAGGCAGAGTGCGTTCACACCTGTTGCAGTCCGTGCAACGGGAGTCTGACGGCATACAAGAGGGTATTAGGTTCCTAACGGTTTCCTTCGACCTCCCTTTTTTGTGACTGCAGCGTTATATGCCTTCGTTCTAGTTGGAAGTGCGGCCCGGTTATCAGGAGCTATGGGCCGCACATGACTGTGCCTATCGGGTGGCGTTTGCACAGCTTGACAACAAATATCAAACAGCGCGCATGTTACCGCTATAGCGCTAATTCGTCAACCGCCATAGCGGTAATCTTTACGTGTACATTAGTGCGCCATGAAACTTCGTAAAGCATTGTCTAAGAACCTGCGCCGGATTATGAAAGAGCGAGGTTATTCCCAGCAGGGCTTGCAGCAGATTACCGGAGTATCTCAATCGCAAATCAGCAGCTATCTGCGAACAGAAAAAGCGGCCACGATCGACAGCCTCGAAGCCCTGGCCAAAGGCTTGAATATTTCCGTATTTGAGCTGCTGACCGACTCGAAAACCGAGCGGCGCTAGCGCAGGATTCGGCGCCAAACACCAAAAGATATTCTACGATATTGCTTTCGACGCTAAGCTGATCCGATATGAACCTTGAAATGCCCTCCGGCGCGGTTTTCAGTCAATGCCGTACTTATCGTTATGCGCTATGGCGACGCTGGGCCGCGGGCGATCGTCTGGCGCTGTTTCTCGGCTTGAACCCGTCCACGGCCGACGGCGTGCACAATGATCCGACCATTCGCCGCTGCATTCAATTCGCGCAGGACTGGGGCTACGACGGCGTACTGGTCGGGAATTTATTCGCGTACCGGACGCCGTACCCGAAGCGTCTGTTCGAACAGCAGCACGCCGAAGGTCCGGACAATCGGCAGTGGCTGCGAAAATTGCTGGCGACTGCGGCCCGCGCATTTGCGGCCTGGGGCAATGCGGGTCATCAGTCAGGGCCGTCGGAGTGGCTGATCAACGCGCACAAGGAATGGTATTGCCTGCGCATCAACCGGTCAGGCGCACCGGCTCATCCGCTGTATATTCCGGCTGATATCACCCCAATGCCGTATTCGCAACCGGCATCCGCGCCGGTCAGTGAAACTGGCCCGGGCGTCCGGGCACTGCAAATAGGCGTCCGCTGAAATCGAATTCCAGGCGCTTGCCGGCGTCGTTCAATACATGGCCTTGAAGTTGGTAGGGCAGGCTGGTTTCGCGGCCGTTCTGCAGATCGGCCAGCATGGCCAGGCCGGCGCTGCCGCCTTGCAGCCGGACCGAGACGACTTCGCTGCCCGATGCGCCGACTTGCTGAGCGATGGCGCCGCTGTATTCGGCCAGTTGCTGTTCGCCGAGTTGTACGGACAGCGGCAATTCGCGGATGTTCAGCGGTTCCTGGTTGATATTTCTGATATGCAGTTCCAGGGTCAGCATCGGGCCATCCACCGTCAGCGAATTAATACGAACCTGAGGCGGTTTGCCGCTGATGCGCGGATTGCCGCCGCATCCGATCAGCAACGCGGACAGAAACAGCAAAACGGCGAAGCTAGCTTTCGTCATAGAGGTGGCAACTGACAGTATGATTTTCGGCGACGTTCAGTGTAACGGGTTTTTGCGTTTTGCACACGGCCATCGCTTTCGGACAGCGCGGATGGAACGCACAGCCGGCTGGCGGCTTCAGCGCTGAGGGCACTTCTCCGTGCACGCGCAGCTTGATCTTCGGCCGGCCCGGAACCGGTATCGGAATCGCGTTGATCAGGGCCTGGGTATAGGGGTGCCGGGGGGCGTTGAACAAATCGTCGCTGCGTGCTTTTTCCACCAGTTGCCCCATATACATCACGCCGACGGTGTGCGCGATGTGCTGGACCACGGCCAGGTCATGCGAAATAAACAGCATTGCGACGCCCATTTCCATTTGCAGATCGGACAGCAGGTTCAGAACCTGCGATTGCACGGAAACATCCAATGCGGATACGGCTTCGTCGGCAACGACGAAGCTCGGGCGCGGTGCCAGCGCGCGGGCGATGCCGATGCGCTGGCGTTGTCCGCCGGAGAACTCGTGCGGATAGCGCTGCAGTGCATTGCTGCCGAGGCCGACTAATTCCAGCAGTTCCTGGACCCGCTGACGACGCTGTATCGCGCTGCCGATACGGTGCACCTGAAGCGGCTCCAGCAGTATTTGCTCGATCGTGCGCCGCGGGTTCAGCGAGGCGTATGGATCCTGGAATATCATCTGCATCAGCCGACGCCTGGGTTTCAGCGCGGCGGCCTGTATTCGGCTGATGTCTTCGCCGTCGAGAACGATGCGGCCGGATGTGGGTTCCAGCAGGCGCAGAGTAGTGCGTCCGAGGGTCGATTTTCCGCAGCCCGATTCGCCGACCAGGCCGAAGGTCTCGCCGGCTGCGATTTCCAGGCTGACCCCGTCCACGGCCTTCAGATGGCCGGTCACCCGGCCGGTCACCCGGCGCAGCAGCCCGGCACGCAGCGGAAAATGCTTGCT
>JANQPM010000070.1 GCA_028289465.1 Lysobacterales bacterium | reverse complement strand
CGCTGACCAGCCGCTTCAGTCCGCCGGAAGGCAGCCGCTTCATCGCGGCGCTGGCCGGCGACGACGACCAGAAAGTCGTGCTGGCATCGAGCTTCGGCTATGGTTTCGCGACCGCGCTGGGCAACCTGTTCAGCAAGGTCAAGGCCGGCAAGAAGATCATCAATCTGCCGAACGGCGCAATGCCGGTTTTGCCGGCACTGGTGCAGCGGGCGGAAACCGATTTGCTGGCTTGCGTAACCTCGGACGGATATTTATTGGTATTCTCGCTGTCAGAAGTACCGGAGCTCGCTCGCGGAAAGGGCAACAAGCTGATCAATATTCCGCCGAAGCGGCTAAAATCAGCGGAAGAATATATGATCGGCTTGTCGGTCGTACCGGAAGGACGGGAATTGCTTATCTGGGCCGGTCAGCGCTACTTGCGCATGGCTGCGAAAGACCTGGCACACTACAAGGGGGAAAGGGCTAAGCGCGGCAGGAAACTGCCAAGAGGATTTCAACGAGTCAGTGCGATACAACTGGCGGATGATTGAAAGAAGATGACATGATGAGGGTAATGATCTACGGCGTCGGCCGGTCCGGCACCACGATGCTGTACAGTTTGCTGCAACGACTGTTTCACGATCAGTACGGAGAAAATTTCGAGTCGGTATACGAGCCATTCCTTTGGGAACGCCAGGTGTTCGACCGGCCGTACGCGGAGACCAAGCAGGCCTTTGCCTATATCAACTCGTTGTCCGCAGAGGGCATCTATCACCATTCGCGGATTCCGTTATTTCTGTCCGCGAAGACCATGAAGCCCTATCTGGACAACGATTACTGCAGGCGTATTGCAAACCCGCAGAACGGGCACGATCACCTGGTGGCCAAACTGATCCGTGCGAACGGCCGAATGCCGCTGTTCAGAGCGTTGTTTCCGGAGTACAAGTTCGTGCTGATTCTGAGAAATCCGCTGGACGTGGTGAACTCGCTGAAAAACAAGTTTTCGTTCTTCGGCGACGACTTCCATCGTTCCGACTACCGGCGGTTCTGCAAAGAGCTGGACCTGATGGACAAGCTGCTGATCGAGCCGGGCGAGGCCAACTGGGTACAGCGCCAGGCCGAATACTGGTATCAGATGAACGCGGCGGCGGCCGCGTTCGCGGCCGGCGACGACAATACCCATGTCATCGTCTACGAACAGTTTATTGCCGATAAGGAACGCAGTGCGCAGGAACTGGCTCAATTCCTGTCACTTTCCGCCGGTTTGGATGCGATTGCCAGCCTGGATTCCGCCTCTGGTCAGACAACGCCTTCGGTGTCGCTGAGCGAAACCGAGCAGCGATCCATTCTGCCGTATCACTATCTGTATCAGGACCTCTGCCAGGCGGCCGGCAAGGACTTTACCGAAAGCGACCGAATTCTGGACCGCTACCGCAGCCAATGCATCGAACCGGACTTCGATACCGGTTACGACGGCATGACGGCACTGGCGCTGAAGCAAACCATTCGGCAGCAGCAAACGGAAATCGACCAGTACCGGGCCGAGCTCAACCCGCCGGCGAAGACCGGCACCTAGGGAGTCTTGTAGAGAGATGCGCGAGTCTTTCGAAAGGGCAAGACACGCGCTGTAGTAGCGCCTTTAGGCGCGAATGTCACTCGCTTGCTAAAACCCCGGTCCACGAAAAGTCCGGTAATCGCGCCTAAAGGCGCTTCTACAACAATCGCCTGCGGTAGCGATTTTTGCCGTCGCACGCGGCCCCACCGAAAAGCTCAGTCGGGCCGAAATTCGGGCCGCGGCGGCATGTCCGGGTGCAGGTCGTTCATGGCAATGGACAGACCGTTGGCACTGACGATACGGGCGTGCATTCGGCGCAACCTGCGCGGCTCCGGCACACCACAGGAATGGGCGATGGTTTCCACTTCCTTCACCATATTCTTGGCATAGGATGCCACGCGCCCGGCCTTGGCCTTGACGACCAGCCCACGCTGCAGTTTTTCATTGTGCGTGGTGATACCTGTCGGGCAGGTGTTCTTGTTGCATTGCAGCGCCTGTATACAGCCCAGCGCAAACATGAAACCTCGCGCATTGTTGATAAAGTCCGCACCCATGCATAAGGCCCAGGCCACTTCCGATGGCGTGATGCGCTTGCCCGAACAAATCACTCGAATGCGCTGCTTCAGACCGTATTCGTTCAGCTTGTCAATCACCAGCGGCAACGCCTCTTTCAACTGCAGGCCCATTTCGTCCATCAGTGCCAGTGGCGCGGCACCGGTACCGCCGTCGCCGCCGTCCACGGTAATAAAGTCCGGCGCCTGCTCGATGCCCCGATGATGAATGGCCTGGCACAGCGAATCCAGCCAGCCGTAGGCGCCGACCACGGTTTTGAAGCCAACCGGCAGACCGGTCACGTCGCGAATCCGCTGCAGCATATCGAGCAGATCTTCGGCCGAATCGACATCCGGGTGCCGATTCGGACTGATCGACGACTGACCGACCGGAATGCCTCTGATTGCGGCGATTTCCTCGGTTACTTTTCCGGCCGGCAGAATACCGCCTTTTCCGGGCTTGGCACCCTGGGCCAGCTTCAGTTCGATCATCTTCACCTGTTCGTGGGACGCGATTTCGCGCAATTTATCGTCGGATAAATTACCCGCCTCATCGCGGACACCGTATTTGGCCGTGCCGATCTGGAACACCACGTCGCAACCGCCCTCCAAATGATAAGGCGCAAGCCCGCCTTCGCCAGTATTCAGCCAGATTCCGGCTTTGGCCGCGCCGCTCGACAGCGCACGTACCGCCGGCCGGCTCAATGCGCCATAGCTCATGGCGGAGATGTTGAAGAACTTGTCGGTTTGGTAAGGACGCCTGGCGTACGGGCCGACGGTGACCGCGGTCGGCTTGTGGGTTTCTTCCTCCAATTGCGGAAACGGGCAGTTGACGAAGATCACCGTGCCTTCCGGTCGCAGGTCCTTGGTCGAGCCGAACGCCGCGGTGGTATTTTCGTTCTTGGCCGCCTGATAGGCCCAGGATCGCTGAGCACGGTTGAACGGCAGCTCTTCCCGGTCCATGGCAAAAAAGTATTGGCGGAAAAATTCGCCGAGATGTTCGAACAAATACCGAAAACGGCCGATCACCGGGTAGTTTCGGCGGATGGTATGGGATGACTGGGTCTTGTCGATCAGGTAGATGACCAGAACCAGCAGCAGACCGATGCCGACCAGAAAGACAAACAAGGCCGCCATGATTTCCAGCGTTTTGACTAAAAACGAATCCAACTGCATACCTAAACTCCCTATTCAAAAACCACCGGCCGATCGAGCGGCCGGCCGGCGGGCTGCGCTATCCGGCGTCTAAGCGTTGCCGTTCAGCCAGATAAAACTGCCAAACCGGCCAGTCCGGCGGTCACGCCGGTAAGAATAAAACCGCTGCTCTTCTTTAAACGTACAGAATTTGCCGCCAAAAACCTGCTCTACACCCAGCCCTGTCAGTTGCACGCGGGCAATCCGGTACAGATCGCATAGCCAATGTCCCCGGCGCACCGGCACGAATGCCGCGGCGGCAGCCGCAACGCGCTCAATCATGGCCTGTCTGACCTCTATCCCGACTTCATAGCGCTCGGGACCGATCGCCGGCCCGAGCCAGGCCATCAGCCGGCCCGGCGCAACCGGTATTCGGTCAATCGTCGCCTGCAGTATTCCGCCCGCCAGCCCGCGCCAGCCGCAGTGCACGGCCGCCACGTAACGGGCCTTATCATCGCATAGCAATACCGGCAGACAGTCGGCGGTCAATACTACCGCAACCTGACCGCCATCGCTGACCAGCGCATCG
>JANQPM010000069.1 GCA_028289465.1 Lysobacterales bacterium | reverse complement strand
CCGAGGTCGCGATCACCCCGGCATCGCGGCTGAACGGCGTGCGCATCGGCGATGCGAAGCTGAACTCTCAATATGGCCTGCGGCTGCTTGCGTTTCACCGCTTCGAAGGCACCCAGGAACGCCAGTCGTCCGGCTTGAACCGGGTGATCCTGCGCTCCGGCGACGTGCTGCTGGTACAGGCGTCGCCGGACCGGCTCCATGCGCTGAAAGCCGGTACCGATTTTCTGGTACTCGACGGTTCGGAGAAACTGCCGAAGACCAGCAAGGCGCCGATTGCGCTGCTGACCATCATCGGCGTGGTTGCGCTGGCCGCGTTTGATTTTCTGCCGTTCCACGCCCCGATCGAAGTCAGTGCGCTGTTCGGTGTGCTGGTGCTGATCCTGACCGGCTGCCTGGGCTGGAAAGACGCGATCAACGCCCTGAGCGCGCAGGTGATCCTGATCATCGTCTCCTCGCTTGCAATGGGTGCGGCGATGATGCAGACCGGCGGTGCCGAATACCTCGCCCAGGCCTTTCTGGCCATTACCTTCGGTGCATCGAACTACGTGGTCATCGCCGGCATCATGCTGCTGATGGGCGTATTAACCAATGTGGTGTCGAATAATGCGGCGGCGGTGATCGGCACGCCGATCGCGATCGGCATCGCGCAGAGCCTCGGCCTGCCGGCCGAACCGTTCATCCTGGCGGTGCTGTTCGGCGCGAACCTCAGCTTCGCGACGCCAATGGCGTACAAAACCAATTTGCTGGTGATGAATGCCGGCGGCTATAAATTCATCGACTTCGTGCGCGTCGGGCTGCCGCTGATTTTTATAATCTGGCTGGTACTCAGCATCGTACTGGTTATGGCCTATGGCCTGTGAGGCGGCAATTCGCACCGCCGATCAAAAGCGACTAAGATAATTGGTTCTAAATACTAATAAGCAAGGAGCAGCTTCGTGAGCCTAAGCACTGCTTCAAGCGGCCCGGTCCGGACCGGCGCTTACCCTGAACTCACACCGGTAGCGGTCATCGTCGGCTACTTCCTCGGCGCGATCATCGCGGTCAGTATCGGCTACGCCGCACTGATTCTGGGTTTCTCTATCGAAGGTTCGGAACTGGCGGCAATACTCGGTTTTGCCATACTGCGCGGTGCGCTGAGGCGTAACAGTATTATCGAAAATAACATCGTTCAGACCGTGGCCAGCGCTGTCAACGGCGCATCCAGCGGTCTGATGTTCTCGGTCCCGGCCATCTTCATTCTCGGCTACGGCAACGAATTCAACCCGGTGCTGCTGACCTTCGGCGCGATTGCCGGTGCGTTTATGGGCATCGGCTTTATCATTCCGCTGCGCAAACAGATGATCGATTACGAACGCCTGACTTTCCCGGGTGGCGTTGCGGTGGCAACGGTCTTGAAATCGCCGGGCGCAGGGCTGCGTAAAGCCATGTACCTGCTGGCCGGGGTTGCGATCTCCGGTCTGCTGCATACTGTGATCCAGGTCCACGACTTGAACCTCACCGCCGGCCAGAGCGCCTGGGCCAATATTGATGTCGGCAGCCTGCTCGGCTTGCCGGACTACCTGAACATCGTGTTCTATATCTCGCTGCTGACCGTCGGCGTCGGCTATATCGCCGGCAAAGGCGGTGTCGCATTTATCATCGGCGGCTACGTCTGCTATTGGTTTCTGGCGCCGCTGCTGGGCTGGACCGGTAACTTCCCCATCGACCCGGCGACCGGCGCGGCCAGCAGCGAACCCAATAACCTGAGGCTGTGGCTGTTCCGGCCGGTGGGCATCGGCATGCTGATCGGCGGCGCGGTGGCCGGCGTTGCACTCGCGTTCCCGATGATCCTGTCAGCGGTAAAATCCATGCAGAACGCGGCCAAATCCGAAGCGGCGATGGCCAAAGACGAAATGCCGATCAAGCTGCTCTATATCGCGCTGGTCGGCGCGGCTGTGCTGCTGGCGGTGATGGCAGTGCTGTCCACGGAAAAAATGGGCTTGGGCAGAGGTCTTGCAATGGCCCTGGTCGGCACACTGTGGGTCTGGATAGCCGGTGTGATTCTGTCCGAAGCCATCGGCCGTACCAATTGGTCGCCGCTGTCCGGCATGACGCTGATCGCGGTCACGATCCTGATTTTTATCGCCAGCGTCGGCGACGGCATGGGCGGCGATGTCACAGCCCAGGTGGTCGCCGCAGTGATGGTCGGCGCCGCCGCCTGTGTTGCGATGTCCCAGGCCACTGATTTGATGCTGGATTTGAAGACCGGCTATCTGGTCGGCGCGACGCCGCGAATGCAGCAAATGGGGCAGTTTCTCGGCGCGTGGCTGGGTCCGATTCTGATTATTATTCTGATCTTCATCCTGCATGAGGCTTACGGCCTCGGGTCCGATAAATTGCCGGCACCGCAGGGGCAGGCGCTGGCCAGCATGGTCACCGGCATCACCGGTGGCGACGTACCCGGCCAGAAATACCTGGCCGGCGCCGGGCTCGGCGCGCTGCTCAGCATTTTTTCTCCGGGTCTCGGGATCACCGTCGGCCTCGGTTTCTACTTGCCTTTTAATATTGTGCTGACCTATTCCATCGGCACGCTGCTGCGCGTCGTCAGCGATCGCCAGATGGGCGAAAGCTTTGCCGAAACCGTCGGCATACCGATCGCCGCCGGCTTTATCGTCGGCGAAGCGCTGATCGGCGTCGGTTTTGCGATTTACCAGATTCTGGGAGCGGCCTAGTCATGAAAACCCTAGCGATTCTACTGATTGCAGCTTCGTTCCTGGCCGGGGCTTTCCTGGCTTCCCTGGACCCGAAAAGCGTTGACTGGAACTGGATGATACCGGTGTTGCTGGTCGGTGCGATCGGCCTGGCCCTGCACCGGCGTTCGGTGCATCTGGAATCGCGTGCCGGTGACAAGCTGTCGGGCAATATCAGCACGCTGAAACGCAGTCTGGATAACATTGTCGACAAGCTGCAGCCGCTGCATGCCGAAAAAGCCGAACTGCCGGTCTATGAGGCGCGCTTCGAGATCGACCGCCTGTTCCGTGAAGACCTGAACGCTTTTGCCAATGCGCGGGAAAGCATGGTGCATGTGTTCGGCATTCAGAACTACGCCGATGTGATGAGCAATTTCGCGGCCGGCGAGCGTTACCTGAACCGGGTCTGGTCGGCGTCAACCGACGGCTACATCGACGAAGTCAATGCCTACCTGACACGGGCGTTGGATCAATTCGTCGAAGCCCGCGAGCACTTTGACGAACTGCATCGCCAATACGCCCGTACATAGGAGTTTTTAGCAGGAAGGACTCCGGGCCGGCGCACACCGCGATGCCCGCCCCGGCCGCAAGCGTTATTTTCCTGCCCAGCAATCGGCAGCAGTGCCTCCGGAACTGCCTTCGACCCCGGTATTGGTATAAGTCAGAGTACCGCAGCCGTCTTTTACCTGCACGCCCTGCGGCGCGGCGCTGATGGTATACGTTTGGCCGCTGTTTTGAACCGTTGTCGATATGGTATAGCGCCCGCTTGGCACCGTTACCGGACAGCTATTGGCGGCATACGCGTTGAACTTGGTGAACCTTCTCTCATGGCAGCCGGCCGTCGCCATAATGGCTTCTATCGCCTCGCTGCGATTGGCGCGAACCACGTATTCGCGATAAGAGGGTATAGCCAGTGACACCACGATGGCCGCGATCACAACAGCGACCATCAGTTCGATCAGGCTGAAGCCGGAATTTACGCTTTTCACCCTCACGTTTCGAATATCTTTTCAGGGTTCAAAAAAACCAGTACGTTAATGATCTCGACGCCGGATGGCGACATCTCGACTTCGATGCGCACTTTGCGTTTCGGCTGTATATGCGCGGTGGAAACCGCGTGGCCGGCCGCAAAACACTGAATCTGCGACGGGTTAAAAGAATACACCCTGTCACGGTCGACAGTAATTTGCCGGTTCTTGTAGTCGACCGCCGTAATCGTGCCGTTTACTGTTTCGCCGAACGCCGCACTGCTTAGAAAGGCCGCGACGATCGCGATGAGAATTGTCCGCTTCATACCGCTTTTCTCCTCTAGCGTGTCTGCCGCCAGCTTTGGCGGCCGCAGGATATCGCTTCCGGCTGGGTTGCGACCGACAGAATGGTCGAGTTCGCCTGCGTGGTATACGTGTAGGCCCTGGATCCCGATTCGCCCATACAGGCCCGTCGGCCGTTCGGCGCCGGCGGGAAAGTATCGACCGGGTTGCTATTCGTGTCCCTCTGCTGGTCGTCGTAAACGAATACCGGCAGATTCGGAATACTCGGCACGCTGACCCCGACCGGGGCCACAGGCGTGGTATCGCCCGGACTGCCGACCTGGGCGAAATCGCTGTCGTTAAACAGGCCGTCGTTATTGATATCCAGCACGGCGAACGTCGGTGCACTGCCGGTCCTGATATCGAATACCATAATCCAGCCGGTACCGCCCGCCGAGCAAGGGCTGCCGGAGGGGGTCAAAGAGACCAGGAATGCAAGATCGTCGCGAATGACCGGCTGCTGAACCACCCGTTCGCCCGACTCAGGAAGGTCGATCAGCCAGCCCCTTTTCGACGGGTTGCCGTCCTGATCAAACCACTCGATGGTATTGGCCGAGCTGATCAGCCGAACGCCACTTTGTACCGAAAGGGTCGAACTCGCCAGTTGCGAACGGTTAAAGCCGTGATCCCCGGTATTGTTGCTCAGATTGCCATCCCGGTCCCATATCGCATATACCGACTGGGTAGCGCCGCCGCTGACGCTGTCACTGGCTTCCAGATATTTGCCGGTTCCGAACACCACCAGTACACCGTTTGCAAAGCCCTGGGGATGGCGGCGAATGGCCGGCCTCGAAGTGATCGGCTGCCGGTTGCCGGATGCGTTCAGCGCAACATACAGCGGCTGGCCCGAAAATGCCACGCCCCAACTGGCCGGATCGCTGTCGGAGACATCGAACTTCCACATATTGCCGTTCGTATCGCCGGCATAGATATAGTCAACCTTGGCATCGCCATTGATATCGGCCGCGGTCGGGGTCAATATGGCGTTCGGCGACGATACTGATCCGGAATTCACGGTCAATTTCACATAATCCGACGTTGCCCACCCGTCGACACCGTCTTCGATAAACAGAATGAACACCGAAGCCTTGCCCGTGGTTGATGCATGGCCATCGGCTTCGGTTGCATTTAGTCCGTTGCCGATGATCACTGCCCACTTGCCGTTGGCCATGCGCTTGACCTGCGGGTGGCCGAAGGTGTAACCCAGGTCGGCATCGTCTTCATCGGTGAATTCCCACAACACATTGGACGCGGTAAAACTCGTCGGGCTGGTCACATCCAGCGCGAACAAGCCCTGCCCGCCGGAGCGCAGCGCGCCGGCGATAACCGACTTCCAGTTTGAGTTGATGCGTACGTCGCCATATTCCAGCGGCCCATCGACAAAGAACTCATGCGAATAGTTGGACAGGCTCAGCTTGCCCAGATTCTTCATCACCTCGTTCGGCACAAACGCAAACAACTCCTCGCCATTGGCTTCGTTGAACGCGTGCAGCATGCCGTCGTTGCTGCCGACATAGACCACGCCGCCGCGATTTTTGTGGGTCGTGAAGAACGACTCATAGTTGTCAAACGGATAGAAAAACTTCGGCGCGCCGATGAACTCCGGATTGGAATGCGCCATATCGCCCAGCTTATTGTCGCGCGAACGGAAAAACAGGCCGGCATTTTCGTTAGTCGCAACACCGCGAACATATTCCAGCCGGGCTTCGCCGTTGCCGTCGTCATCGACCGTATCGGTTAACGGGTTATCGTTCAACAGCGCCTTTTGACCATCCGACAGCGACGCCCATTTGAAATCGATACCGGCATTGGTGTCCGGCCTGTAGGACACAACTTTTCTGGCGCCGTTCTGGCCGAAAAAGCTGGCCGACTTCGCATTCAGGATAGCGTTCGCTTCCCATTCCGGGTTGTCCAGCGAACCGTCCGAATTAATGGGAATCGAGAGCAGTTCGCCATGCCAGTCACCGCTGTCGAACTTGGCCTGGAAGATACGGCTGCCGCTATTCAGCGAGCCGCTGTTGGCCGCACCGGCAGCAGCGGAACCGACACGGTCGTTGATACTGTCGATCACTTCCTGCAACGCGCTGACCACCTGGTCCGGATTGCTGGCGGAAATAAACCGGCCGCGGCTGTTGTAGCTGGCGTGCCACAGATCGTCGACTTTGCGTTCGTTCGCTACCGACGACGGCGTATACCATTTATCCGATATGCCCAGCGGCGTTCCTTCGGATTTCTCCGGCCAGCCGTCGCCGTCCCGGTCCTCTACGCTGCCGGTCACTCCGAACGCAACGCCATAGGTCACCATATGCTGCCGCGCATTGGTATCAAACGAATCGGTACCGACATTGTTGTCCATGTTGGTATTGAGGTCGGTGTCGTAGTAATGGCGCGCCACATCGGCCAGTGAAACATCCACATTGCCGTCTCCGGTAATATCACCGCCGTCTCCATCCTCATCGGTGCTAACACCCGACGGGTCGCTGCCGTTCCAAAAGCCGTCGGTCATCAGCAATGCAAAATTCTTCTGGCAGGATTGGATGATCGGGCTGGGTTTGCCGCTCAGATCGCCGGCGAAATATTCACCGACGGTCTCCAGGCCCCTGCGCAGCGGAGTCCCGCCGCTGCGCCAGTCATAATTCAGAAAGTTTGTGATCAGCGTGCTATTGCGCGCCGTGTAGTCGTTAATCTGGGTGTTCGGAATGGTTTCGAATAAATCATTGCTGTGGTTGATCACACTCAAACCGTAGCGCAGTTCCTGATTATCAGTAATCACCCCGGTTACCGCTGCACGGGCAGTCAGCGAGCGCTTGCGATAATACTGGAACCAGTTCGCGATATTTTGTTGCAGCTCGGCCAGCGACTGGCCTTTAGTAGCCGCCGTACATTCACTCGAGGACGCGGTCTGCGAGGTGAAGTTCAGGCTGCTGTTGGTTGGCGCCGCAGTATATTTCTCACAGGTAAAGCCGGACCCGGTCACCCGCACCCGTATATGGCTGTCCCAGCCGTCCACGATGCCATTCCCGATTGCCGTGTAGTTGGTCGGATTAGCTTCCGGTGCGTCACCGGAGAAACCTTTATCATCGAGCCAGTGCGCGAAAACAAAGCCCGCCGTGGTGCCGAATATCTGATGGGTGCCCAAATTGGCCGTTTGGTTGTATCCGGTCGTGCCGGACTGCGGATTCGATCGGACCGCCGAGAAAGTCGCATTCGAAAAATTCGGCCAGGGTTTGTAAGTCAGACTCGGATCAAAATACATCGCATTGAAATCATGCGATATAAAGCGCCAATCATCATCCAATGGGTTGTGGCTGCATTGGTCATACGTGCCACCAACATTCGTACTGGCGCAAGTGCCGCTAAACGCGTTATCAGTGAACTTGATCAAATAAAAAGCATAAGCGTTATAGCTGTCGCCTTCTTCTTCTTCACCGCCGCTGCGGCCGGTCCACATATACATGAAGTCGCTCCAAACCTCAGTGCAGGCATCGTCATGCGCCGGGTTATACGCACACAGCGTGAAATGGGTACCGGTTAAGGACTCGGCATCCATGGAGCCCGAATCGTCGATCTGGAAAAAGACATTAGGCACGCTGGTCACACGCACATAGAGCGGAATATCCGGCAGATCCAGCAGACCTGCGCGCGCCGGCTGAATGCTGGCGACCAGGCTCACCAGGCAAGCCAGACCGATAGACAAATATGATTTCACGACTGCGTTACTCCCGCCACTGAATGACTGAACCAATGGCCTTGCGCGCTGTTACCGCAGCGCCTATCAATTGAATTATTCATACCGCTTGGCGATGGTGCTTTCGACAACCGCCACAGAACTGGTCCGGGCGCCGACTCCGCGAGCGGTCACCCGGTAAAACGCAACGCCCTGATACGGCTCGCCGCCGAGGTCGTCGCGCAGAAAGAATGCCTGCTCCATCAGAAAGTGCGGCTGATCTCCTACGCCGTAAACCTGGTACGAACCGGTCAGTTCCGTATCCGTGGTCGGATCGACGCCAAGTCCCCGGGCATTCGTATCCCACCAACTCGTTGACAAGTGTTCGATGCCGGCCGGATAAACGCCGGCAAGCCAGACCCGTTCGCTAACGGTGCAACTGGACGTGCACGGAAATGGCCTTGAGACCACATTGCGGCTGGAAAGCCACGCCTCGCCCCAGCGAGCGCCGATTTCCGCGGACTGGAATGCAATTTCAGCGTCCCGATAGTTGCCGCTCATGCGCTCCTGGAACACGCTGCTGCGCGCGGTAAACACCGCCAGGCCGCTTAGTACCGTCAGAATGATCAAGCCCAGCAGCAGAACTGCACCACGGGCTTTGTCCATGGAATAGTTGATGTTCATGTTTCTCACAATGTCAGGTTCCGCATATTGACGGTGGTCGAAAACAGCTTGCGGAATTTCCTGTCGTTGGCGGCAGCGATGTTGGTGCCGAAAAGATTAAAGGTCTGCGTGTCATTGGTTCTGCTGACCGCGCCCTCGGTCGCCAGCAATAACGCAATGCGGACGCTGACGACCTGGTTCAGCGGTGCCGCGCCATTCGCCAGCCAGTTACCGCCGTTGACCCATCGGTTTGCACTTTGATCGCCGCTGGTATCCAGCCCGTATTGAATCTGTAGCTGTTCGACATTGGCAACGATCTGTTCGTTAAGCTGCTGCACGGCGGTGGCAGCCGTCGGACCGTACTTGCAGTCATGTATCAGATCATCCGACGCATTAACGCTGAATACGGAGACTTTCTCATAGAACAGCGGATCATTCGCCGCGTCCACCATCGTATTCGCCGCGCCGAAACAATCGGTATTGGACAGCGTAATAATCTCGATCTTATCGGTACCCGTTCCTCCGCCATCGGCGCTGTTGGCAGCGATCGGAAATGAGAACACGGTGGTATCCCAGACTTCGTCCCGATACCCCGCAGTGCGGATTTCCCGGGCAATGAAACCTACCGCGAAACGACCGTCTTCCTGCAACTGAGCCAAACTGCTCTGCAGGTAGAACTGTGACTTGGCCGCGCCGAATACCTGAACCATGCCGGTTGAAAGAAGAACGCCCAGCAGAATAGCCACCATCAGTTCGATCAGGCTCAGGCCGCGGCTGTTGCGATAATTCATAGCGTTGATTTTCATTTACGCCGCCTATGGAAAAATCGTTGTGGTAAAGCGATGAAACGCTTCGTTGGCCGGCTTGGAGTTGTCAAATGAATCGCTCCACCAGATTTTGACCACGTTATAACCGTTGCCGTCGCAGGCAGCGGAATTGGGCTGCCCGTCATTCGGCGTACTATCGGTACAGATGATACCGACACCGCCGGGCAAGGTGGCTGTCACTTCAGCCTGCCAGGCCGCAAAGTCATTGCCTGCGAGCTGGGTATCGGTACAAATGTCGTCGGTACAGGTGACTGCTGTTGCCGTGGTCCGGTTCTGGTAGAAACCACCGACATAGGCGACCAGATTCGCCCGCATGTTGTCGGCCGCGGCGTTGGCAAGAACCGTTGCCTGTGACTTGATATAGGCGCTGCGGCTGCTCGATACGCTGAACAGCATGGCGGATGCCATGCCGGCCAGACCCAGTGACAGCACCAGTACCGCCACCAGCACTTCAATCAACGAATACCCTCGCTCCCGTTGCCTGATCATCAACTCGAACTCACTTTTTGGCTGCTGATATTGCCGCTTCTTCTAACCGATACCTGGGTACAAAAATCCAGCAGCCCGGTTTTGTTATGGCAGAACCTAAACGACCGCTGGGCCGCTTCGGCCGACGAGCCCAATATAGTAAATGACACGCCATCGGCCCCGCTGCTTTCAATGATTCCAAGCGGAACGCTTAAGGTTGACGAACTGAGAACCGCCTCGCCGTTATCCAGCGCACCGTCAGCATCGTCGTCCACAAACACCAGCCAGCCGGTATTCCAGCTATCGTTTTTGCAGCTCGTTCCGTTATCCGAAGAACAAATGCGTACTACCGCACGGCGCGTGACCGCCTCGCTGCGGGCCAGATTAAATGTCGTGACCAGATGATTGGTCGTCGAACTGACCAGGTTCTGTGCTCTGAATTCGTTTAGCGTAGGCACAGCCAGACCGACGATAATCGCGAGCACGACTATTGTCATCATCAATTCCAGAATGGTCAGGCCCCTTGCGTATTTGGTCACAAAACGTCCTCAATCAGCCGATAATTCACGGCCATCAAGTATAGAGAAAAAAACCGCCGGCCTCTAATCTTCCCGATAGTAGGCTTAGCTCGGCCGATGGCTGGTCATGCGCGGTCTTCTGCTCCCGTCAATCGCTTTATTTTACAACTATTTGGGGCGCATATGACCGATGTAAAGCATAGCCTTACAAATCGGTTTGGCGTAGTTTCTGATGGTGTGTCAAGCGGTAAAACCGCCGTAGCGCGGCCGACGCACCGGGCGAACCGATGCGGCCGTAACGGCGATTCAGAAGACTGGCGCAAAATTCGGCCGCCAAACGGCTGGCCAATCGATAACGAGACAAGCTCGGATCAGAATCCAGCCGCCACTGGCATTGCAAGAACAAACAACGATACAGCGCGCGGTCCGGCGGTACTTTGTGCTGCTGCCTGAACAGTTGGCGGGCGGTAACGAATTTGTCAACCTCGGCTTGCAATTCGAGTTCAAGCCGGCTCACCGGCCGTGCGTGGGTCGCGTTCCAGACCAGATACAAAAAATGGCTCACTCCCTCGATAGCGAGCATGAACGCATCCAGGTTGTTCCGGTCGAGCTGCTGCCATGGATTGCACCGCTTCAGGCGTTTTAATACCGACTGGTCGATAAACAGTGAAAGTTCCAGAGTGTCGACATCCGGCTGGGCCAGCAGCAGACGCTCGTCGTTATTGCGGCATTCGCCTTCCGGAGTTAGTGCCGCGGCGGCCACGCGGTCGGTGATCAGGTAATCGTCTACCCGCTGCGCGACCGCCACATCGTAGGTGGTTTGCAATTGCGACTGAATGCGGCTAAGCGCTGACATCGGGTAATGGAACTGGGCTAACGGGCCCGCGCTAGTGGGGCCGCCGAATGCTCAACTGGACGTTCGGTTCGATGCCGAGCGCGCGCAACCGCCTGGCGGCCCGCCGGCTTCCGGTCCTCAGCCACACCTCATAGATTCTCAACACATCGGAACTGGAAAAGCGATCGCGATCTTCGCCGACTTCGGCAATAACATCGGCAAACGCGATGAACTTGTCCGACAATTCCCTGAACTGCTCGGAAAGATCGGTCGCGCCGGAGACGGATACTCCCTCGCGATGCAAGGTGGCATAAGCGCCGCCGCCCATGCCGACGTAGTAGTCGACATCTACCGGCCGGCGATTCAGATAATCGGCAAAAAAACCGACGAAGAACAGCGCGAAATCCCCGAGCCGCCGCAGCGCGTTCGAGCGAGTCCGCCGGTCGGTCGCAAACTGCGCATCGGCCAGATGCTGCGCGAGCGGCTTCAGCACGGCCGGTTGCTCGGTATCGGTGAACAAGTTCTCGGCGCGGGAGAAATGAATCAGCAACTGAACCAGATAGTAGGCGGTAATCTCATCGGTATCGATTTTCTGATTGATCAATGCGGATCGGATGGCCTGCTGGAAATATTCCTGCAAGTTGCGGCAGGTCGCAATTCGGTGGGCGTGCATCGGGACTCCATAAGCTCGTACGTCTAACAAATAAGGCCTAAAGTCGCGCCTTGTCAAGCCATTTTCCTTTATTTTTCAATAATCTGGAAACCATCTCGCGAGTCCTATATACTGAGCAATTCACCCGCCCCATCAAGGGCGCGGCAGCCGCCGGCCTCAGCGCCGCCCAAGCCTGAGCGACAGCGGCCAGCGCAAAGCCTTTGCCGATGAAGCATCCCCCCAGACCTGTTCAATTGCCGCACACAGACGGGCAAACGGCTGCTCGCCTTCGGCCCTGATCAGGCGCTGGCTCGCAGACCAGGTATAGAGATAACCCAGGGTTTGTTCCAGGGTCCATTCAGCGCGCATTTGAAATCCGGGCGTTGCGGCTTCGGCAAACGGAAATGCTATCGACCGGTAGGCCTGCTCGATATGGCGGCGCTCCGGCGGCCAGTACCCCGCCAGCGTGTTGCTGTAATAGTCCCGCACCAACTCATCGAGCTCCGGTTCGCACCGGAACAGACCATAGCACCAGACGGCAATGAGCCCGCCGGGCCTCAATATACGTTTGGCTTCGGAAAAGAACCGGTATTGATCGAACCAGTGCAGCGCCTGGGCAACGGTAACCAGCGAAACCGATGCACTCGACAACGGTGCCTGCTCAGCCACGGCAACCAGATAGCTAATGCGTTCCGGTTCGGCCGCGTGGCGAATCTGCCCGGCACTCGCGTCGGTGGCCACCACGGTGCCGAAATAGCGGCTCAGCGGCACCGCGACCTGGCCGTTGCCGCAGGCGCAGTCCCAGGCTCGTTCGGGTTCCGGCACGAGGGCGGACAGATACTCGAAAATCGAATCCGGATAACCGGGCCGGTAGACCGCGTAATCGGCCGAAACGCTGCTGAAATAGTCCTTAAAAAATATCAAGTCGTCATCCGGATTTTATTCTGCCCAACATTACAATCGCCTGGGAGCCGTAGGCGACCCGCCGGAGCGGGCGCCGTGAAGCATGGCTCGCTCTACCGGTGGGGTGAGCGAGCAATGCGAGCGACGCCAGAGGGGTCGCGCATTAGTTTCACGCTGTAGCCCCGGCTGGACAGTCTAGCGGTTTTCCGAAGGAAAGAAGCCAGACCGGGAAGCCCGAAATGGATAATTTGGGGGCGTGCGGTTGCGGTTTTCGTCCACACGCGCTGCGAAAGAAGCGGGCGCTAGACTCCATAAAATTCAGTCGGTTTAGCGGTAAAACCCCTGCATCGGCGCTATACTCAATAACTGACTATACGCGCTAGACGGAAAATATCGCCGCTGTATTCTACTCGCCGGCATGGGGGAGCCGGGTCTGTATTGAGCGTAATGACAAGCGTCAAGCATCGGAAAGCATAATAGAGCTGCTGTAATTATGACCAATTCCGAATATAAAAAATTGGACAAAAATCGGGGATTTCCATTGAATACCAAGCATCTGTTTCATACCGTCGCGCTAATCGGCGCATTGGTTTTTTCGGCACCGGCGTGGGCACAGCCCAGCTTTAGCAAGGCATTTATGCCGGACACCATCGGTCCCGGCAGTGTCACCACATTACAATTCACCATCACCAACGGCGCCGCCACACCGGTAACCGATCTGGCATTTACCGACGTGCTGCCGGCTGGCGTCACCATTGCCGTACCGGCCAACGCGGGTTCAACCTGCACCGGCGGTACGCTCACCGCCCCGGACGGTGGCGGCACGGTATCTCTGACCGGCGGCAGTGTGGCGGGCTTTGACAATTGCACGGTCACTGTTGATGTGACCAGCAGCACTATCGGCACGCACACCAACTTATCCGGCGACCTGACTTCCAGCGCCGGCAACAGCGGCACGGCCACCGACGATCTGAACGTGACTGCAAGCCGGCCCGGTTTCAGCAAGAGTTTTTCACCGGCCAGCGTTGGCCTCGGCGGCAGAAGCACACTGACCTTTACCATCGACAACAGCGACAATGCTAGCGGGGTATTCTTCCTCAATTTCACCGACAACCTGCCCAGCGGTATGGTGGTAGCCGACCCGGCCAATGCATCAACCGATTGCGCCGCCACCACCCTGACCGCAACCGCCGGGTCGAACGTTGTCAGTCTGGCCAGTCTGGGCGGCCTGGCTTCACTGGCAGCCGGTGCAACCTGCACGGTCACCGTGGATGTCACCGGTACCGCGATCGGCACGCAGACCAATGTCAGCGGTGAGCTGACCACGACCACCGGCGGCCCTTCGGTATCCAGCGGCAAGGCCAGCGATACCCTGGAAGTGACCGGCAGCACGCTGTCTCTGGTCAAAGCATTTACCGACGACCCGGTCAATCCCGGCGGTACGGTGACGCTGGAGTTCACCGTCACGAATTTCGACCGGAATTTCGCGGCGGCGAATATCGCATTTACCGATGATCTGACCGCGACTTTAACCGGGCTCACCGCGACCGGCCTGCCGGCCAGCGATGTCTGCGGCACCGGCTCCATGCTGACCGGTACCACCCTGCTCAGCCTGTCCGGCGGCAGCCTGGCACCGCAGGCGTCTTGTACGTTCAGCGTGACATTGCAGGTGCCGGCCGGTGCATCGGCCGGGACTTACCCGAATACCACCAGCAGCATCACCGGCGATCTCGGCGGCTCGGCGGAGGTCGGCGACCCGGCCACCGAGACCTTGTTCGTGAATGATGCGCCATTGCTGACCAAGACCTTCCTGGCCGACACGGTCGGCGCGGGCGGAACGACGACCCTGGAATTCACCATTACCAACACCAGCAGTACTTCCGAGGCCAGCAGCTTTGCGTTTATGGACAATCTGGCGGCCTTTATTTCCGGTACTGCAGTGACTTCCCTGCCGGCCGCCGGCTTCTGCGGCGCGGGCTCCTTCCTGACCCCGGTATTCATTAGCGGCGACCTGAATTTGAGCATGTCTGGCGGCACGCTGCCTGCCGGCGGTTCATGTACCTTTAGTGTCGATCTGCTGATTCCGGCCGGCGCGACTGCCGGCACCTTCACCAATACCACCTCGGCGATCAGCGCGATGGTGGACGGCATCAGCCAGTCGGGCAAACCGGCCAGCGATACGCTGACCGTGGCCGGCGGGCCGACGATCAGTAAATCGTTTACCGACGACCCGGTCGCGCCGGGCGACACCGTAACGCTGGAATTCACCATTACCCACGATATGGGCGCCGCCGCCGATGCGACCGACATCGCATTTACCGACGACCTGGCCGCAGCCCTGGCCGGGCTCGCGGCCACCGGCCTGCCGGCCAACGACGTCTGCGGCCCCGGCTCGCAACTCAGCGGTACCAGCTCTTTGACTTTCACCGGCGGCACCCTGGCGCCTGGCGCTTCGTGTACGTTCAGCGCCACGTTGCAGGTGCCGGCTGCAGCCCTGCCGGGCACCTATACCAACACCACCAGCAGCCTGATGGCCAATGTCAGCGGTGTCGCGACGATCAGCAACGCGGCCCAGAACGAACTGGCGGTTACCGGGCTGACCTTCAGCAAGTCCTTTACCGACGACCCGATACTGCCGGGGGAAACTGTAACGCTGGAGTTCACTATCGAGAACACCGGCACAGTAGACGCCACCGGTATGTTCTTTACCGATAGCCTGACCAGTGCACTTCCGGGCCTCGCAGCAGTGGGTTTGCCGGCAACGGATATCTGTGGCGCCGGGTCTCAGCTCAGCGGTACCAGCTCTTTGACTTTCACCGGCGGCACCCTTGCGGCCGGAACCAGTTGCACCTTTTCTGCAACCCTGTCTGTCCCGGGCATCGCTGCGGATGGAACTTATTCCAATATCACCAGCGGTCTGGTCGCGACAGTCGGCGGTTCGGTCGTGGTACTGAATCCGGCGACGGACAATCTGGTGATCGATTCCGATCTGCTGGTGCTGACCAAGTCGTTTACCGATGATCCGGTCGCCCCGGGCGGCACGGTGACCCTGGAATTTACTATCAGTAATTTAAGCACTACCACATCTGTCAGCGATATCTGGTTTACCGATGATTTGGACGCCGCGTTAACGGGATTGGCCGCCACCGGCCTGCCGGCCATGGATATCTGCGGTCCCGGATCGCAATTAAGCGGTACCAGCCTGCTGAGCTTTAGCGCCGGATCCCTCGCGCCCGGGGCTTCCTGTACCTTCTCGGCAACACTGATGGTTCCGGCAGCGGTACCCCTCAGCACAGTGGCAAATAATGTGACCAGCAACATCATCGGCCTGGGCGGACCTGAAATTGCGATAACGGGAGGCCCTGGCAGCGACCAGCTGCTGATCAATTTCCTCGACTTCAGCAAGGCCTTCGACGGTCCGTCGACCGCAACCGGCACCGCGGTGCTGAGCTTCACCATCGAAAACCTGAGCACAACCAGTACCGTCACCGATATCGGGTTCACCGATGACCTGGATGCGGTGATTTCCGGTCTGGTTGCAACCGGTCTGCCCGCCGCCGATGTCTGCGGCACAGGCTCACAGATCAGTGGTACCTCATTGCTCACCCTGTCCGGCGGCAACCTGCTGCCCGGCGGTTCCTGTACGATTCCGGTCACGGTACAGATTCCGGCTACCGCCCAGCCAGGCACGTTCCCGAATACGACCAGTGACCTGTTCCAGGCCGGGCTGATGGCTGCCGGTCCGGCTACCGCCGATCTGGTCATCGAGCCGCCGCCGACCTTTGCCAAAGCTTTCGCACCGGCATCCATCGGCGTTAACCAGACCAGTACACTGACTTTTACGATTGATAATTCCGCCAGTGCGATCACAGCCGGCAGTCTGGATTTCAGCGATCCTCTGCCGGCCGGTATGGTTGTCGCCACTCCGGCCAACGCATCAACGACTTGCAGCGGCGGCACCGTCACTGCCGTAGCCGGCAGCGGGACGATCAGCTACACCGGTGGCAGCGTCAGCGCCGGCGCCAGTTGCACCGTTTCCGTGGACGTGACCGCAACCTCGTCCGGCATGCTGGCCAATGTCACAGGCGATCTGACCTCTTCATCGGGTAACAGCGGTACGGCCAGCGATACGCTGACCGCAAACCCGCAGCCTGATTTCAGCAAGGCGTTTGCGCCAAACCCGATCGCTATTGCCGGTACCAGTACGCTGACCTTTACCATCGAAAACTTCGACGGCACGGTCGCCGCAACCAGCCTCAGCTTCAGTGACACTCTGCCGGCCGGCATGACTGTCGCGACTCCGGCCAATGCATCGACCACCTGTACCGGCGGCACGATTACCGCTGTGGCCGGCAGCGGGACGATCAGCTACGCCGGCGGCAGCGTCGCAGCGCTTGCCAGTTGTACCGTCAGCGTCGATACCACCGCCAGTCCTTCCGGTAATTTCACCAATGTCAGCGGCGATTTGACCTCATCCCTCGGCAACAGCGGCACGGCCAGCGATACCCTGGAAGTCAGCCCGCCACCGATCTTCGGCAAGGCATTCGCACCGACACCTGTCGTCCAGGGCGAGGTCAGTACCCTGACCTTTACCATCGACAACGGCGGCGGCAGCCTCGATGCGACCGGTCTGGACTTCAGCGACACCCTGCCGGCCGGCATGATCGTCGCGACCCCGGCCAACGCATCGACGACGTGTAGCGGCGGGACCATTACTGCAGCATCCGGTGCCGGCACCGTCAGCTACGCCGGCGGCAGCGTCGCCACAGGCGCCAGTTGTACGATCTCGGTCGATATTCGGGCCTTGGCCAGCGGCACACTGACCAACGTCAGCGGCGATTTAACTTCGTCTCTCGGCAATAGCGGGAATGCCAGCGCCGACCTGATCGTGAATCCGGCGCCGGTACCGACATTTGCAAAGGCATTCGCACTGAACCCGGTTGCAATCAGCAGCGTCAGCACATTGACTTTCACGATTGACAACTCGACCGCAGCGGTCGATGCCGGCAGTCTGGATTTCACCGATTCGCTGCCGGCCGGCATGACTGTCGCCACTCCGGCCAACGCATCGACCACCTGTACCGGCGGCACGATTACCGCTGTGGCCGGCAGCGGAACGATCAGCTACACCGGCGGCAGCGTCGCCACAGGCGCCAGTTGCACCATCAGCGTCGATACCACTGCCAGTCCCTCCGGTAATTTCGCCAATATCAGCGGCAGCCTGACTTCCGATCTCGGCGACAGCGGCACTGCTACCGATACGCTGGTTGTGGAACCACCGCCCACGTTCGGTAAAGTCTTTGCACCGACCAGCATCGCGGTCGGTGCAACCAGCACGCTGACCTTTACCATCGACAACGGCGCCAATACGCTGGATGCGGCCATGCTGGCCTTCAGCGACAGCCTGCCGGCCGGCATGGAGCTTGCAGCAACGCCGAACGCGAGCACCACCTGCACCGGCGGAACCTTGACCGCGGCCGGCGGTTCCGGCAGCGTCGACTATGCCGGCGGTACGGTATCCGGCGGCGCGAGCTGTACCGTCTCGGTCGATGTGATCGGCACGCTGCAGGGCGACCTGGTCAATACCAGCGGCGATCTGACCTCGTCACTCGGTAACAGCGGTACTGCAGAGGCAACGCTGACCGTGGTGGCGGGTCCGAGTCCGTCTTTCAGCAAGAGCTTCGGCCCCGCGATCGTCGCACCGGGCGATACCGTGCTGCTGGAATTCACCATTACCAATGAAGACCTGCTTAACCCGCTGGCCGGCACGTCGTTTACCGACGACCTGACGGCGGTATTGCCGGGGCTGGTGGCAACCGATACGCCGAAGACCGGCCTGTGTGGCGGCAAAGGCACATTGGACGGCACCGATCTGCTGGTCTGGACCCAGGATGCCGGCGCCGATTTCGCACCGGGAGAAACCTGTACCTTCGATGCGACGCTGATGGTGCCGCTGGATGCGCCACCCGGTATGTATACCAATACCACCAGCGATCTGACATTCACCGGTGCTGGTGAGGGTGGGCCGGAACCGGCCGCCAGCGCGGCATCGGCAGGCGGCCTGGAAGCTGCCGACGGCGGTCTGCAGATACGCCTGATGGCCCAGGCACCGCCGGCGCAGGCACAGATGCAGGTTCTCGGCGTACCGTTTGTCGAAAAAGCGTTCCTGGAAGATCCGGTTACCTCGGGCGGCGTGGCCAACCTTCGATTCACCGTCACCAACCCGGACCCGTTCTTCGGCGCAACCGACATCGCGTTCAGCGATGACCTGGACGCAATGATTGCCGGCCTGGTCGCGGTCGATACGCCGATGAGCGATATTTGCGGTGCCGGTTCTCAAATCAGCGGTACGTCAATACTAAGCTTCACCGGCGGCAACCTCGGACCGGCCGAAAGTTGCAGCTTTACCGTGATGCTGCAGTTACCGAATCTGGCCCCGGCCACCTTTACCAATTTCACCAGCACCGTGACCAGCACCGTGAACGGTCAGGCGCTGGAAAGCGACCCGGCCAACCTGGCATCGGCTACCCTGGCAGTAATCGCCAGACCGGACCCGCTGCCGGTTCCGGCACTCGGAAACCGGGCTATACCGGTATTGATAACCGGGCTGCTGTTGATGGCCCTGGTGACGCTGCGGCGCCGACACCCTGTGCGCTAAATCGCAAGCGCTAAACGAAAAAGGCCTGCAAATGCAGGCCTTTTCTATTCGCCGTCGAAAAGTTTTTGCTATTGGTCGCCCTGCAAATCCTGAAAGAACATCAGTGCATTATTGTCCGGGTCGTAGAAGGTCAGCAGCTTCACCATGCCCTCAATGGTGATAATGTCACCGTCGATACGGACGTCGTTATTTTCGAGCTCGGCTTTCGCAGCACCGATATCGGTAACGCCGAAAGTGGGTGTCGCACCGCCGGGGTTCGCGGCCTCGACCTGGCTCAGGCCGACATTGACCTTGGCCACCGGCGAAGCCAGTTCGCACCAGCCCATGTCGTCCAGCTGGTACAGCAGTTTGAATCCGAGAATATTCTGATACCAGTCGATGGACGCCTGCAAATTGCTGACCGGCATGGAGCAGGTCAATCCGCCATCGTAGTTAATGCCATTTGTCATTTCGATCTCCTCGTAACGGGCTTGCGATTCTAATGCACCATTTTTATACTAAGTATAGTTATAGTCAAGCCAGTGTAATAATCAAACCAGAGTAATAATCAAGCCGGTACGATGAATCTGGGTCTGCTGATCAGTCTGCTGCACTACCGTTGGAATCTGTCCATCGTCGCCGAACTGCACCGGCATAACGGCGCCAAATTCATTACCCTGCATAAGCGGCTGGGCGCCAGCCGCAGCGGCATTTACCGCTGCCTGGACGCATTGGCCGCCCAGGGCCTGGTGCGCAAAAACCCGGGGCACGGTCACCCGATGCGGCCGGAATACCTGCTGACCCCGGCCGGTAGGACAATTGCCGAGCCGTGTACTGAACTGTTGCTGGCTTTGAAGACCCACCGCGACGAACAGGTCGGCTTGAAGAAATGGAGCCTGCCGCTGGTCGCGGTGATCGGCGTTCAAGAAACGCGTTTCGGCGAGTTGCGCGCAGCGCTGATGAACATCACCCCTCGTGCACTGACGCTGAGCCTGAAAACCCTGGAAAAACAGCGCTGGGTGAAGCGCCATCTGATCAATGCCTATCCGCCGGCGGTGACCTATGAACTGGGACAGCCCGGACTGATTTATTGGGACATTCTGCAGGCCTTTGACAGCATTCCACCTCACGCGACGGCTGCTGGCTGATATCGCGGACACGGCGATATCCAACTGCCTTCAACGTTTCCCGAAAGCAGGCGCCGTTAGTCATGGGAGCTGGACGCGGCTGCTGAAGGGGTTATCAGGGAAGCCAGGTTTCCGGGTTAAACCGCCCTTTGAGAACCTCAATGCCTTTAGGCGCGATAATCATAGCGATTTCCAACTCGGGCTTCTAACCAGGGCAAAAGCATTCTCGCCTAAAGGCGTTCCTACACACGGGCCTAGCGGCTGCGGTTTCCACCTGCACGCGCCTAACGGTTCCGTCAGAAGGCTTCTTCGCTGATGCGAAACCGCCGTCTGACTCCACCTGCACGCGCTTAACGGTTCCGTCAGAAGGCTTCTTCGCTATAGCGAAACCGCC
>JANQPM010000066.1 GCA_028289465.1 Lysobacterales bacterium | reverse complement strand
TTCCTTTCGGAAAACCGCCAGACTGTCCAGCCGGGGTTACGACGTGCAACTAACGCACGACCCCTCTGGTGCCGCTCGCCCTCTGGTATCGCTCGCGTTACTCGCTCACCCAACCAGGAGAGCAAGCCAGTGAAAGCATGGCGGTTTGCGCAACGTGCAAGAAGCCGTGCTTTCACGGCGCCCGCTCCGGCGGGTCGCCTGCCGCTCCCGCGAAACCTGTTTGGGGCCTGAGTGAAATCTGCAGGTACAGGCAGTTTTACTCAGGCCCCGGTATTTTGATCCCGAATACTAGACGATTCTCAAGCACTCGTTGCGTTTAAAAGCCTGAACATTCTCGACCGTCTGGTCGATAATCCGTTGCCGCGCCTCCAGGCTGCCCCAGGCACAATGCGGCGTGATGATCAGGTTTGGAATATCGGCTGCCAGCAGCGGATGGTCATCTGGCGGTGGCTCGGCGCTCAGTACATCGGTAGCGGCGCCGGCCAGTCGATGAGCGCGCAGAGCGTCGGCCAGCGCCTGTTCGTTCACGATGCCGCCGCGGGCGGTATTAATCAGAAATGCGCCGGGCTTCATCAATGCCAGCTCCTCGGCATGGATCAAATCCCGGGTCTGCTCGGTCAGCGGGCAGTGCAGGCTGAGGACATCGACCCGCGGCAGCAGTTCGCTTAGCGGCAGCCTGCCGGCTGTCGTATTGTTGCCGCGCTGAGCGGTCAGTACCGCCATGCCGAATGCCTCGGCAATTCGGGCGACGTCCCGGCCGATATGGCCGTAGCCGACAATGCCCAGGGTTTTGCCTTTCAGCTCGATGATCGGAAAATCCAGCAGGCAGAACTGTTTCGCCTGCTGCCAGCGGCCGGCGCTGACCGCTCCGCTGTAGCGAATCAGGTTGGTATGCAACGCCAGCATCAGCCCGACCGTATGCTGGACTACCGCATCGACGCCATAAGCCTGGCAATTGCAAACGGTAATCCCGAGTTCAGCCGCAGCATCGAGATCGACCACATCGGTGCCGGTGGCGACGATACAGATCAGCTTCAGGGCCGGCAGGCGCTGCAGAATGGCACGGGAAAGTACAACCTTGTTGGTTATCGCGACCTCGGCATTGCCGAGACGGTCCACCGTCTGATGGTCAGCCGTCAACGGATAGACGCTTAGCTGATCGAATTCCGCCGCCAGTTCATCCAGCGTCAGCTCAGTCAGCCCGTCCGCATCGAGAAAGACAGCGCGCATTGCAGGTTCCTGCTTCGATTGGCGCAAAATAATATCGGGGAATGTCCGCAAAGGCCAGATATGCCAGCCTCGATGCCCGGACGGGGGCGCCGGGTAAAAATCACCCTGAGTAGGGCCAGGTAGTGAAAGCGCAAGCCGGGCGACGGAGGAAGCCGGTTTACAGGCCACTCGCCCGCCACTAGTATGCGGGTTTCTTGGTTCAAATGCGGTGCGCTATCAATCTGCCAGCACAAAAGATCTCGTATACCCAGCGGCTATGCGCTTTGTTGATCATCGGCTGCGTTTGGGTAACGTCGAACGCTCAGGCTGCAGCGCCGGCATATGAGCAGCCAGCATATGATCAACGTATCGAATTGTTTGGCAAATCCTGGGGGCTGCTAAAGTATTTTCACAGTGAAATCGCAGCCTGCCGGGTGGACTGGGACGCGGTTTTTATCGACCTGTATCCGCAGATCGGCGGGACGGGCACGACGGCGGAATTCAATGATCTGCTCCATAAGCTGATTGATGAAGCAGGGCCCAATACTCAGCGGGGCCCGCTGCCGGATGACCCTGAACCCCATTTGCAGCAGGCGGTCGATTACTCTTGGCTGAATTCCGAATTTATCGCCGAAGCGACCCGGTTACGGCTTCAGGCCGTGCTGGACGCATTCCGCCCCGGCGATCACTGTCTGGTCGGTACCGGGCCTGCCGGTGAACCCGTTTTCGACGCGGATCAAGGTTATTTCGATACTGCCGGCGTCTATCCTGCCGAAGCCTACCGTATGCTGGCGGTATTCCGGTTCTGGCATGCGATTAATTACTTTTTCCCTTATAAGCACTTGCTGTCGCAACCCTGGGAACAATCGTTGAGGGCGTTCATCCCGCGGGTATCAGCCGCTGCAAACGCCCGCGAATATCATCTGGCGATGAAGGCATTTACCGCTCGTATTGAAGATAGCCATGCTTTTTTTTCCAGTAGCGATTATTTCGAATACCTGGGTAGTTTCGAGGCGTATACCCCGTTCCACGCGCGTTTTGTCGAAGGGAAGACCGTGGTGGTTCGCGCGCTGGCCGGCACCGGCCTTCAGCCAGGCGATGTGATCATTCGGTTTAACGGCCAGCCGATTCAGTCGGTGCGGAACACCTACCGGAGTTTCCTTCATGGCTCCAACCCCATCGTACTGGAACGCGAGGTCACCGAGACCTTGCTATGGGGCAGGGATGGCTCCCGGGTGGCGTTAACCCTGGAACGGAACGGTGAAGAATTTTCTCTGGCGGTGACCCGTGGCCTGCAGAATCGTGGTCGGGTGATCGGCAGCGGCGGGCCGGTGTGGCGGACCGAAAATCTCGGTGCCTGCACCATGGGTTATGTGGATATGGGGCGCCTGACCACCTCGCAGCTTGATTCGATGATGACCGCTTTAAGACCGACCGACGGTATTATTTTTGATCTGCGCAACTATCCTAACGGCACGCTGTGGCCACTGGTGTCGAATTACCTGTTTGCCGCACCGATTCATATCGCCAGTTTTGCCGCACCGAATACCCGCCATCCGGGGCGCTTCACCTGGTTTGAAAACACCATCGGCCGCGGCACGTCCGCGCCATATCAGGGGCGTTTGCTGATTCTGTTTAATGAGGATACCCAGAGCCAGGCGGAATTTACCGTCATGGGTCTGGAGCAGCACCCGAATGCGGTAAAAATCGGCAGCCAGACCGCTGCGGCGGATGGCAATATCACATCCGTGAAACTGCCCGATGGCATCACGGCGTATTTCACCGGTCTGGGGACTTATTACCCGGATGGAACCGGCACGCAGCGGGTCGGTATTGTCCCCGATCTGAGCGTTCATCCGAGCATCGCCGGCATTCGGCAGGGCCGTGACGAAGTGCTAGAGGCGGCAATGAACTGCGATGCGCTGAATCCGGAATGGCCGCTACTGCCAACGCCGGATCCCGGCATGTATTTTGATCCGGCCCGCAGCGGTCACGGGCTGGTTTTCGGTCGCGCCGGCCGCAAGTACATTGCGATTAATTATAGCTATGACGACGCCGGCACTGCCGAATGGCAGTTTGCGGTCGGGGAAGTCGATGGCGGCGTCTTTCAATTGGACGAACTTTCCCAGGTCACCCGGGATGCCGTCACCCGGGCGGTTCAGGTCACACCGGTCAGCGATGCGGCGCTGCTGGCGGATTTTCAGCGCGGACCTTACAGCATTGATTGCGCGAGCAGCACGCCGGGCCTGAAGCGCGACGCAGCGCGGTTTCAGTGGCAGTTCGGGCCGGACTCCGGGGTCTGGTGTATTGAGCGCCTGGTGTTTTCCACGGACCCGCCCACTACTGACTTCAGTGGCCTGTGGTCGGCCGGCAGTGCGGACAGCGGCTGGGGCATTTCCGTCGATACTCAGGGCGATATTCTGTTGGCGGTAATGGCTTATCACGATGCGCAGGGGCAGGCGGTCTGGGCGGTTGGGGTCGGTGAACTGTCTTCGGACGGCGTAGCGGAACTGACCATGCAGCAATTGACGGGATATTGCCGGACCTGCCCGGTTGCCGACCGGGTGGCTACGAATGTCGGACGAATGCGTTTGGAATTGCGCGAGCCGAGCCAGGCTTTCGTGCCGGGCAACCAGGCCAGCTTTGACCTGACGCCGCACGGTGATGACAGCTACCACTGGCGCCGCGATGCGGTGCCGGTTAAATTACTGACCGAGCCGGCGCGGTAAGCGAAGGCCTAATCCAGTCGCGCGGCCCGCGCGTCACCGGCCGCATGTAGCAGTCCGGCGATCGCGATAAATCCGCAGGTCATCAACAGTGCAAACCACCATTCGACCAGGCTTTCGATACGATCCAGGAACAGCGGGTTGCTGATCACCAGTTTCTTACCCGAGAAACCGACGCCGAGAGCCCATAGCAGGCTGACGGTTGCCGTCAAGCCGTTCAATAGCCGTCGCGGTATGGGACGGAATGCAGCTCGGTGCGGCCACAGGGCGGATACCAGCAGCAACAGCGCCAGTGCGGTAAAACCAAAGTAAATATTGACGCCGATACGCCGCATCACGCCGGGCAGGCCGCCATCGACGCCGAGGAAAGCCACGTAGATGATCAGGCAGAGCGCGCCGGCTGATCCCAGAAAAGGCAGGGCCTTGACCGCCGCTGTCACCGGTATACCGACCCGCTTCAGCCAGTTGAAAACCAGTACCCAGGTGGCGATTAACAGCACGGCGGTCGGATACATTAAAACCCGGAACAGAACGATGCCGGGTCCGGTCCGCGCAGCGCCGCTGATCGATGTGCATCCGTCCCAATACGGTATGCACGCAGCGGCTTCGCCCCAGTGAATATTAGTGAGGTAGGCGCCGTGTACCGCGATTACCGGCAGTATCGCGGCTAACAGCGGTACGTATGCGGTGCATGGACACCAGGGGCTGGAACGGGACATTGTGCGATTTTAAACACCGGCACCCGGTACGCCCAACTAGGCTGCCACCGAGTGCGGGGTTTGATGTCAGGCCGTCTGTTTATTTACGCCGATATGCTGACCTGGTATTCGCGCGAGATGAACAGCGGATTGATCAAATGCGGCTGGTCCACAATCAATACCTGGGTCTGACCGGCCTTTAACGGCATAAAGGTCACCCAGAAGGTCGCGCCGCCGGCGTAGTTCGGCTGGTAGCCGGTACGCTCGACCTTCAGAAAAGACGCATCGTAGGTATCCAGCCAGATCGCGCCCGGATCCTGCGAGTCGCGCGGCAGGGTGATGGTAAGGGGCACACCGACAGTTGCGTCTATCGGTATGCCGGGTGCCTGCTGTGTTTGTTTCATGCCTTTGCCCCCCTCGGTTGTCGTGTTTTGCGGCGTATCAGTCGGCTTTTCGCTGCTTCTTGGAGCCGCGCCGGCTGTACAGGGTATATTGAACGATAGTCATTACGGTCGAAATGTGCGTTAAGCACAATTTGATGCTTAAAGCATAGTTAAGAATCCAATCGTTTGCAGGCACAGCCCGCCGGCACCGGCGGATGACGCCCGCCAGTGGGCCGCGGTCGTCGAATGCCGGATGACCGCCAATTGACTATCCGGCCCATATGTACACTGCGGTCGATTTAAAGATTAGATTAAAAACCGGCTGATCCCCTTTGTTAATGGTATTGCGGCTTGTTAGACTCTGCGGCTGTTTGCTGGAGGCGGTTCTATGACATTAAGGTATCTTTTTCGTGTTGCACTGGTTGTAGCACTGGTTCCGATCGGCCCGGCCTGGGCGAAAGAAGCGATGACACTGGACGATATCGCCCGCATCAAGGCGGTGACCTGGGTCTCGGTTTCGCCGGACGGCAATGCGATTGCGTGGCTGCAGAGCGATCCGCGCATTCCGTTCGAAGACGACGACGGCAAGGCCCGCACCCGGCTGATGGTCAAGCGGGGCGATGCCGATGCACGGCAATACGCCGGTGGCGAAACCGCCGTGTCCAAGGTGCACTGGTCACCCGGCAGCGATGCGCTGTTTTACTTGTCCGAGAACAGTGCAGACGATAAGCAAAAAGTGCTGTACAGCATTCCGCTCGATGGCGGCATGGCGAAAAAAGTGTGCCGGTTGAAGGACAAGCGCAACATCAGTTCCTTCGATTTACACGCCGATGGCGAGCAGATTGCGATCGTCTCCAAGCCGCCGGCACCGAAAACCGCGGAAAAAGCCAAAAAGAAAGGCTTTGACGCCGTCGTCCATGAAGAGCATGTGCGTTCGGCTGCCGTCGGGATTGTCCGTCCTGCAGCCGGCGAAGACTGCGAACCGGACTGGCTGGAAGTCGAAGGCCATATCGCGGCTGCCAGCTTCTCACCGGACGGAAACCGTCTGCTGCTCAGCGTGGTACCGACGCCGCTTATTGATGACAGCTATATGCAAACCCGCATGCGGGTCGTCACTCTGGAAGGCAGTACCGCCAGCCAGATCGGCAATCTCGGCAAGCTCGGTCCGCGTCTGTGGTCGCCGGACAGCCGCCGTGTGGCGTTTATCGGCGTGAATGACTTTAACGATCCGGCTGCCGGCCGGTTGAAGCTGGCCGATGCCGAAAGCGGCGATATCTCGACCCTGATCGGCGAGTTCGACGGGCATGTGCGCGAGATCGCGTGGGCCGGCGATGAACATTTGCTGGTTCTTATCCATCGCGGCGTCGAGAGCGAGCTGTGGCGGTTGGACGTGAATACCGGCGACCGCCAGCAGGTTGTCGGGCAGGGTGGCCAGATCATTACCGCGATCAGCGCGTCGACCGGCGGCGGTACCGTTGCGGTGCTGGCCAATGCGGTCAGTCACCCCGGCGAAGCGTTCCGCGTTAACGGTACTGCGCTGGAACGGTTGACCGACAGCAACCCGTGGCTGGCGAATATCGAGATGGGACGCCAGGAAGCCGTCAACTACAAGGCCAAGGATGGTCTGGATTTGCAGGGTCTCGTGATCTATCCGACCAATTACCGGAAGGGTAGGCGTTACCCGATGATTGCGTATATTCACGGCGGGCCCGAGTCGCATCGCTCCAATGGCTGGCTGAACACCTATTCCACGCCCATCCAGGTGGCTGCCGCCAAGGGTTATGTGGCCTTCGTGCCGAATTACCGTGGCAGCACCGGCCGCGGCGTAGCCTTTTCCAAACTCGATCAGCACGCGTACGCGACCCCGGAATTCGAGGATATCGTCGACGGTAAGGAGCACTTGGTTGAGATCGGGCTGGTGGACCGCGACAAGGTCGGAATCACCGGTGGTTCCTATGGCGGCTATGCCACCGCGTGGAGTTCGACCGCATTGTCGGAGCACTATGCGGCTGGTGTGATGTTCGTCGGCATCTCCAACCAGCTATCCAAGTTCGGCACTACTGATATTCCGAAAGAAATGCACGCCGTGCATGCGCGTGCCTGGCCCTGGGACGACTGGCAGTGGATGCTGGAGCGCAGCCCGATTTACCACGCTGAGAACAGCAAGACACCACTGTTGATCATGCACGGCGATTCCGACCCCAGAGTACACCCGTCCCAGTCGCTGGAAATGTACCGCTACTTGAAACAAGCGGGTCAGGCGCCGGTGCGCCTGGTCTGGTATCCGAAAGAAAAGCACGGTAACCAGCGGGCTGCATCCCGCTACGATTACTCGGTGCGCCTGATGCGCTGGATGGATCACTACCTGAAAGGCGACGGCGGCGAACCGCCACCCTATGAAGTCGATTACAGCGCTAAGCTGGGCGGGGAGGAAGACGCCTGAATAACCGCTTGCCGCCCGGCATGCTTCCGGGCGGCGGCAGGCGGGGTTTGGCAGCCTATTCGGCCATTAATGCGCTAATCGCTTTCTCGATCTTGCGTGCCTGTGCAGTATCAGCATGCGTTTCGCCGACATACACCTCGCGCAGCTTGCCCTGTTTGTCGACCAGATAGTAGGCCGGCCAGTAGCGGTTCCCGGCTGCGGTCCAGTAGCGATAGTCGTTGTCCAGCATGATCGGGTGCTGCCGCTTGAATTGGCGCGCCTTTGCTATGACGCGTTCCCGGTGTTTCTCGCGTTCGAATTCCGGCGTATGGATACCGATGATCGCAAACGCCGACGGGTCGAATTTTTGTTCCAGTCCGGTTAACCACGGAAATGAGCGGTAGCAGTTCCAGCATTCAAAGGCCCAGAAGTCGATCAGCAACACTTTGCCGCGAAGATCATGAATACTCAGGGGGTCGGAGTTAATCCATGATTCCGCGTCGGCTCGAGTGAATTCCGGCATATCGCCAGTCGGCCGGGCCAGCATTGGAAAAGCAACCAGTACCACAAGTAGGAAGATAGCCAGGCGGGAGGTCGTGCGCATCGTTCATGCTCCGTCGGGTTCTCACTACTGACCCGTACCGGCATCAAGTACTTTCACCGGGTGCTCGATCACTGCCGGCAACGCACAGAAATAGTCACCGGCGATACCCCGTTCATTGTCCGCGTTTTGGCCGCCACCGAGCCAGGCAGACGCCTGTGCTGTAGTCGTTCAGCCGGCTACTGACATTCAGCACCTTCGATATCCAGCAGCGGCTCGAGGTTGACTGTGCCGCTGCCCAGATCGCCGAACTCGTAGTCGACTTGAATCTGGTCGCAGGCTTGCGCTTTCAGTGTCAGGCTGCCGATCGGAATACGGTTCGCACTGGTATTGGCCTGAAAGAAGTCAATGCCCTCGAGGCGCAGCATCGGTACGGTGATTTCCGACGCGCCGGCCGGGTAGTCGGCGTTGCCAACAATCCAGAATGCTTCGCCGTTCAAATAGGTGTACCAGGCCAGAAATACGAACAGGCTGCCGTCATCGCGGCGGCCGGCCATGATATTCAATCCCTGGTCGTTCAGTTCGCTATTGATCCAGTTGCCGCTGATCTTGCCGGAAATCGGAAACGCAGCCTGCGGTTCGCCATCGCTGATCAGGTACAGGCCACCGAACAGGCCGGCATACAGGTTGCCGGCTTCGTCCTCACCAAAGGTAGTGATGCCGACCGGCGCGGTGGCGACTTCCTGGTTCTGCCATTCGCCACTGACCTGGCGCAGCGACCAGATCGTTCGGGAACAGAAGTCGCCGTAAAGGTAGGCGCCGTTCAAGTCCGGATATACCGAACCGCGGTAGATGTGCCCGCCGGTAATAGAACAGCCCTGCTGGTGGTCGTACTCCCAGACCGGCGCGACAAAACCGCTGCAATCGCCGTTGCAGAGATTGCCTTCCATCGCCGGCCAGCCGTAGTTTTCACCACCGGACGAGGCCGCCGGCTGGACATTGATCTCTTCCCGGGCCGACTGGCCGACATCGGCGATAAACAAGTCGCCGGTCTGCCGGTCGAATGCAATGCGCCAGGGGTTGCGCACCCCGACGGCCCAGATTTCATCGCGTATGGCGCTATCGCCGACAAACGGGTTATCGGTCGGGATGGAGTAGGGGGTCTCGCCGGACTCGACATCAATGCGAATGATTTTGCCGAGCAGCGTGCCGGTATTCTGTGCATTGTTTTCCGGGTCGTTGGCGCCGCCACCGTCGCCGTAGCCCAGGTACAGAAAGCCGTCGGGGCCGAATTCCAGGCGCCCGCCATTGTGGTTTTCAAACGGTTGACCGACGCGCAGAATGCGCTCTTCGGAAAGCGGGTCGGCGACATTCGGATCGGCGGTAATCCGATAGCGCGAAATGTAAGTCGCATCATCGGCGCCGGTGTAATAGACATAAAAATGAGATTTGGGTCCGCGGCCCGGAGGGAATGCGATGCTCAGCAGACCCTGCTCATTGGCGCCGCTGTTCACCAGTCCGGCGATATCCAGAAACGGCTGTTCCAGAATCTCGCCGTTCCGGTAGATCCTGATCAGCCCGCGCTGGCCGGCCAGAAACAGCCGGTTGGAACCGTCATTCGCATGCTTGATATCCAGGATTGCGATGCCGGCCTGGCCCAGTTCGGTTAGCATGATCTCGGCCCGGACCGGGCCTCCGAGGTAGAACAGGGCCCCCAATACGAAACAGATCAGGTGGCGTATAGGCATAGTTTGGCGCTCCCGGTTGCATGTACGAAAATCCTAGTAGTTTTAAAGACGATTTGCAAAATCGTGTGTAGCGGATTGAATGGCGTCGAACCGGCTTCGGTCTGCCGGCCGGACAGTCGTGCAGTGTATGATGGCCGCAATCGAAGCGGTTGAAAAGCGAGGCGCCATGCTAAACCAGGGTTTACCCGGCACGATGGATTTACCACCGGCCGTCACATCGCGGAGTTGCCGTGATTGCGGTTAGCGACGCGGTGACCCGCCTGCTCTCTGCTGCCCAGACGCCTTCCCGGGCCGAATCTGTCGCACTGGATCAATCACTGGGCAGGATACTGGCAGTGCCGATTCGTGCACCGATCGACGTGCCGCAGGCCGATAACAGCGCCATGGACGGCTATGCAATTCGCTTTGATGACTGGCGAGGAGAGGGCATGCCGGTGAGCCAATACATTACTGCCGGCAGCCAATCACAACCCCTGGATTCTGGCACCGCGGCGCGGATATTTACCGGGGCGCCGATACCGCCGGGTGCAGACACGGTGGTGATGCAGGAAAACTGCGAAGCGATGGGAAATTCGGTTCGAATCACCGCGTCGCCGGTTCGCGGCCAATACGTCAGAAGCCGTGCGCAGGACATCGCTGCCGGCACGGTCATCTTTGAGGCCGGTCACCGGCTGCGGGCGCAGGATCTCGGGCTGATTGCATCGGTGGGTATTGCGACGGTTTCGGTGTTCGCACCACTGAAGGTTGCGGTTTTTTCCACCGGCAATGAACTGGCCGAACCCGGTCAGCCAGCCGGGCCGGCGCAGGTCTATGACGCCAACCGGTTTACCATCCAGGCGCAGTTGCGTACCTGGGGTTTCGACTGCGTGGACCACGGGGTGGTGGTCGATGATCTGGCGGCGGTGACTGCATGCTTGCAGGCAGCCGCCGGCAGCGCCGATGTGATCATCGGTTCCGGCGGCGTATCGGTAGGCGAAGAAGACCATATTCGGGACGCGCTGGCGGCAACCGGTTCGGTTGACTGGTGGCGGGTTGCCGTCAAACCGGGCAAGCCGCTTGCTTTCGGGCGGGTCCGGCAGACCCCGTTTTTCGGGCTGCCCGGAAATCCGGCTTCAGTCTGGGTGACGCTGCTGATACTGGTCAGGCCCTACCTGTTCCGTGCACAGGGAATGGCCGAGACGGCAGTTGCGGCGGTCCCGCAGAGGGCGTTGTTCGAACGCGCGGGCGGTTCACGCGAAGAATACTTGCGGGTGCGGCTGGAAGCGGACGGTATCGCGCTGCATCCCAATCAATGCAGCGGTGTGCTGCGGTCCGCCGGCTGGGGCGATGGCTTGGCGGTGCAGCGGACAGCGCAGGACATTCACCGGGGCGATACGGTGGATTTCATCAGTTATTCGAGTCTGGCCTAGATCTGCGGTTTTGATCTCACTGAAGGAGTCTCGCGCCCGCTTCTTTCGTCCGGTGGACGAAAACCGCAACCGCACGCCCTAACGGCTTCCCAGTCTAGCTTCTTTCCTTCGGAAAACCGCC
>JANQPM010000065.1 GCA_028289465.1 Lysobacterales bacterium | reverse complement strand
ACGCGCGATCAGCCCGCCCATGCTGTGGGCGACGATGTCGACTTTGAGCTCCGGGTTGCCGTAATCGGTACGTATTTGGTCGATGAAGCGGGACAGTTTGCGGGCCGATACGACATTATCCTGGCGCCAGTCATAGACGAAAACATAGTAGTTGCGCCCGGTTCCGGAGTGGCCGGTTCCGGGTTCGGCAAAGCGGTAGCCGCCGGCCGCTTCCAGCGTTTCCAGAATGGCGCCGTAAAAGTCCCGTCCGGCGGCCCGGTCGGTGATCGCGTATGCGGCTAAGTCGCTGGGCTGCGGTTCGAGGCTTATCGGGTCGATATCCAGCGCGAGTTCGGCATAGTTGGAGAACAGCAGCTTGCGCAGATTGCCGTACCAAAGCTCGGTCAGGCTGTCCTGCAGGCGCAGCTTGCCGCCGAGTATCCCGTGCACCACCACCACCGGCGGCTGGTCGACCTGGTTGTTTTGCATATACAGACGTTCCAGGTCGGGCCTGACCTGGCGCTGGCACCCGCTCAGCGTTGCCATGGCCAGCAGCGCGATGGAAATGAAAGTGACTTGCCGGAACATGGGTTGTACGTTCTAATGCCGTGATTTAACTGCTTGCATAAATTAGCATGAATGCAAAGGCGATATTAGTACTGGTCTGGGCGCTGCTGCCGGCGATGGCGGCCGCCGATGAATTCCTGTGGTCGGGCCTGTCGGCACGAGTTTGGGCGGCCGATCGCGATCAGCTCGACTGGCGGGCCGAATGGCGCTGGGATATCGGGCAAGGCCGCGGCGATCGTTTTCTGACCGGCCTGCAATGGCGACATCGGCACAGCGAACGCACGTCTTCACAGATCGAAATCCGTGGAACGCTGATTAACGCACCGGCCGGAAACCGGCACCGGCATCGGCTGGCATTTGCGCTGGAGCACCGCTGGCCGCTGCCGCATAACTGGCAGTTGAAATGGCGCAATCGTTTCGAGATATTCGACGGCGAGCGGATCGGGCATCGAGCCCGCCTGCGTCACCGGTTGGAGTTTTCGCGCTCGATCGGGGGGCGTGTGCTCGCCCATGTGCACGGGCTGGAATGGAAGCATGAGGATCGCAACTGGCTGGCCACCGGTGAGTGGCGCTGGCTGCCGCTCGGGCTTGTTTTTCGGCTGGACAGCGGCCGGCGTGTGCGTGTCGACTATCTGATTCGCGATATTCAACGTAGCACCGATTCCGACCGGCAGCATGTGCTGCGCTGGAACTGGTCCCTGCGCTGAGCGCACTGCCGCCCGGCGCCTTTCGCGATAAACTAGGTCGCAAACCTGTCCATTGATATCTTGATCCATTAAATCCGGGATTGGCAAGGACTCATCACTATGCTCAGCAATATCAGCTTTCAGAACCGCGGCGGGGAATCCCTGGCCGGCGTGTTGCATGTGCCGGATATCGGTATTCCGCGTGCCTACGCGCTGTTCGCGCATTGTTTTACCTGCACCAAGAACATCAAGGCCGCTGTCAATATCGCCGATGCGCTGGCGCAGGAAGGCATTGCGACGCTGCGCTTCGACTTCACCGGCCTGGGTCAGAGCGAGGGCGATTTTGCCGAAACGCATTTTTCCAGCAACGTTGCCGACCTGATCGATGCAGCGGCCTACATGGCGGAAAACTTCGAAGCACCGCGGGTGCTGGTCGGCCATTCGCTGGGCGGTACCGCGGTGCTGGCCGCGGCGCACCAGGTGGATTCCGCGGTTGCAGTGGCGACCATCGGCTCACCGGCCGATGCCGAGCACGTGCTGCATCTGCTCGACGACGATCTGGAAGCCATCGAAGCGCAGGGCGAAGCCAGAGTCCGTCTGGCCGGGCGTCCGTTCAAGATTAAAAAGGATTTCGTCGACAATGTGCGCTCGCAATCGGTCCGCGACGGTATTCGCAGCTTGCGTAAAGCACTGCTTGTCATGCATTCACCGGCGGACGATCTGGTCAGCATCGACGAGGCAGGCCGTATCTATTCCGCGGCTCTGCACCCGAAGAGCTTTATCACGCTGGACAAGGCCGATCACTTGCTGACCCGCGAGGCCGACTCGCGCTATGCCGGGCAGGTGTTGGCGGCCTGGGCGTCGCGCTATCTGGAGCAGGCCGGGGTGAAGCTGGAGCATGCACCCTATCAACCGGGTGCGGTGGTGGTTGAATCGAATACTGAGGATGGCTTTCTGTCCGCGATCAACGCGGACGGCCACCGCCTGATCGCCGACGAGCCGGTGAGTTATGGCGGAACCGACCGTGGCCCGACACCCTACGACCTGCTATCGGCCGCGCTGGGCGCATGCACCGCGATGACGCTGAACATGTACGCGCGGCATAAGAAGATACCGGTCCGCTCGGTACGCGTCGACACCCACCACAACAAGATTCATGCGAAAGACTGCGACGACTGCGAAACCGCGCAGGGCAAGGTGGATCAGTTCGAACGGGTCATCGCGATCGAAGGCGAACTGGAGGCCAGCCAGCGCCAGCGCATGCTGGAAATCGCCGACCGCTGCCCGGTACACCGGACCTTGCACAGCGAGGTGAAAATCCGCAGCCGGCTGAAGTAGCGGGTAAGTGCCCGGTTCGCAGCCGCCGACCAAAGCCCCGTGGGAATGCCTTCGGGCGCGAAAACCGGACACCGGCGACGCCTCGGCAGATTTCATTGTTCGCGCCTGAAGGCGCTCCTGGGTTTACGGATCGTGGCCGGCGCGATTTGTGGGCACCGCCGGTTTTTTTGAGCGAATTTACAGCAATGGTGCTTAAGCGTATGAAATTACTCTATTCGTACAAAATGTGTAGACTATGTTCAGCGCTGTGCAGTTGCGAGGAGACCTAATGATCAAAAACTATCTCGGTGGCCAATGGGTTGACAGTCACGCCACTGAAAGCGCGGAAGTCATCAATCCGGCCACCGCAGAAGTCATCGGCCATTGCCCGCTCGGCACCGCCGAAGATGTGGATGCGGCCGTGGCCGCGGCCAGCGCCGCCTTTCAGTCGTGGCGCGAAACACCGGTGGTGGACCGCGTGCAGCCGATGTTCAGATTGAAGGCGTTGCTGGAAGATGCGCATGAAGACCTGGCCCGCCAGGTGACCCTCGAACACGGCAAGACCCTGGTCGAGGCCCGCGGCAGCGTTCGGCGCGGCATTCAGATGGTCGAGACCGCCTGCGCAATGCCGTCGCTGATGATGGGCCAGATACTCGAAGATATCGCACCGGGCATCGACAGCCAGGCAGTGCGCCGGCCGATGGGTGTGTTTGCCTGCATCGCGCCGTTTAATTTTCCAGCGATGGTGCCGATGTGGTTCTGGCCGTTTGCAATCGCTGCGGGCAATACGTTTGTGATCAAACCCAGCGAGCGCGTGCCGCTGACCCAGTTGAAGATTGTCGAACTTGCAGAGCAGGCCGGCTTTCCGCCCGGCGTGCTCAATGTGGTGCATGGCGGCAAAACCGTGGTTGACCGGCTTTGCACGCACCCGGACATCAAAGGCGTTTCGTTTGTCGGATCGACGCCGGTCGCCAAGCATGTCTATACCACCGCCGGCGGTGCCGGCAAACGCGTACAGTCGCTCGGCGGTGCGAAGAATTTTATGGTCGTGATGCCCGATGCGGTGCTGGACAAAACCGCCGCAACGGCCGTCGAATCCATTATCGGCTGTGCCGGGGAGCGCTGTCTGGCCGGCTCGGTAATTATCAGCATCGGCGAGGAAACGCGCGCGCAGATGGAAACGCTGGTGGTCGATCAGGCGCGGCGCACTACCGTCGGCGATGGTCTGGCGCCGGAGACCGACATGGGTCCGCTGATCTCCCAGGCATCCAAGGACCGCGTCAAAGGCATGATAGCGCGTGCAATCGACGACGGTGCCGAACTGCTGGTCGACGGGCGCGAGGGCGTAGACGATATGCCCGGGTATTTTCTTAAACCCACCGTGCTGGGCAATATTCAGCCGCAGATGGAAATCGCGCAGGAAGAAGTGTTCGGGCCGGTGATTCTGCTGGCCGCGGCCGACGATCTGCACCAGGCGGTGGACTGGATCAACAGTTCGCCGTATGGCAATACCACCACCTTGTTTACCACCAACGGGGCCGCCGCGCGGCAGTTCTGCTATCACGTGGACCCGACCATGGTCGGTATTAATATCGGCGTGCCGGCGCCGATGGCCTTCTTTTCCTTCGGCGGTGCGAAACAGTCGTTCTTCGGCGATGTGAAGGCGCATGGCCGCGCCAGTGTGGATTTTTATACCGATTCGGTGGTGACCATACACCGCTGGATCAAAGATGCGAGTATTTGGTAAGGAGGCGCCGATGAGCAGCCTGTTAATACAAAACGGAACCGTGGTCACCGCCACCGATCACTATCAGGCGGATGTGTATATCGAGGGTGAGAAAGTCAGAGCCATCGGTGCCGGCCTGGACTACAGCGCCGAGCGTACCATCGACGCACACGGCTGCTATCTGTTTCCGGGCGGCATCGACGCGCACACGCATATGGAACTGCCGTTTATGGGCACCTTTGCCAGCGATACCTTCGAATCCGGCACCCTGGCCGGCCTGCACGGCGGCACCACCACCATTATCGACTTCGCGATTCAGACCCAGGGCGACAGCCTGACCGCGGCGGTTGACGAATGGCACCGCAAGGCGGACGGCCATGCGGTCGGCGACTACGCCTTTCATTGCGCGGTGACCGATTTCAATGAGCGGACCAAGGCCGAGATTCCGACCATTATCAACGAGCGCGGCATCAATTCCTTTAAGACCTTTATGGCCTATAAGGGCGCACTGATGGTCGATGACCGGCAGATGTTCCAGTTGATGCAGGAACTGGTCGAGCACGGCGGAATATTAACCGCGCACGCGGAAAACGGCGACATGATCGATCAGATGATCGAGCAGTTCCTGCAGGAAGGAAAAACCGAACCGCGCTATCACGTGCTGTCGCGCCCGGCCATCTGCGAAGCGGAAGCCGCCGGCCGCGCGATCGACCTGGCCTATCAAAGCGGTTCCGCTCTGTACATCGTGCATACGACCTGCGAGGAAGCGCTGGCCAAGGTCAAACAAGCCAGCCTGCGCAACCAGAAAGTGCATGTCGAGACCTGCGTGCAGTATCTTCTGCTGGACGAATCGCTGTATTTCCAGGACGGTTTCGAAGGCGCGAAGGTGGTGATGAGCCCGCCGCTGCGCAAAGCCAAGGACCAGGCGGCGCTGTGGGCCGGCATCAACCAGAACCTGGTGCATGTGGTTGCAACCGACCACTGCCCGTTCTGCATGGATCAAAAGGCCATGGGCAAGGACAGTTTCGCCAAGATTCCGAATGGCGCGCCGGGCATCGAGAACCGCATGGAACTGATGTATTCGGAAGGCGTGGAAAAAGGCCGTCTGTCGTTGAATAAATTCGTCGACGTGAATGCAACCGCGCCGGCAAAAATCTTCGGCCTGTTTCCGCGCAAGGGCACCATCGCCGTCGGTTCCGATGCGGATATCGTGATTTTCGACCCCGAGGTCGAACACACCATGAGCGCGGAAACCCACCATATGAACGTGGACTATTCGGCCTACGAGGGCTGGCAGGTCAAAGGCAAATGCCGCAGCACCATACTGCGCGGCCGTGTGGTCGTCGACGAAGGCAACGCGGACGTGGAAGAAGGCTACGGCGAGTACCTACCGCGCGGCAAATTCAACGCGAAGTACTAAGCTACAAAATACTAGGCTTCTGGGGCGAGCCTGCACTGAAAAACAAAGGAAGACGGATGTCGAGAATCGTAAAAAGCGCCATTATTCAGGTCGCCAACAAACTGGATACTTCCGCGTCCTGCGACGCGCACCGCGATGCGATGCTGGAGGCCCATATTCCGTATATCGACGATGCGGCCGGGCAGGGCGTTCAGATGCTGTGCTTTCAGGAGATTTTTACCGGACCGTACTTCTGCCCGTCGCAGGACAGCAAATGGTATGACGCCGCCGAGCCGATCCCGGACGGTCCGACCACCCGCCTGATGTGCGAGTACGCCAAAAAGCACAATATGGTCATCGTGGTGCCGATCTATGAGAAGGCGATGACCGGTGTGTACTACAACACCGCCGCGGTTATCGACGCCGACGGCAGCTATCTGGGCAAATACCGGAAAAACCATATTCCGCAGGTGGCCGGATTCTGGGAGAAGTTCTTTTTCAAGCCGGGCAATCTGGGTTATCCGGTGTTCGACACCGCCTACGGCAAAGTCGGAGTGTACATCTGCTATGACCGGCATTTTCCGGACGGTGCGCGCTGCCTGGGTCTGAACGGCGCCGAAATCGTGTTCAATCCTTCGGCCACGGTTGCCGGTCTGTCGCAATACCTGTGGGAACTGGAACAGCCCGCCCATGCGGTAGCTAACGGTTATTTCGTCGCGGCGATCAACCGGGTCGGCACCGAGGCGCCGTGGAATATCGGTGAATTTTACGGTTCTTCCTATTTCGTCAACCCGCGTGGCAAGATCATTGCGCAGGCGTCCAAAGACCAGGACGAAATGGTGGTCGCCGAACTCGATTTCGATCAAATCAAGGAAGTCCGGGATACCTGGCAGTTCTATCGTGACCGGCGGCCGGAAACCTACGGGCAACTGGTCGAACTGTAAGCCGGTATCTGTACCCGGCAGCCGAGCAACGGGGTGCAAAATGAGTAAGGATTTTCACAGCAACGAAGCACTGATCGCGAAGCGCAAGAAGCATTTTCTGCCGACCGCGCTGCTCTACCACAACCAGCCCCTGCAACTGGTCAGGGCCAAGGGCGAATATGTCTGGGACGAGCAGGGCCGGCGCTATCTGGACGCGATCGGCGGCATCGTCTGCATATCCGCCGGGCACAATCACCCGCGCATCAAACAGACCTTGATCGAGATGCTGGAGCGCGATGAGATTCAGCACACCAGCACCCTGTATCTGACCCGCTATCCGGTGGAACTGGCGGAAACCCTGATCGCCGAAGCGCCGGACGGCCTGGACCGGGCTGCGTTTACCAATTCCGGTTCGGAAGCCAACGAACTGGCGTTTATGGCGGCTCGCCAGGCCACCGGTGAGACCACGGTGATCAACCTGCGCCACGGCTATCACGGCGGCACGGCCGGTACCCTGGCACAATGCGGCCACCATAGCTGGCGCTTCCGCTCACAGCCGAATACCGCGGCGACCTCGGCGTTGGAACCGTATTGCTACCGCTGCCCGTTTAACCAGAAGCCGGATAGCTGCGATCTGGAATGCGCGAAGAATGTGGAAACCACGATCCAGACCTCCACCCACGGCCGGATTGCCGCAATGATTATCGAACCGGTGATGGGGGTCGGCGGGTTTATTTCGCCACCGGAGGCCTATTTCGCCGAGGTGACCCGTATCGTTCACGAATACGGCGGCAAATACATCAGTGACGAAGTGCAGACCGGCGCCGGGCGCTGCAGCAGCGAGTTTCTGCTGACCAAGGGGCTGAACATCGATGCGGATATCGTCACCATGGCCAAAGGCTTCGGCAATGGTGCGGCGATCGGCGCTGCGGTGATGACCACGGAAGTCGCCGATGCGCTGGACGGCAAGCTGTATTTCAATACCTTTGGCGGCGATCCGCTGCAGACCGCGCAGGCCAAGGTGACCATGGATATCATCAACGAAGAAAAGCTGGCCGACAACGCGGTCGCGATGGGCCAGCGTCTGTTCGACGGCCTGCAACAACTGATGCAGCGCCATCGTCTGATCGGCGATGTCCGCGGCCGCGGCCTGCTACTCGGCATGGAATTGGTCAAAGACCGGAAATCCAAAGCCTATGCCAGCGCCGAGGCGGCTGCATTGATGGATCAATGCAAGGATAACGGTCTGCTGCTGGGCAAAGGCGGGCTGTTCGGCAACGTGATCCGTATCGCGCCGCCGCTCAGTATCACCGCCGGGCAGGTGGATACCATGGTGGACATCATCGATCGCTCGCTGAGCGAGTTGGATCAGCAGGGACGGGCTGCATGAACCAGACGGCTGATACCGCGGTCAATGCCGACCAATTCGACCGCAGCCTTTCCAATGCGGACATCGCGCCGGTAAGGCCGCATCAGCGCACCTGGACCACACTCAGTTTCTACTCGCTATGGGTCGGCATGGCGATCAATATCCCGACCTATATGATTGCGTCGTCGCTGATCCAGGGTGGCATGAGCTGGTCGCAGGCCATGTGGACGGTATTGCTGGGCAATGTCATCGTACTGGTGCCGATGGTCCTGAGCGGCCATGCCGGCACCAAGCACGGTATTCCGTTCCCGGTGTTTGCGCGCGCGTCTTTCGGTATTCGCGGCGCGAACATACCGGCGCTGCTGCGGGCCATCGTGGCCTGTGGCTGGTTCGGCATCCAGACCTGGATCGGCGGAGCGGCGATCTACACCATCGTGCTGATCGTATTCCCCGGTGCGGAAAACCTGCCGGCCGTGCTGCCCGAATTCATCGGCATCGGTCTGGTGCAGTTCATCTGCTTTATGGTCTTCTGGGCGATGAACATCTACCTGATCTATAAAGGCGTGGAGTCGATCAAGATACTGGAAACGCTGGCCGCGCCGTTTCTGGTTGCCTGCGGCCTGGCGCTGCTGGCCTGGGCCTATATCAATGCCGACGGCTTCGGTCCGATGCTGGAAGCGGAGTCCAAGTTCGCCAATACAGCCGATTTCATGAAGCTGTTTTTCCCGAGTCTGACCGCGATGGTCGGGTTCTGGTCGACGCTGTGCCTGAATATTTCCGACTTCACCCGCTATTCCAGGGATCAGCGCTCTCAGATCGTCGGTCAGGCCTCGGGTCTGCCGACCACCATGCTGCTATTCGCATTTATCGGCGTTGCGGTGACCGGCGCCACCATGGTGATTTACGGCGAAGCGATCTGGGATCCGGTGGTTCTGGTACGCCGCTTCGACTCGCCGGCGCTGGTATTTTTCTCGATGGTGGCGGTGGTCATTGCGACCATATCGACCAATGCAGCGGCCAATGTGGTCGGGCCGGCCAATAATTTCTCCAATATGTGGCCGTCCAAAATCGACTTTAAGCGTGGCGGCTATATTACCGGCGTGATCGGCATTCTGATGATGCCGTGGAAGCTGCTGGCCGACCCCAGCGGCTATATTTTCACCTGGCTGATCGGCTATTCGGCCTTGCTCGGCCCGGTACTGGCAATCATTCTGGTGGATTATTTCCTGATTCGAAAAACCGAGCTGGACGTAACCGCGCTGTATCGGCGTGACGGTATTTACAACTACCGCAGCGGCATTAACCCGAACGCGGTCATCGCACTGCTGGCCGGGGTGCTGCCGAATGTGCCCGGCTTTCTGGCGCAGATCGGAATGATCGGCAAAGAGGGGCTGCTGGTCTCATTGTACGATTATGCCTGGTTTATCGGGCTGACCATTGCCGGTGTGGTCTACTATTTGTTGATGCGGGGCCGCGGCGGAGAGCAAACGGCATGACCGATACGGGCGCCAAGCGGCATCAGCCGGATATCAGGGCCGGCCGGCTGCCTGCCGACGAGATCGGTCACGCCTATGCCGATCTGCATCCGCGCCTGACCGATATGCAGGCGGCGACGGAATCGGCCCGCTGTCTGTTCTGCCACGATGCGCCCTGTGTGGACGCCTGCCCGACCGGTATTGATATACCGGCCTTTATCCGCAAGATTTCCACCGGCAATATCAAAGGCGCTGCGATCGACATTCTGTCCGAGAACATCATGGGCGGCACCTGCGCCAACGCTTGTCCGGTAGAAGAATTGTGCGAGCAGGTCTGCGTTATGAACACCGCCGAGTCGAAACCGGTCACGATCGGCCGCCTGCAGCGCTATGCCACCGATGATCTGTTCGACCGCAATATCCAGCCCTTTCAGCGGGCCGCCGACAGCGGGCGCAAAGTGGCTGTGGTCGGCGCCGGACCGGCCGGTCTGGCCTGCGCCCACCGGCTGGCACTGTACGGACACCGCATCGACGTTTTCGATGCCAGGCCAAAAGCCGGCGGCCTGAATGAATACGGGCTTGCAGCCTATAAAATGGTCGACGACCGGGCCGCCAAGGAAGTGCGGTTCATTACCGCTGTCGGCGGCATCAGCATTCACAATAGTAAAAGCCTGGGCAGCGATATCAGCCTGGCCGAGTTGCGCCGGGACTACGATGCGGTATTCCTCGGCCTCGGGCATAACGCGGTCAATCGCCTCGGCTTGGAGAACGAAGAGGCATCGGGCGTGTATAACGCGGTGGACTACATCGTACGCATTCGGCAGGAGGCGCTGGACAGCCTGCCGGTCGGCCGGCATGTGGTGGTGATCGGCGGCGGCAATACCGCGATCGACATCGCTGTGCAGATCAAAAAACTGGGCGCGGAATATGTCACTTTGGTTTATCGCCGGGGCGAGGCGCAGATGGGCGCAACCGATTACGAGCAGGCGCTGGCCCAGATGAACGGCGTATTGATCAAGACCTGGGCACAGCCGGCCGCATTAGTTACAGCGCACGGGCAGCTTAGCGCGGTGCGCCTGGAATACACCGAACTGGATGCCGGCGGGCGGCTGAAAGGCACCGGTAATATCTTTGAGCTGCCGGCCGACATGCTGTTCAAGGCCATCGGCCAGCGCTTTGACGCCGGCCTGCTGAACGGCGAGCTGGCGCTGGACGGCAGCCGCATTGCCGTCGACGAGAACCGCCGGACCTCGCTGGAAGATGTATACGCCGGCGGCGACTGCGTACCCGGGGAAGACCTGACCGTAGTGGCCGTACAGGACGGCAAGCTGGCGGCCGAGGCCATTCACCGGCATTTAATGGAGACTGCCGATGGCTGATTTGAGCTGCCGCATTGCCGGCGTCACCTCGCCGAACCCGTTCTGGCTCGCGTCCGCACCGCCGACCGACAAGCAATACAACGTCGAGCGTGCGTTTGAAGCCGGCTGGGGCGGGGTGGTCTGGAAGACACTCGGCGCGGAAGGGCCGCCGGTGGTCAATACCTGTTCACGCTACGGTTCGGTGGACTATAACGGCCAGCGGATGATCGGCCTGAACAATATTGAACTGATTACCGACCGGCCGTTGGAGGTCAATCTGCGGGAAATCAAAGCCGTCAAACGGGCCTGGCCGGACCGGGCGATGGTGGTCTCGCTGATGGTGCCGTGCGAGGAGCCGGCCTGGAAAAAGATTCTGGAACAGGTCGTGGAAACCGGCTGCGATGCGGTAGAGCTGAACTTCGGCTGTCCGCACGGCATGAGCGAACGCGGCATGGGGTCGGCGGTCGGCCAGGTGCCCGAATATATCGAACAAGTCACCGTCTGGTGCAAAACGCATTCCGACCTGCCGGTATTCGTCAAGCTGACGCCGAATATCACCGATATTCGCTACCCGGCCAGGGCCGCGAAAAACGGTGGCGCCGACGCGGTGTCACTGATCAATACCATTAACTCTATCGTGTCCATCGACCTGGATGCGATGGCGCCGAAGCCGACGGTCGGCGGCAAGGGCGCGCACGGCGGTTACTGCGGCCCGGCGGTCAAGCCGATCGCCCTGAATATGGTTGCGGAAATCGCCCGCGACCCGGCAACCCAGGGCTTGCCGATTTCCGGTATTGGCGGTATCTCCAACTGGCGCGATGCGGCCGAGTTCCTTGCGCTGGGCTGTGGCAGCGTGCAGGTCTGCACCGCTGCGATGCGCTTCGGTTTCAAGATTATCGACGAGCTGTGCGACGGCCTGAGCAACTGGATGGACGAGAAGGGCTATCAGAACCTGGACGATTTCTGCGGCCAGGCCGTGCCGAACGTAACCGACTGGCAATACCTGGATCTGAACTACAAAACCATCGCCAGTATCGATCAGGACAAATGCATCGAATGCGGGCTATGCCACGTCACCTGCGAGGACACCTCGCACCAGGCCATTTCCAAGACCAAGACGGACAGCGGCAAGCGTATCTACGAGGTTATCGAAGACGAGTGTGTCGGCTGCAATCTGTGCGAACTGGTTTGTCCGGTACCGGACTGCATCAGCATGGTCGAAGTCGATAACGGCCTGCCCTATATGAACTGGGGTCAGCACCCGAACAATCCGATGCAGGGCGCGTGAACGGCGGCCGCGGAGCAGCACGATGACGGATACCCATCGCGACTCCATTGACGATCCGCATATGCAGGCCGCCATCGAAGAAGCCGAACGCGGGTTGGCCGAAGGCGGTATTCCGATCGGTTCGGTGATCGTACACAACGGTGAAATCATCGGTCGCGGCCATAACCGCCGAGTACAGCAGGGCAGTGCGGTGCTGCACGGCGAGATGGATGCACTGGAAAACGCCGGCCGCCACCCGGCCGGCGTTTATCGTAACAGTGTGATCTACACCACGCTGTCTCCGTGCTCGATGTGCAGCGGCGCGATCCTGCTATACGGCATTCCGAAAGTCATCGTCGGTGAGAACCGGACCTTTCTGGGCGAAGAAAAGTGGCTGCGCTCGCGCGGCGTGGAGGTAACGGTGCTGGACAACCCGCGCTGCATTCGCCTGATGGAAACCTTTATCGCCGAACACCCCGAACTGTGGAACGAGGATATCGGCGAGTAGCGCGGCTGCTTTAGTGCCTGCTATTCGATGTCGATGTCGATGGCCGGTGCCGGATGGCACCGGCCATCGTTGCGAACCGCCTATCTCGGGTCGAACTGGTCTGTATCGACAATCGGCGAGCTATACACCGGATTCATCGCGGCATCCCAGATGTCGATTCCGAATCCGCCGGGGCCGGCCGAGATCAGCACCGAATAAGTCTCGTCCGGCGACAGGTCTGAAAGCGCTGCGAGCGGCCGGGAGTAAGGATCGCCCCGACTGCCCAGCGACACAAGCAGATCGACGGTTCCGTGTTCTGTATGCACTGGGGCCAATGTCAGGCGCTTGCGCGGCCCGGCCGGGTCGTCCATTTGGAATTCAGGCAAGTCGATAACGCTTTCGTTTCCAATACCCGCTGCCAGAATCAGATCCGTTTCGATGTAGTGATACAGGTTGGCGGCACCGGTAGCGTGCTTCTCGCGGTCTCTAGAAGGCACCGTGTTGCCCGGGGGGTTCTCACGCGGCGGAGTGCAATTCCTATTACGTTCATGCTTACAGGTGCCGATAATAATCAGGTCCATGTTGTCACCTAGATCAAAGGGGTCGCCCGCGATTTGCGCTTGGCCAGGCATTACATATAGATAGGACAAGATACCTACGATCAAAGTAAATCTCTTCATGGGTTCCGCTCCTCCTTGTTTTTGCTACGGGGTAGTTGCAAGCCTGTCAGTACACTCGGCAGCGATTGCCTGTTTCAGTCCATCCAGGTATTGCAGATAAATCGTTTCCCAGTTTTCCAACGCCCATCCAGTGCCCTCGGGGTCAATTGACCGGACCAGGGCCGCAACCTCGCAGGTGCGTCCCCGCCGGTGCATGATCCACGCCAAATCAATTTGCGCAACGGCGAAGTGATAGGGCTCGTAGTCATCTCCGGAGCGCATCAGGTCGATGCTGGTGCGGATAGTGGTCTCGGCGGTTTCCAGGTCGCCCTTGGCCAGATACATCTCGGCCAGCTCGATATAAAAGCCCGCCAGTATCGGATGGTCCGACGGGTAAATCTTGTGGCCGATATCAATCGCGCCTTTATAAAGAGGTTCGGCTTCGGCGTAGTGTCCAGGGCCGTTGGTCAGCATCAGCGCGAAGTTATATTGGGCAAACGCGATGCGCTCGTCATCGGGCGGATAGATTCGTTGCCTGCCCTGCAGTGACTTGCGGTAGTAGATTTCGGAATTTTCGTAGTCGTGCAGCAGGCTGTAGGCTTCGGCCAAGTTATCCAGCGAATTTACGCTGAACGGATGGTCCGGCCCCAGCAGCTCCGAATAGGTCTGATGCGCCCGTTGAAAATAGCTGAGCGCACCCTCGGTATCGGAGTTGATCGTCAGCAGCCCCAGGTACTCGTTGGCTTTGGATAGCTGCAATGGCTGCGTCCCGGCCAGCTTCAGTTCTCCGCTGAGCTGTTCGGCAACAGTCAGCGCTTCGATATACAAACCGTCGCCCCATAAGGTTCCGATCAGACGCAGGCGAATTTCAGGATCGATTATCGAGGTGTCTTCAATGGCGCTGACCTGCTGATAAAAATCCGTCGTTAAGGCTTCGGCTTCCGACCATTTTCCCTGATCTTGCAACGCATTGATCAGCCGCAGGGTGGCATCGGACCACAGGTTGAATTCTGCCGGTTTGCTTTTCGGATGGCGGTGATCGAATTCGGGTAATACACCGCTTAGCAATGCCTCGACTTGTTCCGGGTCGGATTCGGAATCCATCAGCAGCCGGGCTTTCAGCAGTGTCAGTTTGGCCAGGCGGACCAGATCGACCGGCTGCTGTGCGGCATGAGCCGCGGCCAGCGCCTGGTCGACCAGCGCTTTGGCGGCGTCGAATACCGCCAGCCCGCGATACGCCTCACCCATGGTGAAGCTCAAGTCAGCCGCGGTGTCCAGTTGTCCGGCAGCCAGGAACGCATTCAGCTTATGCCGGCTCGCGTCCAGTAATGCCTTTGCGGTAATGGTTTCGCCCTGGCTTTTCATCGGGTTGGCTGTGTCGAACGCGGATACCAGGAACCCGCTGACTGCTTCCGCCCGCGCCTGCTGTTGCATGGCGATGTCGCGCTGGCTATTGACTTGCCGAATCTGCACCAGGGTCGAAATCAGCGAGGTCAGCAGTACCGCGGCGAGAATTCCGGCCAGACTGGCGGCCAGCGTATTGCGCTGCCAGAATTTTTTCGCCTGATAGGACCAGGTCGGTGCGATCACGCTGACCGGCTGAGCATCCACGTAGCGGCACAGGTCCTGCTTGAATGCCGTCACGCTGGCATACCGCCGCCGGCGGTCTTCGGCCAAAGCGGCGCTCAGAATGGCCGGTAAATCGCCCCGTAAATCATCCCATAGGTCACCCCGCAGCCTTACATGGCGTGTCACGGCGGTGCTGTCAGGCTTCAAGCCCGCTTCAGGGTTCGCGCCGGTAGGCCGGCCGGTTTGTTCGCCACCCACAGGCTTTGGCGGAAAACCCAGCAGCAATTCGTGCAGTATCGCGCCCAGAGAATAGATATCAGTGCCGGTACTGACAGGTTCGCCCCGAAGCTGTTCGGGACTTGCGTAGCCTGGAGTCAGCCCGTGCGGCCGCGACGCCCCCGAACCGGTGCCCGAACCAGTTTCGGCGAGCAGGGCAGCGATGCCGAAATCCAGCAGTTTAAGTGCTCCGTCATCGGTGACCAGCACATTGGCAGGCTTCAGATCGCCGTGGACCACCAATTGCTGATGGGCATATTCGACTGCATCGCAGAGCTTGATAACCAATCGAACCCGGGCCTTTACGGACAGCGGTTTTCGTTGATCGCAATAGGCGGTAATCGGTACGCCTTTGATCCGTTCCATTACCACATAGGGGTTGCCGGCCGGCGTCGTGCCGCCGTCCAGCATCCGTCCGATATTGGCATGCTCGAGCTGGGCCAGAATCTGCCGCTCCCTTTTGAACAGCTGCAGCGTGGTCTCGCTATGCTTATCCAGGCGCAGGGTCTTGATAACCACTTTCTTCTGGTATTCCTGATCGCTGCGTTCGGCGATGAATACCTCACCCATGCCGCCGTTATCCAGTTGCTCCAATATTCGGTAACGCCCGAGGTCGGTTTCCAGCACGCCGCTGTGCAGCCGGTTCAGTGTGGATTCAACGGTGACTACAGTATCGTAGCCAGGTTTCTCGGCGTGCGCCTGCAGCAGTTTGATCACCTCGGCGACTGTGGCCGGGTTCGCGCCGCTGCCGGCGAGAAAGCTGTCCACTTCGTTATCCGGCAGCCGGACTGCCCGGCTGAACAGGGATTCGACGGCTTGCCAGTCAACAGTCTGCTTCATCAGCCTTCCTGGATTACTCCTGTGAGATGCCTGCCTTGCTCTGCGGCAGGTTAAGCTCAGATAGTTCCTTCTGCAGCCATGCCCGCGCAAAGCGCCATTTACGGCTAACCGTTGCCGGGCTGACACCCAATGCTTGCGCGGTTTCGTCGATGTTCAGGCCGCAGATCAGGCGCATCGCAACGACGTCGGCTGCTCCGCTGTCGATGTCTTCGAAATCGCAAAGTCGGGAATGCAGGGTCATCCAGTCCGGATAGCCGACCGGCGCCTGCATTCGGTTTTCGTCGAAATTGACAAAAATAACGTCCCGGCCGCGCTTGCGGGCGCGGCTGCCGCGCTCCAGATCGACCAATACTCTTCGAGTGATCTTCGCCAGCAGCAGCAGAAAATGGCCGCGGTTGTCGCCCAGGGTGTTTTGGTCCTGAAGTTTTAAATAAACTTCATTGACCAGTTCGGTGGTTTGCAGTTGTCCTTGCAGGTTTGAAGCAGCCAAGCGCCGGGAGGCACTGTGCTTGATCAGTGTGAACAGACGAGTAATCAACTCGTGTTTGGCTTGGCGATCACCGGTCTGCCAGTCCAGGACCAAACGGGTGATGTCATCAGTCGAATACATGATTCGACCCCCTCTAACCAGCAATACCGTAGCTTACATACTACTACAGCGTTTTCATTATTAGTCAAATTGTGCCGCCGCGAAGCTGAACGCCACATGAATGGCGCCCGCTGACAGGATTTTTTTCGTTTTTACGCGAATATTAAATAAGCAGACGAACAATCCGGTCTGAGCGCAATTCCGCTGCCGGGTAATTCGCATAGCCGAATGATCAGGGAGAACGTCCATGCCTAGCCGAAACTCAATCGCTTCGCCACCCGCCATCAATGCTGTCCGGGTTTTGATGATTGCCGTTTTTGTACTCGGCCTGACGATGCCGATACGGCTGTTTGCCGCGTGCAGCTATGACGCCACCCTGCTTACCACTCCCGATTCGGCGGAGACCGGCCAAACGGTGGTGTTCAATACCTACCCGATTAACAATCAAATGTGTTCCGGTGCCGGCGCGAACCGCCGCTATTCGATTGATTTTGACGGCGACGGCAGTTACGACTGCATAACACCCTGGACCGGCTGCTACACCAGCGCCTGCAAGCAAGCCTGCGAACATGCCTATACTTCGGCCGGCAACTACACCGCCAAGGCCAGGATCGAATGGGGTAACAACGATAATGGCACGGTAGTGGAATACACAACGAAAAGCGTCACGGTCAGCGAGCCCGCCGATACCACACTACCGACCTTGAACAGCGTGCAGGTACCGGTCAACGAATGGGTCTACGACGGTACGGCCAGCTATGACATCGTCGTATCGGCCACCGACAATGAAAGCGGCATTGACAATATAAGAATGCTCATCAACTACCTGGGCACCAATAGCGCCAACAGGCGAGGCTATTTTGCCTGGCGAGGGGCCGATTACACCTTTGGGGGCAGTTCGACCGACCGGGTGGCCTGCAGCGGTGGCGGATTTGCCGATAAGTATATGGGCCCCAGCGGCTCGCCTCCGGGTTTCGGTAAAGACTACGTCACATTAGTGGGCTGCTCTGCTTCTACCGTAGGCAACACGCATACCGTGACGTTTACTGTCCGGCCGCATACCGATTTCGGTGATTTTACAAATAATGATGTCTCACTCTGGGCCATAGACAAAGCCGGCAACACAAAGGACTGGGTGAACTACGACACCAATTTCACCAGTACTGCCGGCGATGCAACGCTACCGGTGCTAGACAGTCTCGAGATACCGGTCACCGAATGGAAATACGACGGTACTGCCGCTTACGATATTGTGCTAACCGCCAGCGATAACGAAAGCGGTCTGCTGTCTATGCAGGCCATGATCAACTACGTCGGCGATAACCAGGCGAACCGACGTGGCTATTTTTCCTGGAAAACGGACGACTACAAATGGCCAGCCGCGGAGAGCGCAAACCGGATGCAATGCCAGGGCGGCGGCTATGCCGAAAAATACAACGGCACCGGCGGTACACCCGAAGGCTGGGGCAAGGCCTATGTCACGTTACTGGGCTGTTCGACTTCAATTACCGGTAATTCCCGCACGGTAACGCTTACCGTGCAACCCCATGCCGATTTCGGCGATTTCACCAACAACGATATCGCGTTTTTGGCCGAAGATAACGAATTGAATAACACCTGGGCAAACTATGATCTGGATTTCATCAGTATCGCCGGTGATGCAACGCCACCGGCGCAAAATCTGGTGGAAGTCTCCAGAATGGACTGGGTGGTAAACAGTGACAACACCTATGATATTACTGTTGCTGCGACAGACACCGGCAGCGGTGTTAATAATGTCCGTGCACTCATTAATTTGCAGGGTGAAAATAACGCCAACAGGCGCGGCTATTTCGCATGGAGAGAGGGCACCTACACTTTTTCCGATGCCGATTCTGCCGATCGTATGGCTTGCGATGGGGGCGGTTATGCGGATAAATACAACGGCACTAACGGTACACCCGTTGGCTATGGCAAAGACTATGTCTCCCTGGTTGGTTGCTCTACTACTGTTGATGCAAGCGGAGAGCGCACGGTTACTTTTACCGTTCTTCCACATAATGATTTTGGGGAGTTTGTTAACAACGATGTGTCGTTGTGGGGAATGGATACTGTTCACAATACCACAGGGTGGATTAATCATGATGTGAATTTTTCTAGCCGGAAGAGTGTCCCATACTTTATTTCAATTGGTGGTTATGATGGGTTTTCTTATGAAATAAATCCTGCACGTTTACCGCATACAGAATTTCTAGATTTGATAATAGCAAACAATAGTAGCAGCGAGTTGTTGATTATAAATTGTGAAACTGGATTTGTTGATAGTGAGGAGGTTGCTTTAGATGGTGTTATTACGATTTTTAATCCACAGTGTGGCAGTTCTGATAATCCAGGTTTTGAAGAAATTCCACCAGAATTGTCTCGCAGCCAAGAAATTGAGATAAGAATTGGCTCAGACGCAAAATCAGGAAATTATCAGGTTAGATTCACTGTGTTGCCTGAAAATAGTATTCCTATGGACATTCTTTTGGATGTCAATCTCACAATGGATTCAGATGAATTGACAATTGATGATATTTCAGTCAGACCGGGGAATCTACCATTACAAAACCCAATAAAAGATAATGGTGAATACACCCTAAGCAGTCCTGTTTTTGTGGGAGAGGAAATAGGTTTTGATATTCTTAACGATAATACTTCAACTGTATATATATCTGGTCTTGACTCTCAGATTGTTAATGCCCCGCCGGGCTCTAATTTGAGCTTTGATATATCGAGAAATGTTGACTGCTTTTTCAACAGCTTAAACGCTTGTTCTCTTAATCCAACAAATACAATAGGCGACCCTGGATTGTCTTTTTCTGGACTGATTGACTACGCTACAGAAGCAACACCCGGGCCATTTGAGATTATCTTGCAATTTGTAGTTTCCGATACTTCTGATGGTTTCGGGTTATTTCAAGGCATATTTACTTTTAGCTTAAAGGGTGAGCTGCCTGGCACAGAACAAATGCCGGAGGTAAAACTGGTTATGGTTGCCTCTGATGTGGTCTCATCAGACAATAGGTTTGACAGGGTTCTTCTGATCCAATCTGATTCCAAGTATATAGGTCGAGCGCTTCCCCAGTTTGATGAAGTCGTAGTTTTTCATCAAGTAAGTGGTGATGGTATAGACCCATTTTTAGATTTTGAGAAAGGGCTGAATTCACTCACCGGTTCAACCTATAGATTAAGCTATTTTGTAGAAAAACCTGACGATGGGCCAGCTCCAGAAATCAAAATTGGCGGTGTCAAGCTTAGAGATACGAACGATGAAAATAAGGAGCGAGCTGACTTTTGTCTATTAGAAGGTATAACCCATACTAACGACTACACAAAATGTCAAACAGAAATATCTTTTAACATACAGGAAGTGGTTCCTGAATTTAATTTAATGTCTTACGAGACTCTATTAGAGACTTATAACATTCCCATTGAGTTTGGTGGGCTAGATTATTTTACGCGGAACTCAACCACTCAGGGCACTTTTAGCGAGCTTGTTGATATCACAACCACTATTCCCTCTGACCTAAACCTTCCTTCACTGGCAGTGCGAGGAGTGCTTTTTAAAGGCAGTATCGATGATACTGTTGTTCGTTATGATGGTAATACTATCTCGGATAATGACAACATTTCACTAGGCAGTTTCCAGCCGGGTAGCTCGACAACTCGTTTCTTTGAAATTTGTAATAACGGTATAGAAAGATTTTCTGGCTTGGTTAGGTTAGAAAATTTAACTGAAGGTCCTGCAGATTCTGGTTTTGCTGTTCTCGACGGTGGGATAGCCAACGAGATTGATGTTTCCATTATGCAAGATGATTGTTCTACAGTAACAGTTATAGTACATAGCCCATTGATAGGCTCGACTGAACCACCATTTAGTCAGCGAGCACGCATAACTATTATTAACGAAAAAGGCAACGATAATGGTAAATTTGTGTTTATCGTAGAGGCAAAAACAGCACCTGGAGAAGAGCCAGGAAACTTTGTTTTAACCGATCCTGCCGGAAACCCCTTAAACAACAATTCAACAGTGGATTTTGGTGAGGTGCAGATTAGTGAGCTCCCAAATACTGGAACATTCACCATCACCAATACCGGTTCAGGTGATCTCGCATTGTCGAAATTCACGATTACCGGAAATCACTATAAATTCTTGAGTACCGATAATCTCCCAACCACTAATGGCGATGCAGCTATTACACTGCCGGCGGGAGGTACAAAAACCTTTGGCGTACAACTTAAAAATACCGTTACAGCAGCCGGAGAGTATGCCGGTGCGGTCAGCATAGAACATGATGCTACCAATCTAATTTCTCCATTGACTCTCAATGTGGAGACGACAGTAAAATTGGGTCCGCAGATTTCGGTAGGCAGTCCGGTTATTGCAGAAGGCGGCTCGTATGATATGGGCAATGTAGAAGTCGGTATGTCTCTCGATGCGCAAATTCCTGTCAGGAATACGGGTGACAAGCCACTGGTCGTCAGCGATGTTACCTTGACTGCAGGCGGCAGCAGTGCGGGCGAGTTTTCAGTGTTGAGTATGCCCGGAACCGTTCAACCAGGCACCAGCGGTTTCCTGAAGATCCGGTTCCAGCCTGATAATGATGGTCTGAAAACAGCGTCGGTTGCCGTTACGCATAACGGCAGTAACGATCCCGACGGCAGTTACGTTTTCAATATCACCGCAACTGCCGACCCTCTGGCTCCGGCTGAAATGATCATCAGTTATCTGAATTCGGGAGGCGGCAGCCCGAGCACGGTAACACTGTCCGATGGCGGTAGTTTTAACTTTGGCAGTACCTTGGTAGGCACCAAGGTGGATCAAGTGTTTTATATCTCAAACCCTGGCGATGGCGAAACGCTGTCTTTGACCAGTGTTTCGGTCGGCGGTGCATTTTCGGTGCGGAGTTATCCGGCGTCCGTTCCGGCAAATGGACAGGGTCAGATGATTATTCGGTTCGATCCATCTGCCGGTGGCAATACCAGTAAAGTGGTCACTATTAGACATAATGCGTCGAATGTCAGCGGCGATTTTACCTTCACGGTTTCCGGTACTGGTATTCCTGTGATCCCTGAGATCGACATCAGCGGGCACAACGGCGGCCGTGGCCAGTATTTCGGTGCAGTTGCAGAGAGCACCTTGCCGGCCGAAAAGGCGGTTGTGATTACCAATAACGGCAATGCCACTCTGACACTGAGCTATCAGCTTACCGGTGCCGGATTTACGCTGACCGAGAAGCCTGCGTCCATCGCGCCGGGTCAAAGCGGTATTTTGCGTATTCAGTTGAATGGTGCCGTTGGCTCTTATCAGGGCGAGCTGCGCATTATTCACAATGCGGATAACGAAGCGAGCCCGTTTGTGGCTGACGTTACCGGCACTATTGCCCCCGATGGCGGATGCATTCCCGGTCAGGACTGTGTGCCTTCGGGCGGGTAGTGCTTTCAACGTTGGCTTTATGGAAATTTATGGCTATTGACGGGATGGAACGATGATGAACTTAACTTTTCCAAGTCGGGTTTTACAACACCGGTCAAATGTAATGGCGGGATCGGTTTTTGCGATGGGCGTGCTATTTGGCGCCGCACAACCCAGTCTCGCCGATGTGCCGATACGTGTGGATTTGCGGGCGGTAGTTCCCGGCGGCTATGCCTGGTTAGAAGAAATTGAAGAGCGCGATCGCGATTTTGTTCGTGAGGATGTTGTCAGGCAGCTCAGGCCGGACCAGGGAATCCGTCTTTTCAAATGCAATGATATCGTAACTCATCTGTTGCATATTTCAGTGCCGGATGAGATCGGCAGCAAGACGCATACGCTGGAAGCCAGTATCGTGTTTGATGCGGGTTCTCCGGGCCTGGATGAGGCAGGCTATTCGGAAGTTACCGATGTGTCGATCTATGGTGATACCGGCGAGCACATTATGTATGACCAGGGCAGCCGGATTATCGCATTCGATTCGATAATGACCGATTCCCTGTATCAGCCGGGCGCTTCGCTTTCGGCCAATTTCCAGATTGACGATCTGGAAGGCGGAGAGAATCTCGTTGTGGCCATCGACGCGCGATTGTCCTGCAATGCGGACAGTCTGCCAGTCGGCATGCTGGCCGCCCGATTGGCTTCGGCCGTAGTCATCAGCACGCATCCTGATCAGGAGTTGCAGTTGGGTACCGAGATCGTTCCGTTCTACCTCAGCGGCATCGCTGCGCCCGAGTGATTCGGATACGGTTGCCAGTAGAGCCCGTCCGTAGGGTGCACGAAGCACTCTAGGAACTATTGGCAGCCCACCCACTTCCCGATATAGTAGCGGCCTTTTCTGCTCTGAGGATGGGGCCGCGAATGGGATTTCATACGCCTTTCTATGATGCGCATCTGGCCGCCGGCGCACGCATGGTGGACTACGGCGGCTGGGATATGCCGATCAACTACGGTTCGCAGATCGAGGAGCACCATCAGGTGCGGCGCGATGCGGGCATGTTCGATGTGTCTCATATGACCGTGGTCGAGGTCGAAGGGGCGGAAGCGCGCGAGTATCTGCGCTTTTTGCTGGCCAACGATGTCGACAAGCTGAAAACGCCGGGCCGGGCTTTGTATAGCTGCATGCTGAACCACGACGGCGGTGTGGTCGACGATCTGATTACCTATTATCTGGCTGACGATCACTACCGGGTGGTGGTCAATGCCGCAACGCGGGACAAGGATCTGGCCTGGATGGGCGATGTGGCCAAGGCGTTCGAAACGGAAATCTGCGAGCGCACCGACCTGGCCATGTTGGCCGTTCAGGGACCGAATGCACGACAGAAGGTCGCGGATGTCATGGAGCCGACCGAAGCGCGGATGGTGCTGGACCTGAAGCCGTTCTCAGCCTTGGCGGTGGACGATTGGTTTTTCGCCCGGACCGGCTACACCGGCGAGGACGGGTTTGAGATCATGCTGCCGGCGGGTCAGGCACCGCGGTTCTGGCAGCATCTGGCGGACAGCGGAGTACGGCCCTGCGGCCTCGGTGCGCGGGATACGCTGCGGCTGGAAGCGGGGATGAATCTGTACGGCCAGGATATGGACGATACGGTCACGCCGCTGGAGTCCGGCCTGAGCTGGACCGTCGCTTTTTCCGAGCAGCGCGATTTTATCGGCTGCGAGGCCCTGCTGGCGCTGAAGGCCGAAGGGGTGGCGGAGAAGCTGGTCGGTCTGGTGCTGGAAGACCGCGGTGTATTGCGGCCCGGCCAGCCGGTCATCTGCGCGGATGGCGAAGAAGGGATCACCACCAGCGGCAGTTTTTCGCCAACGCTTGAGGCGGCCGTTGCACTGGCCAGGGTGCCGAAATCGGTGGAAAACCGGTGTGCAGTCGAGATTCGCGGACGGCAATTGCAGGCGCGTATCGTCAAGCTGCCGTTCGTGCGAAACGGCAAGGCCTGCGACGGCATACTGAAGGACTGAATCACCACTTTGTCGGCGCGATTTGCAATGCTAGAATGCCGCTGGCCGTAATGGTCTGGTTGTATTGACGAGGACAAGCTGATCATGAGTGATATTCCTGCGGATTTGCGCTATACCGAGTCCCATGAATGGGTGTCGGTAGAAGAAGACGGCACCATTCGGGTGGGCATTACCGACAATGCACAGGCCCAGCTCGGGGATCTGGTCTATGTCGACCTGCCCGAGGTGGGGGCGGTATTCAACGCCGGCGATGCCTGTGCGGTGGTCGAATCGGTCAAGGCGGCTTCCGACATCTATGCACCGCTGGCCGGCGAAGTCGTTGCGGTCAATGAAGATCTGCTGGATACGCCGGAATCCATTAACACCGACCCGTACGGTGATGGCTGGATTTTTTCTATCCGTCTGGACGAAGATGCCGACCCGGAAGTGCTGATGGGCGCAGAGGACTACGTCGAAATTCTGGAAAGCTAGCGTTCAAGGCCGGATGTCGGGCAGCGTCGGCGGGTCGATCCGGCGCGACGCGATTTTATCCGCCCAGCGGGTGGTTTCCGGCAGCCGATAGCGGGTTATGCAGCGCATCACCCATTTTATCGCCGACTTCAGGCCGACTCCGTGGCCGGGCGAGATATACAGCGGTTTCACATTCTGGCGGGTGCGCAGCACCGCGCCGATCGCAAGGAGTCTCGCGCCCGCTTCTTTCGTCCGGTGGACGAAAACCGCAACCGCACGCCCTAACGGCTTCCCAGTCTAGCTTCTTTCCTTCGGAAAACCGCC
>JANQPM010000064.1 GCA_028289465.1 Lysobacterales bacterium | reverse complement strand
GTGACGAATGCGACCCTGCATAACGAGGACGAAATTCGCCGCAAGGACGTGCGCGCCGGCGACTGGGTCATCGTGCGGCGTGCCGGCGATGTGATCCCGGAGGTGGTTCGCGCGATGGCCGAGCGCCGCGAAGGCGAGCTTGAATCGTTCGAAATGCCGACCGAGTGCCCCGAGTGCGGCTCGGCGGTGGAAAAAGTCGACGACGAAGCGGTCGCGCGCTGTACCGGCGGCTTGTTCTGTCCGGCCCAGCGCAAGCAATCCATCGGCCATTTCGCATCGCGCCGGGCGATGGATATCGAAGGGCTGGGCGACAAGCTGATCGAACAGTTGGTCGATCTGGAACTGGTGCAGTCGGTCGCCGACTTGTACCGCCTTGAACGCGATACCCTCGCAGGCTTGGAGCGCATGGGGGAAAAGTCGGCCGACAACCTGCTCAGCGGCATCGAAAGCAGCAAGCGGGTTGAGCTCGAGCGTCTGCTGTATGCGCTGGGCATCCGCGAAGTGGGTGAGGTGACCGCGCAGTCGCTGGCCCGTTATTTCGGCAATCTGGAGAAAATCGCTGCAGCGGACACCGAGGCCTTGCAACAGGTACCCGATGTCGGGCCGGTGGTAGCCGAGCATGTGCACCGGTTTTTCCAGCAGCAGCACAATCTGGAGGTGATCGCGGCGCTGCTGGATGCCGGTCTGCAAATCATCGAACCGCCGGTGGTTCGAACCGATGAACTGCCGCTGGCCGGCAACACTTACGTACTCACCGGTACTCTGTCGAACATGACTCGGACCGAGGCCAGGCAGCAACTGGAGGCACTGGGTGCGAAAGTCACCGGCAGCGTATCCAAAAAGACCAGCGCGCTGATCGCCGGCGAAGCAGCCGGCTCCAAGCTGACCAAGGCAGAAGCGCTGGGCATCGACATCCTGGATGAGAACGGTCTGGCCGAGCTGCTGAAGAGCGGTGAATAACAGCGGCCGTTGACGCCGGTTTAAGCAAAACCGTGAACCGTTCACATCGACGATCACCCGCAATCGGCTCCTTTATCCGTTTTTCCGCGGTCGGACTGGTTCAACTGGCGGTGGACGCGTTGGTGTTCTATACGCTCTACGGATTCGGGCTGGCGCTGGTCCCGGCAAACGTCATCAGCCGGGTGCTGGCCGGCGTCAGCGGCTTTTATCTGAACGGCCACTGGACCTTTAAGCGCGGATTGAGTTGGATGCGGCTCAGGCGTTTCGCACTGTTCTGGGCCGGCGCGACCGTACTGAGCACGGTTCTGCTGAAGGCGGTCGAGTTTACCGGCCAGCGCGAACAATGGCAGGGGGCCTATATGCTGGGCGGAAAAATAGCGGTGGAGGTGGCGGTCTTTTTTACCGCATTCTGGCTGGCGCGTATCTGGGTGTTTGCGCCGGAAAAGCCCGCCGGTGAGAACCGGCCCGGCAGCGCCGAAAACGAATAAGGCCGCAGAAAGCGGCCTTATGGATAATCTGGCTCCCCGGGTCGGATTCGAACCAACGACCTAGTGATTAACAGTCACCCGCTCTAACCAGCTGAGCTACCGGGGAAGAGGCGCGGTATTGTCCTTACTTTGGCCGGTGGAGTCAAGCAGTCACAGCCGAACGACCGGTCGCGTTATCCACCGGTTTGGGCGGTGCCCGGGCAGTCTGCTTTCAGCTCGCCCCGGCGCGCACTTTTACGCTGTATGCGGCCGCTGTTGGCAATGCTGACCGCTTCCGCATACGGCGCTCCTCGGGCATCGCACAGCACCAGGGTTGCGGCCGTACCGGGCGCGGTGCCGTTGGCATAGAAGCGGAGCCTCGTTCGGTGCACCGAGGAGTTTGCTGCAAGGCCCGGCATGCCGCTGCCGACCCGCAGGCGCGGTTCCGCCGCCTGGCGTTCCCGGTCCCGGTTGCGGTCTTCGAACATCAGCCAGCCGTACTGCCATTGACTGTCGTCGCGGCAGCGCTGTCCGTCGTCGCTGGGACAAACGACCACGATAGCCGACCGGCTAATAGCCATAACCCGGGCATGGCGCAGAAACTGCTGCAGGCGCTGGGCTTCGGCGTCCATCCGCTGGTTCAGTACAAAACCACCCATGGCCGGCAGGCTCGCGGCCAGCACGATGGCCGCGATGCTGATCGCGAGCAGCAGTTCCAACAGGGTCAGGCCGGCCGGGCAGCGCCGGTGCCGGCAATCGAGGCTTTGGGTATGATCGGCAATCGGCGCTGGCATCTTTTCTCCGGCTAACGGACAGGTACCAGCCTATCGGCGGCAGATCGTGCCGTCGTCGGCCATGTTGCCATTTCGTTTGTAGGGATTTACCCCGTCGATGCTAAGGAATGCGTTACCGGTAGGAGCGCCTTCAGGCGCGAATGCTTTTTCGCTGAATGAAAGCCCCGGTCAATAAATGTCCACTGATCGCGGCCGATTATCGCGGTGGGCTATTATCGCGCCTAGAGGCGCTACTACGTCAGGCTTCCAGTGCGGCCCGCAACCGTTCGATGGCCGACTTCAATGTATCCATGTCGGTGGCATAGGACAGGCGCAGGTAGCCGTTGGCGCCGAACGCGCTGCCCGGAACCATCGCGACGCCGGCGTGCTCCAGAAACCAGCCCGCCAGTTCTACATCGTCGCGCAGGTCCTCTCGCGACTCCAGAATTTGATGAAAGGACGGAAAGGCGTAAAAAGCGCCTTCGCAGCTCGCGCATTCAACGCCGGGCAGTTCGTTTAACGCGGCCACCAGGTAATCGTGGCGTTCGCGAAACGCCTGGCGCATTTCAGCGAGGCAGTCCTGCGAACCGCTCAGCGCAGCAACGCTGGCGGCCTGGGAGATCGAACAGGGGTTGGAAGTGCTTTGGCTCTGCACCTTGCGCATCTGCCGAATCAGTTCTTCCGGCCCGGCGGCATAGCCGATGCGCCAGCCGGTCATCGCATAGGCTTTGGAAACGCCGTTGACCACGACGGTTCGGGCCTGCATGGACGGGCAGGCGGTCACCAGGTTTTCAAACGGCTGCTCGCCCCAGTAAATATGCTCGTAGATATCGTCGGTCACGACAATCAGGCGCGGGTGGTTTTCCAGCACGGCACACAGCGCGCTCAGTTCCTCCCGGCTGTAGCATTTTCCGGTCGGGTTGCTGGGCGAGTTCATAATCAGCAGCCGGCTCTTATCGCTGATGCTGGCTTCCAACTGCTTTGGCGTGATCTTGAAATCCTGTTCCATGCCGGCGTTCAGAATCACCGGCAGTCCGTCTGCCAGCTTTACCATGTCGGGGTAGGACACCCAGTACGGCGCCGGAATGATGACCTCGTCGCCGCTGCTGATCAATGCCATCAGCAGGTTGTAGATACATTGTTTGGCCCCGGACGATACGATGATTTCCTGGGCGGTGTAATCGAGCTGGTTTTCGCGACGGAACTTTTCCTGAATTGCGGCTTTCAGTTCCGGTGTGCCGTCGACGGCCGTGTATTTGGTTTCGCCGGCCGTTATCGCGTCTATCGCGGCCTGTTTGATATGCAGCGGCGTATCAAAATCCGGTTCGCCGGCGCCCAGGGAAATAATATCCTTGCCAGCCCGCTTTAACTCGGCCGCCTTCATGCTTACCGCGATGGTTGCGGAGGGTTTCACCAACGCAACCCGATTAGAGGTTTTCATATTCATCCGCTGAATGTCCTACACACGGGCCAACGACTAAAGAACCACTGACTGCCCGTTTCCCTTGTCTGCGGCGGTATAATATCAGGTTTGCATCACTACACCACGATCATGACACGACCTTTTACGCTAGTTTCCGATTATGCCCCGGCCGGCGACCAACCCGAGGCCATTCGGCAACTGGCGGAAGGCGTGGAAGACGGTCTGGCGCATCAGACTTTGCTTGGCGTCACCGGCTCCGGAAAGACCTTTACCATGGCGAATGTGATCCAGCAGGTGCAGAAGCCGACGCTGGTCATGGCGCCGAATAAAACCCTGGCAGCACAGCTCTACGGCGAATTCAAGGCGTTCTTTCCGCACAATGCGGTCGAATATTTCGTGTCCTACTACGACTACTACCAGCCCGAAGCCTATGTGCCGGCTACCGATCTCTATATCGAGAAGGACGCGTCGATCAACGAGCACATCGAGCAGATGCGGTTGTCCGCGACCAAGGCGCTGCTGGAGCGGCGCGATGTGGTCATCGTGGCGACGGTGTCGGCCATCTACGGATTGGGCGACCCGAGCCAGTACCTCAGCATGGTCCTGCATTTATCCAAGGGTGAGCTGATCGATCAGCGGCAGATTCTCAGGCGCCTGGCCGAAATGCAGTATGCCCGCAACGATTTTGAACTGCGCCGCGGAACCTACCGGGTCCGCGGCGAGGTGATCGACGTCTTTCCGGGCGACTCGGATCACCAGGCGGTGCGCTTCGAGCTGTTTGACGAAGAACTGGAAAACATCAGCCTGTTCGATCCGCTGACCGGCGAAGTGCAGAAAAAGATTCCACGGATCACCATCTACCCCAAATCCCACTATGTCACCCCGCGCCAGACGGTGCTGGATGCGGCCGAGGCGATCCGCATCGAATTGGGCGAGCGTCTGGAGCAGTTGCGCAGCGCCCAGAAGCTGGTCGAAGCGCAGCGGCTGGAACAGCGCACCCGCTACGACCTGGAAATGATGCTGGAGCTCGGCTACTGCAACGGAATCGAAAACTATTCCCGGCACCTGACCGGGCGCGGACCGGGCGAGCCGCCGCCTACCCTGTTCGACTACCTGCCGAACGATGCGCTGCTGATCCTCGACGAAAGCCATGTGCTGGTGCCGCAGATCGGCGGCATGTACAAGGGCGACCGCTCGCGCAAGGAGAACCTGGTGCTGTACGGCTTCCGGCTGCCTTCGGCGCTGGACAACCGTCCGCTGCAATTCGAGGAATGGCGCTCGCGCTCGCCGCAGACCGTTTACGTTTCGGCGACGCCGCGCGACTACGAACTGGAAAAATCCGGCGGCGATGTGGTCGAGCAGGTGGTCCGGCCGACCGGCCTGGTCGATCCGGAAGTCGAAGTGCGTCCGGTCGGCAGCCAGGTGGACGATTTGCTGTCCGAGATCAATGCGCGCGTCGAGCGTAGTGACCGTGTGCTGGTTACCACCCTGACCAAGCGCATGGCGGAGGATCTGACCGACTATCTGGGCGATCACGGCGTTCGGGTCCGCTATTTGCATTCGGATATCGATACCGTGGAACGGGTCGAAATCATCAGAGACCTGCGCCGCGGAGAATTCGATGTGCTGGTCGGTATCAATCTGCTGCGCGAAGGTCTGGATATGCCGGAGGTCTCGCTGGTTGCGATACTGGATGCCGACAAGGAAGGCTACCTGCGCTCCGACTCGTCCCTGATCCAGACCATCGGCCGTGCGGCCCGCAACGTTAGGGGCAAGGCCATACTCTATGCCGACCGGATAACCGGCTCGATGGAGCGGGCGCTGGCGGAAACCGAGCGGCGCCGGCGCAAACAGCTCGAATATAACGACAAGTACGACATTACCCCGAAAACCATCCGCAAGCGGGTGGAAGACATCATGGAAGGCGCCCGCGACTCGGCCGCGTCCGCCGGGCGGTCCGCCAAGGCAGCCGAACCCGACAGCCGCTATTTCGGCCTGTCGGCGGGCCAGTTGGCCAAGGAGATCTCCCGCCTGGAGCAGCAGATGTACCAGCACGCGGAGAATTTGGAATTTGAGCAGGCCGCACAACTGCGGGACGAGATCTCGCAGATCAAACAGCAGAATTTCGGCTTGCGCGAAAGCGTGGCGGAATAACGTCGCATCTCACGATATATCTTGGCGGCATATCTTGGGGAGTATCTTGGGGAGTATCTTGGGGAGTATCTTGGACGGAAGAGCGTGGTGACCGGTATCGCAGTGGGAGAATTTCCGGGCCATCGACAGTTACACTGCATAGAACCAACAATATTATCCTGACGGAGCACGGCATGCCGTGGCTGTCCGCACGGCTGCTCCGAACAAAGGGGGCGTTCCATGCGAAAGCATGTTCTGCTGCAGTTACTGGACCAGAGCCTGGAGACCAATTGCTTGCATTTTGAGCAGAACGGCCAACGGCAATCGGTCGGCCGGCGGTCCAGACCGGGCGGGCTAGCCAATGACGACCTGACCGTTGTGGTTCACCGGCCGCGGTTTTTTGACCGGGTGATTGCGGCCGGCAATCTCGGACTGGGCGAGTCGTATATGGACGGCGATTTCGAAGTCCGCGGCGGGCAACTGCACGAATTCCTGTCGATATTGCTGATCAACCGGCTTGACCGTGCGCTGCGCGCGAGGCCGCTGGCCGCAGCCAGGATCGCACTGTCCCAACTGCTGTACCGGCTTCGGGGCAAAGCCAGTAACGTCAAGCGCCACTACGATATCGGCATCGATTTGTTTCGCAATTTCCTCGACCCGACGCTGAGTTATTCCTGCGGCTATCTGAAAGACCCGAACGACAGCCTGCAGCAGATGCAGATCAATAAGATCGACCGCATCTGCCGCAAACTGCGCCTGCAGCCGGGGCAGCGGCTGCTGGATATCGGCTGCGGTTTCGGCGGGCTGCTGATTCATGCCGCGCAGTGCTATGGCGTCAGCGGGGTCGGGGTGACCTTGAGCCGGGATCATTGCCGCTTCGGCAATCAGGAAATCGAACAGCAGGGGCTGGCTGACCGTATCCAAATACACTACCAGGATTTCAATGAGGTGCGGGGCAGCTACGACCGGGTGGTCAGTGTCGGCATGATGGAACATGTGCCGCGGGCCGAATACCGGCGTTATTTCGGCAAAATACACCAGGCCTTGAACGCGGACGGCATTGCGCTGGTGCACGCGATCGGCACCAACGCCGAGCGCAACCGGCACGATCCGTTTATTCAGAAATATATCTTTCCCAGCTCCAATCAGCCGCGCCTGTCGGAGATTGCGCTGCAACTGGAACAGCACGGCTTTGCGATTGCCGATGTGGAGAATATGGTGCGCCACTACGGCCACACGGTGCGCCACTGGCTGAAGAATTTTCAACAGAACTATTCGAGACTGGATCATTCCCACTACGACCGGCGTTTCAAGCGCATGTGGGAGTATTATCTGCACTGCGGAATCGCGGCCGCTTTTTATTCCAACAGCACTTTGTATCAGGTGCTTTTCTATAAAAATACCGCGGCCGATATGCCGCTTCGGCGGGTCTGAAAACCAACAAGGGGAGCAAGCGATGAATACCAATGTTGAGACCGGTTATACCGACCGCATGGCCAGCCACCGCGAGCTGCTGGACAGAGTGAAGCAGCAGGACTGGTTCGGCAGGAAGGCGACCTTCAGGGTGGTCTCGGAACTGGTTTTCCATGTCGCGACCTGTGTCGCCGGCATTTATCTGTTCCTGGTTTCCGACAATATTCTGGTGATGCTGATCGGTCTGGTCATTTCCACGCTGGGCTCGCTGGGCCTGTCCACCAATACCCACACCTCGTCGCATAATGCGACCAGCCGTAGCAACCGCATCAATGCGTTTCTGACCTACTTCGGCTACCCGTTTTTGCTCGGCATGCCGGCCACCTACTGGTGGAACAAGCATGTGGTCGTGCATCACCCGACGCCGAACGTCAAAGGCGTGGACGACGACATCGACGTGATGCCGTGGTTCGCGATTGCCGATGAAGATTATCAGCAGTCGACCGGGTGGCGCCGAATCTACTACCGCTATCAATGGCTGCTGATACCGTTTGCGATTTTTCTGAACGGCTTCGGTGTGCAGTGGACCGGCTGGAAGTTTCTGATTAATGCGTTGAAAGACGATACGGTCCGCCGCCGGCGGCACTGGATCGACCTGGGTGTGATGGGTATACATTACGCAGTCTGGGTATTCATACCGCTGCTGTTTTTCCCAGTGCTGGACGTGCTGGGTTTTTACCTGATTCGCATCGGCCTGATGGGTTATGCGATCTTCATCGGTTTCGCGCCGGCGCATTTCCCGCCCGAAGCGGCGCTGGCCGGTCCGGAAGAGCTGGAAGCGGACTACCTTCGGCTGCAGACGGCTACCACGGTTAACTTCAAGACCAACTTCTTCGGCCGGCTGCTATGCTCCGGCGTGGACTATCAGATCGAGCATCATTTGTTTCCGTATATTCCGCATGTGTACTACCCGAAGCTTTCCCCGATCGTGAAGCAATACTGCGAAGAGAAGGGCTACCCTTACCGAACGCTGGGCTGGGGCGAGGCGACCTGGAAGTCGCTGGCCGTGTTCAAGTGGCGCAAGAAGCGGGTTGACGATCTGCGCACCGTTTCCGGCTGAGCGCCGGCGGGTCGCCTGCGGTTCCAAAGTTGATTGAAGCCGAAGCGCCGAACGAAGGCCGGCGCAGTTATCGCGGCGGCTAGTCGCTTGCCAGGTCCAGGCGCACGCCCAGCGTAAAGACCGAGGTCTTCATCTGGGCCGGCATCTCCACCACGCCGACCGCGATTTCGACATTCTCGGTGCTGGACTGGCCGGCCTCAGGCGCCACCAGATTGACCGTGACGGCATGCTCGCCGGTGTCGTTTCTGAACAAATCCACTTCCGTTGCAGTCAGCCTGAGGTCGATGCGCAGTTCGTCGCCGCTGTTGCCGGCCGGAATAGTAACCGGAGCCGGATCGCCGAACGGCGGCTGCGATTCGCCTTCGCTCAGTTTGTGTTTTTCCACGCTGATGGTCTCCGAACCGGTCAGCGCGCCGGCGTAGACTTTGGTTTCCAGGGTGTATTTCCAGTCATCTCCGATTTCGCCGTCCTGGTGTTCGGATATCAGCGACAAAGTGAGCGTGCACGCCATGGTTTCTCCTCAACAGAATGAATGCTGGCGGTAATCATAAACTATTTCGGGCCAAGGTAGGGACAGAGCGTAGAGACAGATCTCCCTCGATTGCCGAGACCCACCGGCCGGTGAGCCCGATTGTGACGTTTCCATGGTATTGGGTAAGATAAAAGACAAACCATTCCGGGGGTTTGGCTGCGTTCGGCCGGAACCTGTACGAACAAGGAGAACATAATGAATACCAATGCGGGTGACCTTCAGACGCCACAGGCGAACAGCGGCTGGCTGGCGAAAGCGCTGAACTGGGTAGAAGTGGCCGGCAACAAGCTGCCCGATCCGGCGATGCTGTTTGCGCTGCTGCTGGCCATCGTCTGGCTGGTCTCCTGGCCGCTGGCCGGGGTCGAATTCAGCGCGGTCAACCCGGCTTCGGGCGACCCGATTCAAGTCAACAACCTGCTGGCCGGTTCGGAGATTGCCCGTTTTCTGTCGACCATGGTGACCACGTTTACCAGCTTCGCGCCACTGGGCGTGGTACTGGTTGCGATGCTCGGGGTCGGCGTGGCCGAACACAGCGGCTTCATCAACGCCGGCCTGAAATTGCTGCTCGGAATTACCCCCAAGATGCTGCTGACGCCGATGCTGATCCTGGTCGCAATTGTCAGCCATACCGCGGTGGACGCGGGTTATGTGCTGGTGATTCCGCTAGGGGGCGTGATTTTCTATGCGGCCGGCCGCCACCCGCTGGCGGGCATCGCGGCCGCCTTTGCCGGCGTTTCCGGCGGCTTTTCGGCCAACTTCATTCCATCGGCCATCGACCCGCTGCTGCAGAGCTTTACGCAAACCGCCGCGCAGATCGTCGATCCGGAGCTGCAGGTCAATCCGCTGAATAACTGGTTTTTCACGTCCGCCTCGTGCCTGGTGATTATTCTGATCGGCTGGTTTCTGACCGATAAGGTGATCGAGCCGCGCCTGAAAGGCACCGAAGTCGACGGCGACGAAGAAGAAATGCCGGAAATCCACCCGCTGGAAGCCAAGGACAGAAGGGCTTTCGGGGCGGCGCTGGTCGTAATGCTGCTGGGCATATTCGCGCTGGTGCTGGCGCTGGCGCCGGAAAACTCGCCGCTGCGTACTCCCGAAGGCGTGATCACCGATTTCCGCGCGCCGATCATGCGCGCGATCGTGCCGCTGATTTTCCTGCTGTTTATCGTTCCCGGCGTCGTGTTCGGTTTCGTCTCCGGTACGTTTAAAAACAGCCGCGACCTGGTCAAGGCGATGACCAAGACCATGGAGCATATGGCCTACTATATCGTGATCGCGTTTTTCTGCGCACTGTTTATCGACGCCTTTGCCCGCTCCAATCTCGGCACCCTGATTTCGGTGCAGGGCGGCAGCCTGCTGGCCTCCTGGGGACTGCCGGGTCCGGTGACCCTGATCGGCATTATCTTTCTGGTCGGCGCGGTGAATATTCTGGTCGGTTCGGCCTCGGCCAAATGGGCGCTGCTGTCGCCGATTTTCGTACCGATGCTGATGCAGATCGGCTTCTCGCCGGACCTGACCCAGGCCGCCTACCGGGTAGGGGATTCGTCCACCAACATCATCACGCCGCTGATGCCTTACTTCCCGCTGGTGGTTGTGTATTGCCAGCGCTATGTGAAAAACACCGGCATCGGCACCCTGGTCTCGATGATGCTGCCGTATTCGCTGGCCTATCTGATCCTGTGGTCGCTGTTCCTGGTGCTGTACTGGAATCTGGGTTTTCCACTCGGGCTGCAGGCTAGTTATACCTATGGCGGATAGCGGGATGGGAAGGCCCGTGATTGTATAGAAAAAAGATGGGCTACCTGCTGGCGAATGCGTTGAAAGGCATCATTATTGCCGCCGCAGCCAGCTTGGTGGCTGCAATATTATTTGCCTATGTTTTCAGGGTGCCGATCCCTTTCGTCGGATATGTTGGCCCATTCGGGGAGATAAGCAGTTACGGCACCGGATTCGCCCAGACGGTCAGAACCGTATTTTCGGCCTGGGTATTTTATGGCCGGTTTGGTGGGTTAATAGTGCTTCCGATATTCGGGGCGATTGCAGGCATACTGGCAGGGCGGCCCAGGGCTCCGGCCGGCAAAAACAGAAAGCTTCTGGTCTGGTCCGCTGTTGCCGGAGTCATACCGGTATTTGTTCTATCGGTACTGGACTACATAATTGGACCGTGGTAGATAAGCGTAGCAAGCCCTTCCACAGGCCATAGTGATGCTATTGCCGATTTTCCTGTCGATGTAGGTTGACTTCTCGTCTAGCCTGATCCGGGTCGCGTATCGGAGGGTTCATCCGCTGCTTATACCCTTTAAGGCATCACATCTTGATGAATCGCCAACACAGATATAGTTACCGGGCTAGTTGCAACCTGTACACATTTGTTTAATTATTAGAGTGTCAGAAACACGGGGGATGGGGTGCTCACGAAAGTAAGAATTCCAACGTCCTATTGTTGTAAACGCTGTTTATTAGGGACTTGTTCGTGTAAATATAGCTGGGCATATATGGGCATTCGATGAGCAACAGCTACCACGACACAGCGCAAGGCTGCCTGAAAGGGCATATCATTAACTCAACGGTGATGTCATTCCGGCTTCACGCCGCCGGGGCCACAGCAGAAGGCGGGTGTTATCCCGCAATAAGGGCATGATGAATAGAATTACAATAGAAGTCGCAACAGTAGGCCACATGCCCAGCGAATTTGATAAAAGAAAAATCAAGAACTGGAACTCAGCCCTTTTCTCTATTGTGGGCGATATTGAAAATTACTCTCTTACAAAAGATTCCGATAGCTATGGGTGGGCATTTACTGATGCCAGCCTTGAACAGATTTTACCTGAACAGTTTTCGAGTGATTTTCTCATAGCAATTGTGAATGTGCCTCTTAAGTATAACTGGTATTCGCGTCGTCTCAGTAGAAACAGGGTAGTTTTCACTTTCCATGAAATTAAGGATATTTTAAGTCATTCTAATATTCCTCTTGAGAATGCAGTTTTCCGGCTCCTATATGCGTATACTTTTTTATACAAGCGTAGTGGGAAAAGAATACCACTAAGCGAAGAGTTAACAAATTTCACACATGATGAAACCAGAGGTTGTCTTTTCGATATGAATGGCATTAAAGCAGATATTGTATATTCACTTCATGAGCCAATAATCTGCTCTGATTGTGTTGAGCGCTTACGAAATGAGAAGGTATCTAATGAAACTATCTCAAAAGCACAAAAGGAAATCACTGCAATTAAAAAGCCATTGTTTTATAGAATTTTATCGTTTGTAAGAAAACATCCAATTTGGTCAATGATAATCTCTGCAATTTCAGCAATTATCCTGGGTGCAATTGGCTCGTATGTAGCTACCGTATTCTATGATTCAACAAAAAATGCGGTATAACAAGACGCTCATTGGAACACTTGCTTTACTGCGTGTCTCACAGTATTGATATTGATGCCGTGGACCTTGCGCTTGCTATTCTTACTTTATCGGTGGCTATTATCGTTGCGGTTATCACCTTCGGTCAGTGGACGACGTCTCGTAATACTTTAAAACTGGAACTCTTTGAAAGGCGGTACGAGATCTATGAAGCAATAGCGAAATTTCTAGCAGATATTAAAATTTCAGGGAGATTGGAGAAAGGCAGAGAAATTGAATTTCTTCGAGATACAAAGCGCGCATATTTTCTATTTCAGGCTGATCCTTCCGTGCGAAGACTTATTTCGGAAATACATTCAAAAGCGGTTGATCTATGGGCTTGTGGAGCGGAAGAAGATGGTTTGAGTGAGGTTGAACTCTCCGAAAATCTTAAAAGACAGCGAGAAATAAAAGATTGGATGGGTAAAACACTTGAATCAATGGAGTCGAAATTTGAGAAATATCTTAAACTTAAACACTAAGGCAGGGAGGCATCTAACATGAAGTTCACTGCGTCCCTACCATCACTCCTTCGGACAGTCTTAGGTGCAGTCTAAATTACAATCACAATTTGGCAGCGAGGAAAAAGCTAACAGGCTACGTTGTTGTCATGAAAACCATTGATTCCAAGGGTCGGGTACGGGATATAGAGGTCATCGAATCCGTACCGCCTGGGGTATTTGACAGAGAAAGAGTTCGAGCGCTGAAGAATTTTCGCTACAAATCAAGTCCATCGAACCCGGAACGTATTCCCATTCGAATCAAGTTTAGAATGGATTTGGAGCTGGTAAAGTGATGTCTGAAAATTCCTGGGCCGGCAAATAGTAGCCAATCCCGAAGATACCCTGTCGAAGGGCTGTGATTTACAACCCGCCTGTAACTGTCTATATATTTAGTAAGTCAGAAGCACTGGGGGAATCTAATGTTTGCGGAAGCAAAAGCTCAAGCGACTCGTTATATCAGTGAATAACTGACAGGTTGGGCTGCTACCACGCATTCCTTTTAATAAGTGGGTTGGCATTATCAATGATTTTCTCAGCAGTCTGACATCGGCAACAAACTTCGCCCCTGCGTGGTCGGGCTTCTGTACCGCATGCTCTGACGCATTGTTGAGTCGTTATTTGCCATCGCTAACAGTAACGAGATCTAAGTTGTTGGTGATAGAGGCAGTTGAAAACTTCTAGATATGATTGAGGGTGCCTGTATGTCGCTTAGGTCTGCTGTTGCTTCTCTGTAGCCTTTATTCAGAACATCAGCAACGATGCTGATGGAAACGTATCAAACAGACAAGGAGGGAACACAATGACTGTAAATCTGCAAGTAGCTACCAGCTCCGAGGATACTTTATCGAAAGGCTGGAGCGGTACGATCACCATGTGGTGGGTTGGCGTGCTGAAGAGAACCAACTGGGCTTCGGCAACCGTGGTATCGCCCGACGACGACGGGAATATCAAGGTCAAATGGCAGAAGAGAATCAGCGACGCCGACTACGATGGCGGCGACGCTCCGGCGATCAAGATGGGGGTGGATAACGACAGCGGTTCGAAGGTCTCCTATTACGTTGTGCTGATGGTCGATACCGGCAGCGGAGACACCGCTTCGGAACCCCGGGAGGTCAGAGCGCCGGTGGTGATCGCTGAAGCCGACTGAACGACTCGGCTGTCCAGGCAGGCTGTGAATGAGCGAGCCTGGTGGCGGCTTATCAAAATGACTGGGAATCCAGTTGTAGATCGGGTTTTGCTGATCCAATAAATGGGTCCGCTTCTAACTGCCACAAAATATATTTTCGACCCCGCCGAAAGTTGGCCGTATAGCTGATTACGCTGTTTTTTCAATATCCATAAGTGCCTGCCATTGCACTATGGTTACAAAACGTCTTAATTGCCCAATAAATAAATCGAGGGGTAAACCATTTCATCCTCTCCTTGCGTCTAATTTAATTGGCGCCACGATAAAGTGACAGCATCATTCAGCAGCCTTCGTTTGTCATAGTATCAGTGGCCCGAACCAGGAGAAAAAATGAAAAGAAAGTGGCTATTCATTCCAGTCATAATACTGGCTGTTTTGATATTGCTTCTTATTCCTTTTGTATTAAAAGAAAAATCCCATCCGGCATTGAAAGGTCCGCGCTTGTCGGCATTGAAATATTCGGAAATTCATTTTGAAAATAAGCACGCCGGCATCAAACTGGCTGGAATGCTTTTCCTGCCAGAAGGTATGGGGCCGCACCCTACTGCTATTATCATCCATGGCTCGGGAACCAGCCGGCGTAACAGCAAATGGTATTTATCTGTCGCAAAGCACTTGCAGCGTTATGGCATTGCTGTAGTGCTGCCCGATAAAAGAGGCAGTGAAAAATCCGAAGGCAAATGGCTGGGCGCCGGTTTTGAAGAGCTGGCGACCGATACGTTGAGCGCAATAGACTACGTCATTAACCAGGATACCTATGCATCATCAACGATAGGGCTGCTTGGCATGAGCCAGGGGGGGTGGATTGCGCCAATTGTCGCTTCTCAATCAGATCAGATATCGTTTGTCGTCAGTATGTCAAGCGCGACTGTCACCACCAATGAGCAACTGCTGCATGAAGAAGTTAACAATATTGCACCTTATACTTATCGTTTTATAGCGAAGCTGATTGCGCCAATCTCATCAAGTCATCTCCTGAAAAAGGAGTCTCTCGCGGCACTCGCAGAGTTTGACCCGATTCCTTATTGGAAAAATATCAATGTGCCGGTATTGATTGCGCTGGGAGAAAACGATAAAAATGTGCCTGTCGAAGATTCTGTTCAACGACTCAAGGAAAATAATCTCGATCATTTTAATATTAAAATCTATAAGAATGGCGGTCATGCTATTCGAGATCCCGCAAGCAATGAAGTCAGTCAGGAATATTTAGATGATTTGGTGCAGTTTATCAAAGCTGCTCAATAACATTCATTAGTAGCTGAACAGGTCAGGGCCCTTTAAGAACTCTTGTTTTCAAGAGAGTTACCAGGACGTTTGGGGCCCATGCCTGCGTGAGCGTCATGAGCCCCATGCACCCGTCTCGATTGTTATTTAGTTGAACCTAAAGAAGCCCAATACTCGCGTATTTTGAGAACTTTAAATAAGCGGTATTACTCCCAATGATATTTTGATAGGATGAACGGCCCAATCAACACAGTGAAGTGGAGTTAGCAATGTTTGATAAGCGCAAGGATGGCAAGCAAGGCAGCTCACCGGATTATCAACCGAATAATTCGCAAAATCAGTCAAATGACACGGTTTCAGCCGCTACTCCGGCCGCAGGAACCGGTCACAGCACCGCGGTCATCGGGCCCGGCATCAAGGTCAACGGCGATATCAGCGGCGATGAAAACCTGGTTATCAAGGGTCAGGTGGAGGGTAAGGTAAACCTCGGCGCCAATCGGGTGGAGGTCGACCAGTCCGGCCGCGTCAATGCGGATATCACCGCAAAAGAGGTCCAGATCTCCGGCCAGTTGATCGGTGACATTAACGGTAACGAAAAGGTTGTGATTTCCAAAGTCGGCAAAGTCTGCGGCAATGTCGTCGCACCACGGGTCATTTTGGAAGACGGGGCGAAATTCAAAGGCAGCATCGATATGGATACCGGCGAGGCGGCGGCCACCGAACTGCCTTTGCCGAAGAGCAAGCCCCATGCTGCCGACAACGTTAAGGCGATCAAAAAGGATAAGGGCAGGGACACGGCACAGGGCGACCTGGCCGCGAAAGGCGGCTGAGCCGGCCGACGGCCAGGCCCGATCGACTGACTTGCACTAGGCCCGACCGACTAAACGATGACCACCGGCGTCAGCACCGCCGCGGGCGGCGATACTGTACCTGCGGCCGAATCCCGTGAACGGAAACAGCCGAGCAAGCTGTTTCCGTCGCTTTGCCAGCATTTCGAGCCCGGTCAGCGGCTGACCGTGCTGGAGATCGGCCCGGCGATGCCGGCCACAGTCGCTTTTTTCTCACAGTTCCGCTGCAAGATTCATTTTCTGGATCTTTATTCCGAACCGGCCGTTCGCCGCTCGCCGCAGGATGACGAGGCATTCGATTTGCAGTCGGAATTCCGGGACTTGCTGGAATTTCCGGCCGGCACGCGCTTCGATCTCTGCCTGTTCTGGGATTTTCTCAATTATCTGGAACCCGCGGCGCTCAGTGCATTCTGTATGGCGTTGCAGCCGTGGCTGACAGCCGATACCCGCGCGCACGGTTTTGCGTTGCTGAACGCCGACAGCGAGCTGAAGCATTTGCAGTACAGCGTGCAGCGGGCCGACCAATTCAACGTTTCGGTTCCCGAGCGGCTGCAACTGCCGGTTTATCCGCTGCCGCAGGCGAAATTTCAGAAGCTGCTGACCGGTCTGGCCGTAGACCGCAGTGTCCTGTTGCGGGATGGCCGGCTGGAAACGCTGTTCCGCGTTAAGCCAGACGGCTGAGGCGGTTCCATTTCGGCGGCAAGCCGGTTGTCTTGGCGGGCAAAGCTCGCCGATAATTCAGGCTGGCAACCGATGACTCCCGATCGCACGATATGAATGAGAAGAGCGCCAGCCCGCTACCCGCGTACCGCATTGAGACCGCGCGTCTGATCATCCGCTGCTGGGCGCCAAAGGACGGCCCGGCCCGGCGTGCGCTGCTGGACGCGTCGGATCAACACTTGCGGCCCGATATCCCGTATATGCGTGACGAGCCGATGCCGCTGGCGGGCACGGTGGCGTGGCTGCGCAAGACCCGGGCGGCTTTCGACAGCGACAGCGACTACCGCTACGCGGTCTACGGCCGGGACGGCACGACATTGATCGGAGAAACCGGCCTGTATAAGCGCGCCGGCCCGGACGCGCTGGAAATCGGCTACCTGGTCGGCGTTGACCACGTCGGCCGGGGCTATGCCACAGAAGCGGCCTCGGCAATGGTCAGAACCGCTTTCGAGGTGCACCGGGTCGAGCGGCTGGAGATCCGCTGCTCGCCGGACAACCGGCCGAGTGCCAAGATTCCGGAGAAGCTGGGGTTTACGCTGGAAGCGGTGCTGAAGCGCCGCAGCACCGACAGCGACGGCAATGCGTCGGACGATATGATCTGGACGCTGTTCCGCGACGATTACCCGCAGTCGCCGGCCGCCGCACAGCGGCTTGAGGCCTACGGCTGCCTCGGTGAGCGTCTGTTATGAAACCACCGAAAAGCTAACTGAGCAGTTCGTAGGGGCCGCCTTTTTCGATGGCTTTGCGGTACGCGGGGCGCTGCTGAATACGCTGAACGAAGTCCAGCAGCCGGGGACGGCTCTCAAGCGTGCCGCGCGATTCAGCGGCTTCCAGCGGAAAACTCATCTGAATATCGGCCGCCGAGAAGGCATCGCCCGCAAACCAGTCGCGCTCGCTCAGTTCGGATTCCATAAAGTCCAGGTGGCGCTTGATCTGCGGCGAAATAAACTTGCGTTTGACGCCGGCGGCGATCAGCGCGGCGGCCGGGCGCATGATTAATGGCATCGCCGGCCCGGACAGCCGGTCGAACACCAGTTTCAGCAGCAGCGGCGGCATCGCCGAGCCTTCCGCGTAGTGCAGCCAGTAGCGATAGCGCAGCGCCTCCGGGCTGTCGGCTGGCGGTCTCAGGCGGCCGTTGTCGTAGCGGTCGACCAGGTATTCGATAATCGCGCCGGATTCGGCCAGGTTGTGTTCGCCGTCGGTAATCACCGGCGATTTGCCCAGCGGGTGGACCTGGGTCAGCGATTCGGGGGCCAGCATGGTTTCCGGGTCGCGCTCATAAGCCTTGATGGTGTATTGCAGGCCGAGTTCTTCCAGCAGCCACAGAATTCGCTGCGAACGGGAATTATTCAGATGATGTACGGTAATCATAGTTCTTCGCTGTCCTGTATCGCAGGCGATGTGGATAGGCTTTCTAATGAGTTCAGCCGTTCCTGCAGAGCGGCAACGGCCGTTTCGAGTTGTTGTACCCGTTCGGCCAGCGAGTCGCCGACCGGTGGTGCAGCCGCGGCAGCAGTCACTGCCGGCACCTCCGGTTCGCCGCCGAGCAGGTGCGCGTAGCGTTCTTCTTTTTGTCCGGGCTGCCGGGGCAGGGCGGTGACCAGCGCCGGTTCGCGTTCGGCCAGGTAGTTCAGCACATAGTGCACGTCGTCCAACTCGTCAAACGCATGCATTCGATGGCTGTGGCTGCGCAGTTCGCCGACGGTCTGCGGGCCGCGCAGCATCAGGGTACAAAGAATGGCCAGGCCCTTGCTGTGCAGATTCAGTACTTTGCCGACCTGGTGTTCGTATTTCGGCACCCGCGCACCCCAGGCCTCGGTAACCCACTTATCGGCCATGAGTTCGCGTACCGTATGTCCGACTTCTCCTTCGCTGTACGCGGTCACCGGATCGCGGGCCGATTTCTGGTTGCAGGCGTTGCGCAGCGCGTTCAGGCTTAGCGGATACTGGTCCGGCGTGGTTTCCTGTTTCTCCATCAGGCAGGCCAGCACACGCACCTGGATCGGACTTAATACGGTCATAGGCTTTCCTTTACTGCTGGTGGTTTGTACTGGCCGACGGTTTGTACTGGCGGGTCGTCGCGATCAGCAGCGGTGGCTGGACCAGCATGCTGAACAGGGCGACGCCGTAAATCGTGCTCTGTATGGTATACCAGTGCGGAATGTTGATGTCCAAGGATACGGCCAGTGCGATCGCGACCGCGCCGCGGATACCGCCCCATAAAATCAAATTCTGCTGATTGAAGCTGAGCGGCTGTTGTCCCGGCAGGCGCGAGACCGGCCCTGCACCGAGGTAGACGATCAGCGCACGCGACAATATCGCGGCGGCGACGCCGGCCAGCATCGCCGGCCAGTGTTCGCGAAACATATTGATCGTCACGCTCATACCGACCAGCATGAACAACATCGCCTCCGCACAGAAATTGAGCAGGCGCCAGGACCGGCGTGCAAATGCGATATCTTCATCCGAGCGATGTTTGCGCTCGCACCAGGCAATGGTCAGGCCGGCGGCCAACGTGGATACGACGCCCGATACACCGAGCAGATGTTCGGCAGCCCAGAAGCTGGTGAAAGCCAGCACCAGCGTCGCCGCACCGGTCAGCACGGTATCGTCCAGCGGCCGAATAAACCAGTCAAAGACCCGGCCGAGTACCGCACCGACCAGAAAACCGCCAAAGAAAGTCAGCGAGAAGCGCAGCAGCACATCGGAGGTACCGATCATCGCGCCCGGCTGCAAAATCAACGCGGACAGCAGTACAAACAAGGTGATGGTCGTGCCGTCGTTAAACAGGCTTTCGCCTTCCAGAATATTCACTGTCCGGTCGGGCACGCCCAGGGCTCGCAGGATATTGGAGACCGAAGCCGGGTCGGTTGCGCAGATCATCGAGCCGGCCATAATGGCCAGCAGCCAGGAGCCGCCGATACGATCGCCGGCCAGCCACAAGAACACGGCCGCGGCGCCGGCTGCTGCAATGATTAGCAGTGGAATGGCCAGTGCGCCGATGATCAGGCCGTCGCGTTTGAGCGATTGTGTGTTGATATTCAGTGCCGATTCAAAGATCAGGATTGGCAGCAATAGATAGAACACCAGATCGCGCAGAATTTCCCAGCGCAGGCCGGTATCGAAACCGAGATAGACCCAGGCCTCGGAACTGATAAAGCCGAGCGCAACCAGCGCTACCGGCAGCGGCAGAAATTTGATCCGCGCCAGCGGCCTGGCAAGCAGCGTCGCGGCCAGGATGCCCAGCATCAGAAACGGCAGCAGGGTATTGATCATCGGTGTCGTTGCAGTCTTTTCGCTATTTTGGCCTGCGTTGCGGCAGGTTTTTGTCCATACTTAAGGAACGTATCGAATCATAAACGATTTCGCCGCGGCGCGAACGCATACCGGCAGACAGCCGTCTTGGGCCGATCTTGCCGGCATCGGGGACAGTATGGATGAAAGTCAGCCGAGCGCTGTAGAATGAAGCGGCATAGGTAAAAAATCCGGAACTGATCAATGGCCAATCTTGACCGAATGATTGACGAAATCATCGATGCCTGGAACCGCGACGATAGCGCGGTGTTGCAACGCCATTACGGCCTGCAGGCGGTATTCTCCGACCCGATCTTTCCGGACGGTATCAGCGGCCAGGCTATCATCGACTATTCGCAGGCGATCCACGCGGCATTTGCCGACGTCGAGTTCGTTGTCCATGCAAAAGTCATCGCCGCCGATGTGGCGATGGTGGAATGGACCCAGGTCGGCACCAACAGCGGAGCGATGCTGGGGCGGCCGGCTACTCACCGCTATATCGAAATTCCGGCGGTATCGGTGGTGAAGTTCGATGGAGACCGGCTCGCGAGCCACCGCGATTACTGGGACGCCGCAAAACTGATGCAGGACTTGTACGGTGACGCCGACCGGCACGATTAACAGGCCGCCGGCCATGAAATCGGCAGGATTGCGGCCCGGGTTTGCCGCGTCGGCTGTGTATCATCGGTTAACCCCGGTGAACGTTTTAAGACGTTTGTTTTTTGGGACGTTTATCTTAAAGGGGCCGCCGGCGGCGGCAGGATACAGGTGGTAAGGACATAGGGGACGCGCGATGAATAATAAATTCTTTCTGATCGCGGCACTGTTGGCCGGAGCCGGATTGATCGCCGGTCTGTTGCTGAGCCGCGCGCCGGCTTCAAAGGTATCGACTCCAAATGCACCGGCCGCAGCCAGCCAGGCTGCCGCGCCCTCGCAGCCCGTGTCGGCCGAAAGTCATCAAGGCGTCGGGCCGGGACCGGAGGCCACCGTTGCTGCCGTCCCCGTCAGTCAGTCGCCCGGGCCGTATCAAAGCATGCTGAACACGCTGGCCCTGCCGACCGATTTTCTGCAGACCGAAGCGCTCTACGCGCTGCTTGGCCGGGCCGACCTCACCACCGTCAAGGCCTATATCGAAGAGGCGAAGACCATTCAGCACGACGGCGACCGCGATGCCGGTCTGGCCATCATCTATTCGCGGTTCGCCGATCTGGACCCGGACGGGCTGATCGCGCACCTGTATGCATCCGATATCCCGAATAAAGACAACATTATCTACAGTACTTTCCATAGCTGGGCCAAATACGATCTGGAAGCGGCTGTCGCGCGTATTGACCAACTGCGTGCCGGCCGCGACCAGCAGATCGCGGCCCGGGCGATTTTGCAGGCCCGCGCCGGCGAAGGGCCCGAACTGCTGCGCGAGCTGGCCGGCCGGTTGCCGGGTGGACTGAATCCGGAATCCTATGCGGTGCGCGGTTTGCTGGAACGGTCCAGGACCGATCCCGAGGCGGCGATGCGGGCCGCGCTTGCGCTGACCGACAGCGGTCTGCGTCAACAGGCCATCGCGCGTATTGCCGCCATTTGGTCGGAGATGGACTACCGGACCGCACTGGCCTTTGCCCGGCATATTCCGGATGTCGAGACTCGCCGGCAGTTCCGGCGGAGTGTGCTGAACCACATCGCGCAGAACGACCCCGAAACCATATTGGCGATGCTGGCGGATCCAAAGCGCGACGGGGACTGGCGGGCTGTCCTGTATACGGCGATGCAAAGTCTGGCCGTTCAGAATCCGGAGAAAGGGCTGGCGTTGATCGAGGATCTGCCGAGTGCCGACTTGAAACAGCAAGCGCTCCACTATTTGATGAGTCAGTGGGCCGGCACGGACCCGAGAGCGGCAGCCGCCGCTTATCAAAGCCTGTCAAATCCGGGTCTGCAACGGATGATTTCCCATACTGTGGGCGAGGCTTACGCCCGGCTGGCGCCGATGGAAGCCCTGCGCTGGGCGGAAAAGTTAGCCGGCCGGCAGAGTGAACTCTGGCGCAGCGTGATGTCCACGATTGCCCAGACCGATCCGCACCGCGCATTGGAGTTGCTCGGCGACCCGGAACCGACGCCGCATCACGCAGAGTTGTTTGCGAGCATTCTGGCAGCCATGGCGCGGACCGATCCGTTGGCAGCGGCGGACTATATCGATGCATTGCCGCCGGGTGCGCTTCGGCGCCGTGCGGCGCAGCAGGCGCTGCAAAGCTGGGCCGAGCAAGACCCGGAAGGCGCGCTGGCCTGGCTATTGAACCAGCCGGCCAGCTTGCAGATGGACATGGTCTGGTCTATCGCACATCAGTTTGCCCAGGGCGGCCTGCAGACTGCGCTCGGCATGGTCGACGGCTTTGACAGCGAGGTGGTGCGCGACCAGTGGATATCTGCGCTGATCGGGCAGTATGCCGGTGAGGCGCCGTTCGAAGCGGCGGATTGGATTAACCGGTTCCGCGACAACCCGCACTACGGCGAATGGCTATCCACTATCGCACAGCAAGTGGCGGGCAGCGATCCGCGAGCTGCGATCGACATGCTGGCCGCGATCACCAACCGCGAGCAGTATCGAATGGCGCTGAATATAGTCGCCAGCCAGTGGGCCGGTTACGATCCGGCCGCGGCGGCGCGCTGGGTGGCCGGCATCGCCGATGCCGATGGCGATCTGATCCAGTCGGTTGCCGCTCAGTGGTACCAATATGACCCGGCGGCTGCCGAGCGGTGGGTGCTGGGTCTCCGCGAAGCGCATCAACGGGATGCCGGTATTTTGAGTCTGCTCAATGGTGCGCTGTACGACATAGTCGGTGCGGAGCGGCTGCTGCACCAGATTCAGTCGCCCGATACCCGTTTTCAGGGTCTGACAAGGATGATTTACCAATTGGCGCGCTACAATCCGGCCGAGGCCCGCGCGCTGGCGGACCGAACCGATCTTTCGCCCGAGCGGCGCCGGCAGGTAGACGAGACCATTACCCGTATCCAACAGGGTGGCTGACAGCGCACGCCGCATAACCGAATTCCCGCCGCACCCGGCGGCCGTATTCCGATATACTAGCGCGCTGAAAAATCGACCAGTCGAAGCATCGACGGGTAAACGGAGTGATGTGGGAATGGAACCAATGAATAGATGCGGGAGTAATGCTCATCGCCTGTCGGCCGTGCTGTTTTTTGCGGCACTGCTGGCGGCACCGGCACCGATACTGGCGACCACCGTGGTTTTTGAAACGACCCTGGGCGATTTCGAGGTGGAGTTGTTCGACGAGGTCGCGCCGCTGACGGTTGCGAATTTCCTGAACTACGTCAATGACGGGGACTATGAGAATACCTTCGTCCACCGCAGCATACCCGGCTTCGTGATTCAGGGCGGCGCGTTCACTTTTGCCGATAATGCTGTCGGCACGGTCCCGACCGATCCGCCGGTGGTGAACGAATTCAACCGCTCCAACCTGCGCGGCACCATCGCGATGGCCAAATTGGCCGACCAGCCGGACAGCGCGACCGCATCCTGGTTTATCAATCTGGCCGACAATTCCGCCGACCTGGACAGCCAGAACGGCGGTTTTACGGTATTCGGGCAGGTGACCGGCGACGGCATGCAGGTGGTCGATGCGATTGCAGCGCTGCAGGTCTGGAACGCCGGCAGTGCGTTTACCGATTTGCCGCTGATCGACTACCCCGGGGGGAACGTCCCGGTAACCGTCGACCACCTGGTATTTACCACGCTCAGCGTCAAGCAGGAACCCTCGTCGGCGATTCCGTTCAATGCCGGCCTGAACGGCTCCTGGTTCAATGCCGGTACGTCCGGCCAGGGCATTTTTCTCGAAGTCTTTCCCGATATTCCGTTGATCTTTATAGCCTGGTTTACCTATGACACCAGCCAGGCGCCGGACGGCGCAGTAGCCGTGATCGGCCATCCGAATCATCGCTGGCTGACCGCCCAGGGCGGTTTCGACGGCACCACTGCGGTGCTGGATGTGACGCTGACCACCGGCGGACTATTTGACGATCCGGCGCCGACCAGCAATTCGGAATCGGGCAGCTACGGGACCATCACCATCAGCTTCCAGGACTGCGCCAACGGCACGATGGAATACGATCTGCCCGGTCTGGGGCTGTCCGGCAGCATTCCGCTGACCCGCATCGCAAACGACAATGTGTCGCTGTGTGAGCAGATCGTCACCAGTTTGCAGCAATAGCGATCTGCGGTGATGACCGGTTCGCGGCGGACCTCGCGCGCGCCGCGAATCGCCGTGATCGGCGCCGGCGCGTTCGGTGGCTGGACAGCGCTGGCCCTGTGCCGCAAAGGCGCCCGGGTCCGCCTTTACGATGCCTGGGGTCCGGGCCATTCCCGCGCCAGTTCGGGTGGCGAAACGCGGGTGATTCGCCACAGCTATACCGAACCGCTGTATGTGCGGATGGCAAAACGCGCATTGACGCTGTGGGATGAAAACCAAAAACGGTGGGACATCCAGCTTTATCGCCGCACCGGTGCGTTGTTTCTGGTGCAGCCGGAACGGATGTCTTTCCTGCAGGCCGCCAGCGCGCATTTGGAACAGGCCACGGTGGACCACGAGCTGCTGAATCCCGAACAGCTTGCCGAGCGCTACCCGGTCATTCAGCCGGACGGTATCGCGCAGGCGATACTGGAACCGGGTGCCGGTTATCTGATGGCGCGGCAGGCCTGCCGTGCGGTGGTGCGTGCGCTGGTTGCCGAAGGGGGCGAGTATGACCGGCGATGGGTGGTGCCGGGGACGGTTTCCAACGGCGAGCTCGCCGGTGTGAAGGCGGCAGGGAAGCCATCTCATCAAGTCGATTCTCATCAGGCCGATTATTATGTCTTTGCCTGCGGGCCTTGGCTGGGCCGGTTGTTTCCGGACCTGTTTGAGAAGCGGATCGCGGTCAGCCGCCAGGAAGCGTATTTCTTTGGAACCTCCGCAGAGGACCGGTGTTTTTCGCCGTCAGCGCTGCCGATCTGGGCCGATCTCGGCGAACGTTTCTGGTACGGGATTCCGGATGTACACGGGCGCGGCTTCAAGATCGCCGATGACAGCCGCGGCCCGGCTTTCGACCCGACCGACGGAAACCGAAGCCCGTCAGCGGACGGCATCGCGGCCGCCCGCGCGTATCTGTCCCGGCGCTTTCCGAAGCTGGCCGATGCACCGCTGATCGAAGCAAGGGTCTGCCAGTATTCCAATACGCCGGATGAGCACTTCATCCTGGACCGCCACCCGGCGGCGGAGAATCTGTGGCTGCTTGGCGGCGGGTCGGGGCATGGCTACAAGCACGGCCCGGCGCTGGGCGAGATGGCGGCCGCGATGATTCTCGGCGAACGCGATACCGAACCGCTGTTTCGCCTGAACCGGTTTGCCGGCTAGTGCCAGAGAAACGCCGGAGCATGCCGTTGCCGGCATGCTCCGAGTGGTTTACCCGTCTGCCGCAATCAGAACCTGAAGCGCGTGGTAACGCCGACGGTTCGTGGCTGGTTGGTCAGGTAGCCAACCCGGGCTCGTCCGCCGCGTTCGCGGTCGAGCGCCAGGAACGCGCGCTCATCGGTCAGGTTGTTCACGAATAACGCGATCTCCCAGGTATCGTTCCTCGCGCCGACGCGCAGATTGGCGATATTGTAAGAGGGCAGTTCCGGGTCAAAGCTGAAAGTGCCGACCGACGGGTCGCCGATTGGCGTAATGGTCAGGTCCACCGTGCCGAAGCCGGGTGCCTGGTCGCCGATCTGCGTGATGCGGTCGCCGACATGCTGGAACAGTCCGGTGACAAAGCCTTCCCAGCGGTCGTTGATGAACCAGTTGTAGTTGCCGGTGACCGAGGCCTGGAATTCCGGCGTGGTCGGCAGCCGGTTACCGTCCTGAATACCGGCGACCACGGTGCTGTTGCCCATCGCATCGGTGGTGGTGACGGTGGATTTCAGTTCGGCGTCGACCCAGCTTGCCGAAATACCGTAGTCGAAGTTGGCGGTGGGCTGCGCAAACAGTTCCAGTTCCACCCCGACGCTGCGGGCCTCGGGCACATTGAAGATGATCCGCGAGGAGCAGGTACCGGCGTCCAGCGTGGCCTGCAGGTCGCTGATGTCCATGTAGAACGCGGCCACATTGAACGTGCCGCGGCCGCCCATGATCACGCTCTTCGCGCCGATCTCGTAGTTCCACAGCTCTTCGTCCTCGAACGACGGACGGTTGCCGAAGGTCGCCAGATCTTCCGGCGAGCACAGCGGCGCGTTCAACGGGTCGTTAATGCCGCCGAGGCGGAAACCCTTGGAGATTTGCGCGTTGATCTGCACATCGTTGTTCAGGTTGTAGTTCAGCATGACCCGCGGCGAGAAACCGTCCGAGGTGGTCTCGGCCGGGGTGTTGAATTCCGGTGCGGCGAAAATACCGTCGAAGGTCAGCGACCGGGTTTCCTCGAAATCGAAGTAACGCACGCCGGCGGTAAAATTCAGGCGGTCGCTGTGCAGGTAGGTGGCTTCGCCGAAAAACGCCAACTGATCGAAATCGTACGGAATGTCCGAGAAAAACAGAATGTCGGTACCGGCCCGCATGCCGGCGGTCGGAATACCGGTGGCCGCCTCAAAACCGGAGACATCCAGGCTTTGACCGTATTGCCGTTCAATGCTGCTGTAAAAGCCGCCAACCACCCATTGCCAGCGGTCGTCGCCGCCGCTCAGGCGCAATTCCTGGGTCAGCACTTCGACCGTGGTGGAATCGTCCAGCGGCCCGTCCAGGGTATACACCGGTTCCGGCTGGTTCAGAATATTCGGCTGCGCGGTAATGCTGCCGGTAAGCTGGGTCGCATCGCGCAGTACCAGTACATCGCGGTCCGTATATGAGGTGACCGAAGTCAGCGTGGTGTTGTCGAACTCATAGCTGACCGTGGTATCGATCAGCAGAAATTCGTCGGTGAATTTTTCTTCCAGCTGCGTGAACTGCTCGCGCTCGCCGAGCGTGACCGCCGGGCGCGTGGTGGTGAACGGGTTGGCCAGAATGTTGAAGATATCGATCCGGTTGAAGCCGTTGACGTCAACGTCCTGATAGATGACCCGCGGCGTGATGACCAGGCGTTCGTTGGGTTCGAAACGCACAGCGGCGCGCAGGCCCATGCGTTCGCCGTCATTGACGTCGCTGACCACACCGTTGGGCTGCACTGCATCAATGTAGCCGCCGTAGTTGGTGTAGTAGGCGCTGACCCGCAGTGCCGCATCGGCGTCGCCCAAGGGTGCATTGATCACCGCCTTGAGGTCCGATCCGAAACCGCCGTCGGTAATAAAATTGCCAGTCACTTCGCCGAACGCTTCAAATGCATCCAGATTCGGCTGGTTGGTGATATAACGAACCGTACCCGACAGCGAACCGGAGCCGAACAGCGTGCCCTGCGGCCCGCGCAGCACTTCCACCCGGTTCAGGTCGAACAGGTCGAGATCGGGTGTGAACAGCGACAGCGAAA
>JANQPM010000037.1 GCA_028289465.1 Lysobacterales bacterium | reverse complement strand
GGTTCCGCTTCGGCAAAGCCCGGAATGTCATAGTCGCCGGTATCGCGGTAGAACGCGTCGAAATGCGCGGTCCAGCGCTCGTTGCCGAAGTCGATTTTGGCCGCGCCGAAACGCTCGTCGGACACCGAGTCGCTTTGCAACTGAAACGCACCGCGGCTGCCGTCAACCGGCTCCGGCGGAATGCGGTTGGTGCGTACATTGACCACGCCGCCGATGGTGTCGGATCCGTACAGCAAGGTGGCCGGCCCGCGGAGCACTTCTACCTGATCGGCCAGAAACGGTTCGATGGAAACCGCATGGTCGGCACTGACGTTGGAAGCGTCGTTGGAACTGATGTTGTTTTCCAGCACGTCGATTCTGGCGCCGTCCAGCCCACGTATCACCGGCCGGCCGACGGCCGGGCCGAAGCTGCTGGACTGTACGCCGAGCACCTGGTTGACGGTCTCCCCGATGCTGTTGGCAAGTTCTTTTTTCAGCGCGTCATCGGCCAGCACCGCGGCCGACTGGGTCATTTCCAGCGCATCGGTTTCCAACGGGCTGGCGGTAACCACGACTTTTTCCAGGTCGTGTTCGTGTTGGTCGGTATCCTGTTGTTCGTCTGCCCACAGGCCGGCCGCAGTAGTCAATAAGCTCAGCGATAAACTTCCGCTGACGATTTGTCGAAACATGATTTACAACTCCATTCAAATAACGGACTCACCGATCGGCCTGAAAACGGCGCAATCGGTAACAAACTCTTGGCGCCACTAATGGGCGTGGTTTATGGAGTTGGCGGCGCGCGGACCCAATAGGACCGGCGATGAGGCAGGGTAAGGGCCGAGCGTTGTTCTTGGCCGCTGAGTGTAGTGGTCGGCGACGGGGTCTCGCAGTCCGGATTATCGGTGGCTGCCGAACCCAGATTCTGCGCGACAGCGCAGACCGAACAAGCATCGGTGGAGTAGGAATGGCCTGCCTGGTGGGCCAGCGCCAGACCTTGTGCACTGACCAGCACGAGCACCAGCAGCCATTTCGCCCATGGCGAACGACTGTTAAATCGCGACTGCGGTGCCGTTGCGTGTTTCATGTCCGGTACGTTCAAGCGTAAATACCATTGGTAGCGAGCCGGAATATAGCATCGTTGGCCCGGCGGTTCACCCGTGCCATTGGTCAGGACTCGATAAACAGAACGCCCAACGCGCCGGGCGCTTTCACCGTCTGGTGGTGGAATTTCGCCGAGAATAAACAGTCTCGCCCCCCTTCTTTCGTAGCGCAGGTGGAGTCAGACGGCGGTTTCGCTATCGCGAAGAAGCCTTCTGACGGAACCGTTTAGCGCGTGCAGGTGGAGTCAGACGCGCTAAACGGTGCCTGCTGGCCGGCTTCTTTGCCGTTGGCAAAACCGCCAGCCAAGTCACCTGCGCTGCGGTTTCGCGATAGCGAAGAAGCCTTCTGGCGAAGCCGTTAAGCGCGTGCAGGCGAAGCCAGACGCACTAAACGGTGCCTGCATGCTGGCTTGTAGTACGAGGTTGATTCAGAACGCGCCGGTTTCGGCCGCGAAAGTTCCGCCGGTGGTTACCGAGAAGCCCGGCATCAGCGTGATCTTGCCCGAACTGCCGACTTCCAGCCTCAAACCGCCGCTGGCGGATACCCCAAAGGCCGTTCCGGCCGTAATTTCGTCGCAGGCTCGGAAATATTGGGTGCCGCTGATGGTCTGGGCAGATAGGTCCAGCGTGGAAATGCAGCCGGTCGTTGAATCGGTTACCGTCTGCACCGCATCTTTCGCGTCGACCAGACCATAACCGGACAAGGTATCCACACCCGCGCTCTCAATGTCCACCGCCGACGCGGACAGTACCTGGGTTACGCCGGCCGGGGTCAGCGGGCCGCTGGAATCCAGCATCAGCGCGGCGACGGCGGCGGCGTGCGGCGCGGCGGCCGATGTGCCGAAGAAATTCGGATCGGTATCGGCATCAAAGCCGATATCGCTGCCGAAGAACGTCGTATTGGTGCCGTCGGGTGCGGCGATTTCGGGTTTGAAGCGGGTCATCGGTGCGCCGGCCAGCGGTGTGCCGTCGCCTGCGAAATAGAAAGGAATATCACCGCCCAGTGCGCTGAAGCTCTCCACGTCAATCTGCCCGCTTGGCGGGTCAATGGCGCCGGCGAAATCAATCTCGCCGTAAAATACCGCGGCAACTGCAACCACGCCTTCCGCAGCGGCGTGGCCGTATATCTGCGGCTTGTCGAAAATTCCGGACTCATAGGCCACTGTGCTGCCGCAGGATTCGAAGGTTGCGACACGGAACGCTATAACGTCGGCGCTGGTATCCGCGCCGCCGGCACCGCAGTAATGGTCGACGGCCATGTAAAAGGTCGCGCTTGCGCCGGTGGTATTGGTAAACAGGCCGAGTTCCAGCGGATCGCCGCTGGCACCGCCGGCGCAGTTGCCCTGGGCCGACGCGCTGACCGCCGAACAGGCGGCGGCCGATTCGCTGGTGCACATATAAAGGTCCAGGTCGGTCGTCGCGCCCGTGCCCAGCGAACCGGAGAACGGTTCGTTCCACTGCAAAACCAGCCGCACCGAACAGCCGGCCGGCAGTGTGATTGCCGCATATTCGTTACCACCGGTAAATACCGTAAAGTCCTCGCCGGTCGGCGGGAAAGTGGTGTCATCGGTGGCGCTGACATCGGAATAGTCATCCGCCACGCCAAACGTGGAATGGTTGCCGGCTGACGAGAAATAGGGCACGCCGGAGTCTACTGCGTCCTGGGCTGCCTGTCCGACAAACCCGTCCTGGAACATCGGTTCGGCGAAGTAGATGATGTCGTCCACGATCACGTCTGCGCCGCAGTCTTTCAACTCGGTAATGCCGGCGCCGAAATCCGCTTCGCTGCGGAAGGCGGTACGGAACATCAGATCCGCGCCCGGCACCAGATCGGCAATCAGCTCGGCCATGCCGGCGCCTTCGTCGCTGCCGCCGCCGGGCCCGTTGTCCAATACGGTGACGCTGGACGGCAGGTCGCCGCTGGTTTGCGGCGAAGAACCGGTCAGGGTACAAGTGCAGCCGGCGGCCGTGCCGCAACTGGCGCCGGTTGCGGTGCCGCCGATGGTGTCATGAAAACTGTCCGACAGTACGCCGACGGTGATGCCGGTGCCGTCCACGCCATAGGTTGTACGGGCGGAGTCGGCCCGAATCGATGCATCGGCCTGGTTGCTGACACTGCCGACATTATTGCGGGTCGCGCCATACGGCGGATGCACGACGCTGACTTGCGGAATTCCGGCCAGTTCGTCCAACCGGTCGGCGGTGATATAGCCATGAACCACCGCATATTTTTCGTGTGACGAGGTCACTTCAACGCCGGCTGCAACGATGCTGTCCAGAATATCCGGGCTCAATTCCTTCAGCCGGATTTCGACCTCCAACTGGTCGCCGCGCGCTTTCAACGCATCGTTTTCCGCCAGCACGGCCGCCATGTTCCGGCCCTGGGCCAGATCGGTCCGCGCGTTCAATAAATGGCCGGAAACCTTGTTCAATGGGCCGAAACTGTTGAATGCTGCTTCTTTTTGGTTCTTCTGCGGGTAAGCCGCGGGCAGGCTGCCTGCGGCCAGCACCGCGAGAAGCAGGAGCTGGTAGGATCGGAAACCGAGTTTGCTCATTTCACCGGCTCTCTATTTGCATATGCCGTTCATAGTGATTGATCGTTAGAATACCGCCGTTTTCCCAACGCCCCCTGCCATCTACCATAGTATGAACGGTGGCCGAATTCCAACCGGCAACGGCTGCAAGCAGCAGGCTGGCGGATCGATGACCGGACCAATCCCGGGGACGAAGCTCCGCAAATATGGGTAGTGTCTCAGTTTGAAATTTCCCAGAGTTGGGCCATGAATCAGGTTGATTCCTGATGTTTTCTAACTTACCGTGAACCCACGAGGCTAGCAACCTCTCTAGGCGGGTATAGAACCGCCACCGTAAAGGCGGTATTTTTATACCCGGTATTCGGCGATGGCCGGGAGTCCGGGGAATACAACACCCCGCAAGGGGAAATAGCCGGGCTACTCCTAGAGTGGTGCTA
>JANQPM010000104.1 GCA_028289465.1 Lysobacterales bacterium | reverse complement strand
TCGTCAGTGCCGCCGTCAATGTCGTCTTACCATGATCCACGTGACCAATCGTGCCAACGTTTACATGGGGCTTCGTTCTTTCAAATTTTTCCTTGGACACAGCTCTTTCCTCTTATCGTTACGAGTTCACGACTTCTTCGGTGATACTCGTGGGAGCTTCTGAATAATGACTAAATTCCATCGAATAGGTGGCCCTGCCCTGCGTTTGCGAACGCAGATCGGTGGCGTAGCCGAACATCTCCGCCAGCGGAACATTGGCGCGGATAACCTTACCTGCCGGCGCATCTTCCATGCCCTGGAGAATACCGCGGCGGCGGTTTAGATCGCCCATCACATCACCCATGTAGTCCTCGGGCGATACCACTTCCACCTTCATGATCGGCTCCAGCAGTACCGGCTTGGCCTGCAAAGCACCGTTGCGGAAGCCCATGGAACCGGCAATCTTGAAGGCCATTTCCGAGGAGTCGACCTCGTGGTAGGAGCCGTCGAACAGCGCCACCTTGACATCGACCATCGGATAGCCGGCCAATACGCCGTTCTCCATCTGCTCTTTAATGCCTTTGTCCACCGCGCCGATATACTCGCGCGGCACCGCACCGCCGACGATTTCATTCATGAACTCGTAGCCCTCGCCTTCGCCGGCAGGCTCGAGACGCAGCTTCACATGGCCATACTGACCGCGGCCACCGGACTGGCGAACGAATTTGCCTTCGGCCTCCACCCCATTGCGAATGGTTTCGCGGTAAGCCACCTGAGGCTTGCCGACATTGGCTTCCACTTTGAACTCGCGCTTCAGCCGGTCGACGATGATGTCCAGATGCAGCTCGCCCATTCCGGCGATAATGGTCTGGCCGGATTCTTCATCGGTGCTGACACGGAAAGAAGGATCTTCCTGTGCCAGCTTGGACAGCGCGATACCCATTTTTTCCTGATCGGCCTTGGTCCTAGGCTCCACGGCAACGGCAATCACCGGCTCGGGGAATTCCATCCGCTCCAGCGTGATCACATCGCCGCTGGCGCACAGCGTATCGCCGGTGGTCACGTCTTTCAGACCGACCGCGGCCGCGATATCGCCAGCGCGGACTTCTTTCAACTCTTCACGGCTGTTGGAGTGCATCTGCAGAATACGCCCGATACGCTCCTTCTTGCTCTTGACCGGGTTGAACACGGAGTCGCCGGAACTCAGCACGCCGGAATACACGCGGAAGAACGTCAGCGTACCGACGAACGGGTCGGTCGCAATCTTGAACGCCAGCGCCGCAAACGGCTCGTCGTCGTCGCTTTTGCGCTCATCTTCGGTCTCGTCTTCCAGAATGCCCTTAATCGGCGGCACATCGACCGGCGACGGCATCAGCTCGATAACCGCATCCAGCATCGCCTGAACGCCCTTGTTCTTAAACGCGGTGCCGCACAGGCAGGCGACGATTTCGTTGTTCAGCGTGCCGACTCGCAGACCGTCGATGATTTCGTCAACCGACAGATCGCCCGTTTCCAAATACTGCTCCATCAGCTCTTCGGATTGCTCGGCGACCGCCTCCAGCATGAATTCGCGGGCCGAGGTGGCCTCATCGGCAAATTCCGCCGGAATGTCTTTGGCCTCATAGGTCGTGCCCATGTCTTCCAGGTTCCAGTAAATGGCACGCATCCGGACCAGGTCGATCACGCCCTCGAAGTTTTCCTCGGCACCGATCGGCAACTGGATCGGCACTGCATTCGCACCGAGGCGCTCCTTGATCTGGCCGACCACGCGCTGGAAATTGGCACCGGTACGGTCCATTTTGTTGATGAAGGCCATGCGCGGTACCGAATACTTGCTTGCCTGGCGCCAGACCGTTTCGGACTGCGGCTCCACGCCGCCAACGGCGCAAAACACGGCGACTGCGCCGTCGAGAACGCGCAGAGAACGCTCCACCTCGATGGTGAAATCAACGTGTCCCGGCGTATCAATGATATTGATACGATGCTCGGGGAACTGCTGATCCATGCCTTTCCAGAAACAAGTCGTCGCTGCCGAGGTAATGGTGATACCGCGCTCCTGCTCCTGCTCCATCCAGTCCATCACGGCTGCACCATCATGCACCTCACCGATTTTGTGAGACACGCCGGTGTAGAACAGAATGCGTTCTGTCGTGGTCGTCTTACCGGCATCGATATGAGCCATGATGCCGATGTTGCGATACCGTTCGATAGGCGTCTTGCGGGCCACTTTCTTATGCTCCGTATACTTCCAGTTGTTACCAGCGGTAATGCGAGAAAGCCTTGTTGGCTTCTGCCATGCGGTGCGTGTCTTCACGCTTTTTAACCGCCGCACCACGCTGATCCACTGCATCCATTAATTCACCCGCCAGGCGCTGCGGCATGCTCTTTTCACCACGCCTGCGGGCCGCTTCGATAATCCAACGCATCGCCAATGTCTGGCGCCGCTTCGGGCGCACTTCAATCGGCACCTGATAGGTGGCACCGCCGACCCGGCGTGATTTCACCTCCACCATCGGCGCAACGTTATCCAGCGCCTGCTCGACCAGTTCGACCGGCTCCTGACCCTTGGTCTTCTCGCCAATCGTGTCGATTGCGCCGTAGACGATCTTTTCCGCCACCGATTTCTTGCCGCTTTTCATCACCATATTGATGAAGCGGGCAATGGTCTCGCTACCGAACTTCGGGTCGGGCAGAATATCTCGCGAAAAATTGGAACGTTTTCTTGACATGATATTTTTCCAATACTTTTAGCTCTTGGGCTTCTTGGCGCCGTACTTCGAACGCGCCTGGCGACGATCGGAAACACCGGCCGTGTCGAGACTGCCGCGAACGGTGTGATAGCGCACACCCGGCAAATCCTTGACACGTCCGCCGCGAATCAGCACCACGGAGTGTTCCTGCAGGTTATGGCCTTCGCCGCCAATATAGCTGGTGACCTCATAACCGTTGGTTAAACGAACGCGCGCGACCTTCCGCAAAGCCGAATTCGGCTTCTTCGGCGTGGTGGTGTACACACGGGTGCAAACACCGCGCTTCTGCGGGCAGCTTTCCAGCGCGGGAACATTGGTTTTCTCAACCTTGGGTTTCCGCGGCTTGCGCACTAACTGATTGATCGTTGCCATAAATTCAGTCCTTACAAAATAAAAAATCGACAGCGCACTCCCGACTGCTCTCAATGGGTGGCTACCGATCTGCAGCAAAAATCCGTCCTTTGGCTTTTAAAGTGCCAAACGCCCAATCCCAGGGACATACCCTGGGATTGGGCGCTTAACAATCCGGCCCACGCGCCGGCGACATCGGCTCAACAGGACGATTTCTTTTCGTCCTGAGAAGTTCTGTAATGAACTTCTATTAATATCTTGCTACAAAGCCTGACAATTATAGAGAGTTTTTCCGCCGTTGCCAAGCCTGAGCAGCGGAATCAGCGCGAACAGCACGGAGCAGGCCCGAAGCCCTGTATTTGCAGGGCTTCGGGCCGCATTGCGACTCCGTATTAAGCGATCATTCGGTCGCGTGCTCGGCCACCTCCGGAGCGGCTTCTTCGCGGATCGCTTCCTCGGCCGCGGTGGCCGCTGCAATCGCGGCAAGCTCGGCTTCTGCAATCTCGTAGCGTTCCTTGCGGCGCTGCTTGTGGTAGGCCAGGCCGGTGCCGGCGGGAATCAGACGCCCGACGATCACGTTCTCCTTCAGGCCGCGCAGGTGATCGACCGTGCCCCGAACCGAAGCTTCGGTCAGTACCCGCGTGGTTTCCTGGAAGGAAGCCGCGGAAATAAACGATTCGGTTGCCAGCGATGCCTTGGTGATACCCAGAAGAATCCGCTGATATACCGCTTCGTCCTTTTTCTCGCGCCGGGCCTTTTCGTTTTCTTCGATGACTCGCGCCAATTCAAGCTGTTCGCCTCTAAGCAGCTTGGTATCGCCCGATTCGCGAACCTCCGCCTTGCGCAACATTTGTCGAATGATCACTTCGATATGCTTATCGTTGATCTTCACGCCTTGCAGGCGGTAAACATCCTGAATTTCCTTGACCAGGTAATCGGCCAGCGCCTCCACGCCGAGCAGGCGCAGAATATCGTGCGGATTCGGCTCGCCGTCGACCACCGTTTCGCCGCGCTCGACGTGCTCGCCTTCAAACACTGTCACATGGCGCCACTTCGGAATCAGCTCCTCGTGGTTCTCGCCATCGGAATCGGTAATCACCAGCCGCTGTTTGCCCTTGGTGTCCTTACCAAAGCTGACGATACCGGTGGCTTCGGCCAGAATGGACGGCTCCTTCGGCTTGCGCGCCTCGAACAGGTCGGCAACCCGCGGCAGACCACCGGTAATATCACGGGTCTTGGAAGATTCCTGCGGAATTCTCGCGACGATATCGCCGACCTCTACCTGCTGGCCGTCGGACATCGATACGATTGCGCCGGCCGGCAGAAAGTAGTGAGCCGGAATATTGGTGCCGGCCAGACACAATTCCTTGCCCTTCTTATCCAACAGGCTGACCATCGGCCGCAGATCCTTGCCGGCGGAACCGCGCTGTTTCGGATCGGTGACCACCAGACTGGTCAGGCCGGTGATTTCGTCCATTTGTTCGCTGACGGTAACGCCGTCGATGAAGTCGTGGAATTTAATCATTCCGGCCACTTCGGTCACGATCGGATGGGTATGCGGATCCCAGTTCGCCACCACGGCACCGGATTCGACCTTGTCGCCGTCGCGAACAGACACGATCGCACCATACGGAATCTTGTAACGCTCACGCTCCCGGCCGTGTTCGTCGATCAGCGACAACTCGCCGGAGCGCGATACCGCAACCAGCTTCTTGTCAGCGTTTTCAACCGACTTCAGGTTATGCAGGCGAATGGTGCCGTCGGACTTGATCTGAATGTGATCGACCGCAGCCGCCCGGGACGCGGCCCCGCCGATGTGGAAGGTGCGCATGGTCAACTGAGTGCCGGGCTCACCGATCGACTGTGCGGCGATCACGCCGACCGCCTCGCCGATATCCACCAGATCGCCACGCGCCAGATCGCGGCCGTAGCAACCACCGCAGACGCCATAGCGGGATTCGCAGGTGATCGGGGAGCGGACCTGGACCTGGTCGATACCGGCCTCTTCCAGCACACTGACCCATTGCTCGTCAAGCAGCGTATCGCGCGGGCAAATCACTTCGTCAGAACCGGGCTTGGCGATGTCCTGTGCGACCACACGCCCGAGCACTCGCTCGCGCAGCGGCTCGACTACGTCGCCACCCTCGATAATCGGCTGCATTAACAGCCCCATCTCGGTACCGCAGTCTTCTTCGGTCACCACCACGTCCTGGGCCACGTCGACCAGGCGCCGGGTCAGATAGCCGGAGTTGGCGGTTTTCAGCGCGGTATCGGCCAGACCTTTTCGAGCACCGTGCGTCGAAATAAAGTACTGCAGTACATCCAGGCCTTCGCGGAAGTTCGCGGTAATCGGCGTTTCGATAATCGAGCCGTCCGGCTTGGCCATCAGACCACGCATGCCGGCAAGCTGACGAATCTGCGCAGCGGAACCACGGGCACCGGAATCGGCCATGATATAGATCGAGTTCATCGAATCCTGCTCCACTTCGTCGCCGTCGACAGTAGTGGACATGACCTTGCCCATGCGCTTCATCATCGCCTTTGCGACCTGCTCGTTGGTTCGCGACCAGATATCGACGACCTTGTTGTAGCGCTCGCCCGAAGTGACCAGACCGGAGACGTACTGGTTCTGGATTTCGACCACTTCTTTCTCGGCCTGGTCCAGAATGGCTTTCTTCTCGTCCGGTACCATCAGATCATCAACGCCGATGGATACGCCGGCCTTGGTTGCATAGTAGAACCCGGTGTACATCAGCTTATCGGCGAAGACCACGGTCTTCTTCAATCCCAGGCGCCGGTAGCAGGAATTGATCAGGCCGGAGATTTCCTTTTTCTTCAAGGTTTGATTCAGCAGATAGAACGGCATCCCGGTCGGGCGGATTTCGGCCAGCAGCGCCCGGCCGACCGTGGTTTCCACCAGGTTGGTTTCCTGCCGCTCCTCGCCTTCCTCGCTGATGATGGTCTCGGCGATCCGCACCTTGATCAGCGCATGCAGTTCCACCGCACGGTTCTCATACGCGCGGTGCACCTCTTCAATGTCCGAAAAATACAGGCCTTCGCCCTCGGCGCCGACCAGATGACGGGTCATATAGTACAGGCCCAGAACCACGTCCTGGGTCGGCACGATAATCGGCTCGCCGTTGGCCGGGCTCAGAATATTGTTCGACGACATCATCAGCGCACGCGCTTCCAGCTGCGCTTCGACGCTTAACGGCACATGCACGGCCATCTGATCGCCGTCAAAGTCGGCGTTAAACGCGGTACATACCAGCGGATGAAGCTGAATGGCCTTGCCTTCGATCAGCACCGGCTCAAACGCCTGAATACCCAACCGGTGCAGGGTCGGTGCGCGGTTCAGCATCACCGGGTGTTCGCGAATCACCTCGGACAGAATATCCCAGACGATCGGCTCTTCGCGTTCGACCAGCTTTTTCGCCGCCTTGATCGTGGTCGCCATACCGCGCCGCTGCAGCTTGCTGAAGATAAACGGCTTGAACAGTTCCAGCGCCATTTTCTTCGGCAGACCGCACTGGTGCAGTTTCAGCGTCGGGCCGACCACGATAACCGAGCGTCCGGAATAGTCGACCCGCTTGCCCAGCAGGTTCTGCCGGAACCGGCCCTGCTTGCCTTTGATCATGTCGGCCAGGGATTTCAGCGGCCGCTTGTTGGTGCCGGTTATCGCACGGCCTCGGCGGCCGTTGTCCAGCAGCGCGTCGACCGCCTCCTGCAGCATGCGTTTCTCGTTGCGCACGATGATATCCGGCGCATTCAGTTCCAGCAGCCGTTTCAGGCGATTGTTACGATTGATCACCCGGCGGTACAGATCGTTCAGATCGGAGGTCGCAAAGCGGCCGCCATCCAGCGGCACCAGCGGCCGCAGATCCGGCGGCAGCACCGGCAGCACCGTCATAATCATGTATTCCGGGCGGTTACCGGATTCCAAGAACGCCTCGACCAGCTTGACGCGCTTGGACAGCCGTTTCAGCTTGGTTTCCGAATTGGTCGCGCCGATGGCTTCACGCAGATCGGCCAGCTCATCGTTCAGGTCGATGGTGCGCAGCATTTCAAATACCGCTTCGGCACCCATCTTGGCCTCGAACTCATCGCCGAATTCCTCGATCGCGTCCAGATAGGCTTCATCGGTCAGCAACTGACCGCGTTCCAGGGTCGTCAGACCGGGATCCAGCACCACATAGGACTCGAAATACAAAATGCGCTCGATATCCCGCAGCGTCATATCCAGCATCAAACCGATGCGCGACGGCAGGGATTTCAGGAACCAGATATGGGCCACCGGGCTGGCCAGTTCGATATGCGCCATGCGTTCGCGGCGCACCTTGGTCAGGGTCACCTCGGTACCGCATTTCTCGCACACTACGCCGCGGTGCTTCATGCGCTTGTATTTGCCGCACAGGCATTCGTAATCCTTGACCGGACCGAAAATCGCAGCACAGAACAGGCCATCGCGCTCCGGCTTGAAAGTCCGGTAGTTGATGGTTTCCGGCTTTTTGACTTCGCCAAAGGACCAGGAGCGGATCAGCTCCGGCGGCGCCAGGCCAATGCGGATGGCGTCGAAATCCAGCGGCTGCCGCTGATGGTTATAGAGATTAAGCAGGTCTCTCACGCCGTTTTCCTCCGAATCAAGATTCTTCAAGTTCGATGTTGATACCCAGAGAGCGAATTTCCTTCACCAGCACGTTGAAGGATTCCGGCATGCCGGCCGCCATCTGATGATTGCCATCGACGATGTTTTTGTACATTTGGTTACGGCCGCCGACATCGTCGGACTTGACCGTAAGCATCTCTTGCAGCGTATAGGCTGCGCCGTAGGCTTCCAGAGCCCAGACCTCCATTTCGCCGAAGCGCTGGCCGCCAAACTGGGCCTTGCCGCCGAGCGGCTGCTGAGTCACCAGGCTGTAGGGGCCGGTAGAGCGCGCGTGCATCTTGTCGTCCACCAGATGGTTCAGCTTCAGCATGTACATGTAGCCGACCGTAACCGGGCGATCGAACGGATCGCCGGTGCGGCCATCGTACAGGGTGGTCTGGCCGCTGTTTGGCAGACCCGCCAGTTCCAGCAGATTCTTGACCTCCGATTCCGGCGCACCGTCAAACACCGGTGTCGCCATCGGCACACCGGCCTTCAGGTTTGCGGCCATTTCCAGCACTTCTTCGTCAGAGAATGCCTTCATGTCCACCCGGCCTTTCTGGTCACTGTTATAAACCTGGCCCAAGAACTTGCGTACCGACGGAACGGTGGCCTTGGCCTCCAGCATGCCGCCGATCTTGTTGCCGAGACCCTTCGCAGCCCAGCCCAGATGGGTTTCCAGCACCTGGCCGATGTTCATGCGCGACGGCACGCCCAGCGGGTTCAGCACGATATCGACCGGCGTGCCGTCTTCCATATACGGCATATCCTCGGTCGGTACGATCATCGAGATCACCCCTTTGTTACCGTGGCGGCCGGCCATCTTGTCGCCCGGCTGAATGCGGCGCTTGACGGCCAGATAAACCTTGACCATCTTCAGCACGCCCGGCGCCAGATCGTCGCCCTGGGTGATCTTCTGCTTCTTCTCTTCGAATTTCTTGTCGAATTCCCTGCGCTGGACCTTGATCTGGTCCGCCAGGTGTTCCAGCAGCTCGTTTACCGTTTTATTGGTCATTCGAATCTTGAACCAGTCTTCCGGTTCCAGGTCGGTCAGGTAGGTCTTGGTAACTTTGTTGCCTTTCTTCAGCCCTTTCGGCCCTTTTTCCGCCTGTTTGCCGGTCAACGCGTTTTCCAGACGCTGGTAGATCGCACCTTCGACAATGCGCAACTGATCGTCCAGATCCTTGCGCACGGCCCGCAGTTGTTCGTCTTCGATGGACAGCGCACGGGCATCCTTGTCGACACCGTCGCGCGTGAAGACCTGTACGTCGATCACCGTGCCGTCCATGCCGGACGGCACGCGCAGCGAGCTGTCCTTAACGTCGGAAGCTTTTTCACCGAAGATTGCGCGCAGCAGCTTCTCTTCCGGCGTCAACTGCGACTCGCCCTTCGGCGTGACCTTGCCGACCAGAATATCGCCGGCAGTGACTTCGGCGCCGATATAGACGATGCCGGACTGGTCCAGCTTGTTCAGGTTGTGCTCGCCGACATTCGGAATATCGGCCGAAATTTCTTCCGAACCGAGTTTGGTATCGCGCGCAACACAGGTAAGCTCTTCGATATGGATGGTGGTGTAGCGGTCTTCCTGAACCACCCGCTCCGAAATCAGAATGGAGTCCTCGAAGTTATAGCCATTCCACGGCATGAACGCGACCAGCATGTTCTGGCCAAGTGCCAGCTCGCCGAGATCGGTCGACGGCCCGTCGGCCAGCACGTCGCCGCTCGCGACCACGTTGCCGACATGCACCAGCGGACGCTGATTCATACAGGTGTTCTGATTGGAACGCTGGTATTTGGTCAGGTTGTAGATGTCCACGCCCGGATCGCCGGCCGGCACCTCGTCTTCATTTACCCGAACCACAATTCGTCCTGCGTCGACCTGATCCACCACGCCGCCGCGCCTGGCAACCGCGGTCACGCCCGAATCGGTCGCAACCACCCGCTCCATGCCGGTGCCGACCAGCGGTTTTTCCGCTTTCAGCGTCGGCACGGCCTGGCGCTGCATATTCGCGCCCATCAATGCGCGGTTCGCGTCATCGTGCTCCAGAAACGGCACCAGGGACGCGGCAACCGAGACGATCTGCTTTGGCGACACGTCCATGTAGTTGACTTCAGTGGGTTCTTTCAACGTGAACTCGCCCTGATGGCGGCACGGAATGAACTCGTCGACGAACTTGCCGCTTCTGTCCAGCTCGGCATTGGCCTGGGCGATGACATAGTCGCCCTCTTCAATGGCCGACAGGTACTCGACATCGTTAGTCACCTTGCCGCCGACAACTTTGCGGTATGGCGTTTCCAGGAACCCGTAGTCGTTGGTCCGGGCGTATACCGCCAACGAGTTGATCAAGCCGATATTCGGACCTTCCGGGGTTTCGATCGGGCAGACCCGGCCGTAATGGGTCGGGTGCACGTCACGGACCTCGAAACCGGCCCGTTCGCGGGTCAACCCGCCCGGACCGAGCGCCGAGACACGCCGCTTGTGGGTTACTTCCGACAGCGGATTGTTCTGGTCCATAAACTGGCTGAGCTGACTGGAGCCGAAGAATTCCTTGACCGCGGCCGCCACCGGCTTTGCGTTGATCAGCTCCTGCGGCGTCAAGCCTTCCGATTCGGCGACCGACAGGCGTTCCTTGACCGCCCGTTCGACGCGAACCAGCCCGACGCGAAACACGTTCTCGGCCATCTCGCCCACCGACCGCACCCGGCGATTGCCCAGGTGGTCAATATCGTCCACGTTACCCTTGCCGTTGCGGATATCGATCAATACGCGGAGTACCGCCAGAATATCGTCTTTGTCCAGCACCCCGGGTCCGGTAACTTCCTCGCGCCCGACACGGCGGTTGAATTTCATCCGGCCCACTGAAGACAGGTCATAGCGCTCTTCGGCAAAGAACAGGTTCTTGAACAGATTCTGCGCCGCTTCCTTGGTCGGCGGTTCGCCGGGACGCATCATGCGGTAGATTTCGACCAGCGCTTCCAATTCATTGCTGGTCGGATCAATACGCAGAGTATTGGAGATATAAGGCCCTTGATCGAGATCGTTGACATAGAGCACGTCGAAGCTCTTCACTTTGGCCTCGCGAAGTGCTTCGAGCAGTTCCTCGGTGATCTCATCGTTGGCTTTGGCGGCCAGTTCACCGGTTTCCTTGTCGACGATGTTCTGGGCAATCACCTTGCCGATCAGGTAGTCGTCGGGCACATCCAGCGCCTTGATACCGGATTTTTCGATCAGCTTCACATGGCGCGCGGTGATGCGCTTGCCCTTCGCGACAATCTCACCGCCTTTCTTGTTCTTGATATCGAACAGCGCCGTTTCACCCCGGAGGCGGGATGCAACCAGCGCCATCTTCGCATCCGCCTTGCGCAGCGTGATCTTGCTGGTTTCGAAGAAGGTATCGAGTATTTCCTCGTCTTCCATACCCAGCGCACGCAGCAGTATGGTCACCGGCAGCTTGCGGCGGCGGTCGATACGCGTGAAGACCGCATCTTTCGGGTCGAATTCGAAATCCAGCCACGAGCCGCGGTACGGGATGACCCGCGCCGAGAAAAGCAGCTTGCCCGATGAATGGGTCTTGCCCTTGTCATGATCGAAGAACACGCCCGGGGAGCGGTGCAGCTGCGATACGATCACGCGCTCGGTCCCGTTGATGATGAAGGTGCCGGTTTCGGTCATCAGGGGCATGTCGCCCATGTAGACCTCCTGCTCCTTGACGTATTTGACCGATTTGTTTTTCTTTTCCTTGTCGTAAATCACCAGGCGCACAGTGGTCCGAAGCGGTGCGCCGTAGGTCATGCCGCGCAACTTGCACTCTTTCACATCAAACGGCGGCTCACCCAGCTTGTAGTCCACATATTCCAATGCCGCATTGCCGGAATACGATTCGATCGGAAACACCGAACTCAGCGCACCATGAAGGCCGCGCTGCGCCCGCGTTTCAGAATCGGTATCGGTTTGCAGGAACTGATTATATGAACGGATCTGAGTGGAAAGCAGATTCGGCACATCCAGCACTGACTGGCGTTTGCCGAAGTCCTTACGTATGCGTTTTTTCTCAGTGAAAGAGTAACTCATGTTCGATACCCGCGTTGCTTGCGATAACTCGTCGCCAGAGTTATCGTTATGTTCGTGCCCGATCTGCCGGATTCTCAAACGGCAAACCGCACACCTTTGAATCTTTCGTAACCGGCCGTGGCCGGTTTATGCCTGCTGTAAACACAAGCAGGAAAAGGCCGGAGACCGTCGTCCCCAGCCCATCCCTTCAGCCTTAAGGTTGAGTGAAACGGATTATTTCACCTCAACAGCAGCACCGGCTTCTTCGAGCTGCTTCTTGATCTCTTCGGCTTCGTCTTTGGAAACACCTTCCTTGATTGACGCCGGCGCGCTTTCGACCAAGTCCTTCGCTTCTTTCAGACCCAGGCCGGTGATAGCGCGAACGGCTTTAATCACAGATACCTTGTTCTCGCCAAAGCTGGACATAACAACGTCGAACTCAGTTTTCTCTTCAGCGGCGCCAGCATCGCCGCCGGCAGCCGGAGCTGCGGCAACGGCTACCGGAGCGGCAGCAGAAACGCCAAATTTCTCTTCCATGGCTTCGATGAGGTCAACAACCTCCATCACGCTCATGTTGGAAATAGTTTCCAAGATGTCGTCTTTAGAAACGGCCATAATGTTTCTCCACAAAATCAGTTCGTACCGAGGTTTCTGGTCGGTCGAACCCGGTTAAAAGTTTAAGCAGCCTGCTTGCTGTCCCGAACCGCAGCCACGGCACGAACCAACTTGGTATGTGGTTCGGCCAGGGTGCGAACGAATTTCTCGATCGGTGCTTTCATTACGCCCAGCAGCATAGCCAGCGCTTGCTCGCGCGTCGGCAGGCTTGCCAGTCGTTCCAATTCACCGGCACCAAACAGTTCGCCGCCCACTGCCACCAACTTGGTAATGAGTTTGTCGTTGGACTTGGAGAAGTCCTTGACCAGGCGAGCTGCAGCTCCCGGCTCTTCCATGGAAAAGGCGAACAGTAACGGTCCTGTCAGCCCTTCCTGAAGGCACTCGAAATCGGTTCCTTCGACGGCTCTGCGTACCAGTGTGTTTTTTGCGACCTTCAGAATCACGCCGCCTTCGCGCGCTTTACGGCGCAGGTCAGTCATTTCTTCCACGGTCAACCCACAGTACTCGGCAGCAACGGCAGAATGCGCAGACTTGGCGGCTTCCGCCACCTCCGCGACCACTGCTTTTTTCTGCTCTAAATTGAGCGCCATGTTTACCTCCAAAGCTTCCCGGACCGATCGCTCGGCCCTTGGTTCGCTCTTAAGGCCGGACAATTCCGACCCGCATCCGCGCCGCACTTATTCAACGAATACGTACGAACGCGTCTTCGGTGGCCGTTTCCCCGCCACTAAAGCGGACTTCGTGCAAATCCGCTTTAGTGGCGGGGTCGGGCGTCACCGCCTGCGCAGGATGCCGCCAACCGGCGGACGATTAAACGGCAGGCGTTCCGATAGAGTATTCGGTTCGCCATCCGCTCCTGCGGTCTTCGACGTACCACGTATCAGCGTGGAACGCCCCACAACAACCGGCAGCCAGGCTGCCGGCCGTATTCCCTAGGAATCCGGCAGTTCGGCCGGTCCTCAATGTTCGATGGTGGTCTGATCCACCGCGATGCCCGGTCCCATCGTGGTGGACACCGCTATTTTCTGCAGGTACTGGCCTTTGGCCGCAGCCGGCTTGGCCTTGACCAAGTCGGTGATCAGCGCCTGCAAATTGCCTTTCAATGCGTCCACTTCAAAAGACACATTGCCGATGGTGGTATGAATAATGCCTGCCCGGTCGGTCCGGTAGCGGACCTGGCCGGCCTTCGCATTCGTCACAGCCGCTTCGACGTCGGTGGTTACGGTGCCGACTTTCGGGTTCGGCATCAGGCCGCGCGGCCCGAGAATCTGGCCCAGTTTACCGACAACGCGCATTGCGTCCGGCGTTGCAATCACCACATCGAAATTCAGGTCGCCGCCTTTGATCTGATCGTGCAGATCGTCCATGCCGACCACATCGGCGCCGGCCGCTTTGGCTTTCTCGGCGTTGTCGCCTTCGGTAAATACGGCCACGCGAACCTGCTTGCCGGTACCGTTTGGCAGTACGGTAGAACCGCGAACCACCTGGTCGGATTTCCGCGGGTCCACACCCAGGCGGACGGCAACGTCGACGGATTCGGTAAATTTCACCCCACTGACTTCTTTCAACAGCTCCAGCGCTTCATCGACACTGTAGGCGCGGCCCGGTTCGATTTTCTCGCGGGCTGCCCGCATGCGTTTGCTGAACTTGACCATTACTCCAGACCCTCCACATCCAGGCCCATGCTGCGGGCAGTTCCTGCAATGGTACGAACCGCCGCATCCATATCCGCCGCGGTCAGATCCGGCTCCTTCACCTTCACGATCTCTTCCAGTTGAGAACGGTTCACCGTGCCCACCTTATTGGTGTTCGGCTCGCCGCTGCCCTTCGGAATACCGGCTGCTTTCCTCAACAGCACCGCGGCCGGCGGTGTCTTGGTGATAAAGGTGAAACTGCGATCGGCATAGACCGTAATCACCACCGGAATCGGCAAACCGTTTTCCATGCTCTGGGTCTTGGCATTAAACGCTTTGCAGAACTCCATGATGTTCACACCGTGCTGACCCAGGGCCGGGCCCACCGGTGGTGAAGGATTGGCCTGACCGGCCGGTACTTGAAGCTTGATATAAGCTTCTACTTTCTTCGCCATGTTTTACTCCTTTCGGGTCCTAGCGTCTCCGGCCGAACAATCCCTCGGCCGGGCGACTCCCCGATTCCGTCATTAAGACTTCTCAACCTGGTGGAACTCCAGTTCCACCGGCGTTGAGCGACCAAAAATCAGTACCGCCACGCGCAGGCGGTTTTTGTCATAGTTAACTTCTTCGACAACCCCGTTGAAATCGTTGAACGGGCCGTCGGTCACACGAACCATCTCGCCCGGCTCGAACAAGGTCTTGGGCCGCGGCTTGTCGACACCTTCTTCGACGCGCTGCAAAATCGCATCCGCTTCGCGCTCGGTAATCGGTGCCGGCCGGTCCGCGGTGCCGCCGATAAAACCCATAACCTTGGGTACATCTTTAACCAGATGCCAGGTCTCATCGGTCATTTCCATCTGCACCAGCACATAGCCGGGGAAAAACTTGCGGTCCGACTTGCGCTTCTGACCGCCACGCATCTCGACCACTTCCTCGGTGGGTACCAGCACATCGCCGAACATGTCTTCCATGCCGGCACGGGCTATGCGCTCTTCCAAAGATCGCTTGACCTGCTTCTCGAAGCCGGAATAGGCATGTACTACATACCAGCGTTTTGCCATTCTTCCGCCTCCGTTAACCGATCAACTGCCGGACTGACCAGCCCAGAAACATGTCGATAAAAAACAACATAATAGCGATGATGATGGTCACCACGATCACCATCAGCGTGGTCTGCCAGGTTTCCGGCCAGGTTGGCCAGACAACTTTCCGGCGCTCGATATCCGCTTCCTTGAAGAACCGGAACAGCGCTTTACCCTTGGCCGTCATTCCGGCAACCAGCGCGGCGACTCCGACAGTGGCCAGCAGACCCAGTGCGCGGACTACGGTCACTGCCTGATCGGCAAAGTAGTAGTAGCCTACAATGCCGCCGACCAGTAGCAATATCGCTACCAGTAGCAACAGGGTGTCTAAACCCGATGATTTGGCTGTTTCTGTTTTACTGCTCATTCAGTATCCGTCTCGGGCGAAGCTTCGGCCCGCACCCGTTGTACAAACTCTTCGCGACCGCGGTGCCTGCACCGCTGCCGCCCGTGTCATGGCAGGCGAGGAGGGACTCGAACCCCCAACCTGCGGTTTTGGAGACCGCTGCTCTGCCAGTTGAGCTACTCGCCTTTGGTTCTCGCTGGTCTGAAAACGCCTCGTTTTCAGACCAGAAAGCCGGCAAGCCTAGAAGGCTGCCAGCTTTGCTGTGTTTTCGGGTCGGGACCAGCCCTTCCCTATCGGTTGTTATTCGAAGATTTTGGCGACCACGCCGGCACCGACCGTCCGGCCACCTTCTCGGATCGCAAACCGCAAACCTTCTTCCATCGCAATCGGCGCAATCAG
>JANQPM010000103.1 GCA_028289465.1 Lysobacterales bacterium | reverse complement strand
TTGCGGTTTTCGTCCGCACGCGCTTAACGGCTCCGTCAGGAGGCTTCTTCGCTTAGCGAAACCGCCGTCTGACTTCACCTGCGCTACGAAAGAAGCGGGTGGAAGACACCCTATGTCCTGGAAATTGGCCTGACAGCATTCGAAAAGCGTTCCGAATCATCTCACGGGCATTGACAAGCCGTCGGCAGCGCAGCACAATTCCGCCTGCTCCGCTGGGCCGTCGCCAAGTTGGTAAGGCACGGGGTTTTGATCCCCGCATGCGCAGGTTCGAGTCCTGCCGGCCCAGCCATTTTCCGCTTAAACGCATAGGAAAGATTTGGTGTCCAGTCCATCCCTGATGGTATTTTCCGGGAGTTCCAACCCGGCTCTGGCCCGCGCTATCGCGCACAATCTTGGCGTTCCGATGGGCAAAGCCGTCGTCGGGCAGTTTTCCGACGGAGAAGCCATGGTCGAGATCATGGAGAATGTCCGCGGCCGCGACGTCTATATCATTCAGCCCACCTGCGCGCCGACGGCCGATCATTTTATGGAATTGCTGGTCATGGTAGATGCGGTAAAGCGCGCTTCTGCAGCCCGCGTCACCGCCGTCTTGCCGTATTTCGGCTACGCTCGCCAGGACCGCCGCCCACGCTCGGCCCGGGTACCGATCACAGCCAAGGTGGCGGCGATGATGATCAGCGCGGTAGGCACAGACCGGGTCGTGACCATCGACCTTCATGCAGACCAGATTCAGGGGTTTTTCGATATCCCGGTGGATAATGTCTATGCCTCGCCGCTGACCCTGGCGGATATCTGGCAGCGCCAGGGTAACCACGAGATTATCGTCGTTTCGCCCGATGTCGGCGGCGTGGTCCGGGCCCGCGCTATCGCCAAACGCCTGGATGCCGATCTGGCGATTATCGACAAGCGCCGTCCCCGCGCGAACGAGGCAACGGTGATGAATATCATCGGTGACGTTGAAGGCAAGTGCTGTGTGCTGGTAGACGATATGGTCGATACCGCCGGTACTCTGTGTGCGGCGGCCGGCGCATTGAAAGACAGCGGTGCGGTTAAAGTAGTCGCGTATTGCGTTCATCCGGTGCTTTCCGGCCCGGCTATCGACAATATCGAACGGTCGCAGATCGACGAGCTGGTCGTGACCGATACCATTCCGCTGACCGACCGCGCCAGAGAATGCGGGCGCATTCGGCAGTTGAGCGTCGCGCAAATGCTGGCCGAAACCATTCGGCGAATGGCCATCGGCGAGTCGGTCAGCTCGCTGTATGTCGACTAGACCGGACGATCGGAGCTGAATGTCGTTCCGGTCAGCGAGGTCGACAGCGTATTAGGCAGTTCGGCGAAGGCGGTCATGTTGCCGACCCTGGACTCCATAAATTCAAGCCCCTGGCTCACTTCGGACGCGTGTTCGCGGGCAAGGCGATGCATTTCCTGTTGCCGCTGCGCCGGACTGTACCGCTGTTCGGCGCGCTTGGAATAGATGCCCATCACGCTTTGCAGCTTGTCGTCAAAGCGTCGTTCGTCGACATTCAGCCCGTACCAGTCGGCGACGCTTCGAGCGACGGCGCCCGCATCTTCCAGCAATTGCCGAAAATTGAGCGCACCTATGCGGTCCGGGTATTTTTGTGCGACCTCACGGTAGCTGCGCAGGTTGAAGTACCAGTACCCGGCCGCTTTTTCGGCTATGGACTGCGCCCGGTCCGCGTTTTCTGCCTGCAAAAACGCGGCAATGGACCGGTACTGGCCGGCGATCCATGGATGGCGGCTTTCGTGCTTCACGCACGCGATGATGAACTCGGGCAGAGATTGGTAAAGAAATAAGCTCTTGCTGCTCTCGCGACTTCGAGTGATGACATCCATCAATCCGTTCGACCAGTCGGTCAGTTTGGCCACGGCGGTGTGCGTTTCGCTGTAAGTGCGGCACAACAACCGCAAGACCGTGTCGGTCCAGTCTGCGGTGGCTGCGGCGGACAGCGTCCCACGTCTTTGCCCGTGCAGTATCGAATGAAAAGTCCTGGGTTCCCGGAGTATGAATGCCGAAGTGACTTTTTCCAGAATCCGGGACAGTAACGTCGAACCGCAGAATGCGGTATGGAAGATGATGCCGCAAGGTCTTGCCGGTGGCGTATTCAATGTCTTTCGAATGAAACCGCCGGGTATCTCGACAGCCAGTTTTCCCGGTATTCTGGGTGGATCCAGAAAATCCGCCTGCCGGTACCAGGCCGGGGACATCTTGACCATTTGAAACACATCTTTGTCGGGATGAACATGCATCGGGAACCAGTCCGGGCTGGCGGGCAGCGACGACAGACTCTCGGCCACGGCCGGCGGCAACGGAACGATGGGCTTGAGTTCGGTGCCATCGTATCTGGCCATTACTTCCGGTTCCCGGCGGTTCAGCGCACCGCAGCAATAGCGGTATTTCAAGCCGCTAAGACAGGGGCACGCAGCGTTTCTGGGAATAGCTTGCATGGTTGTCGATAACCCCGTGTTGAGCGCGTCGCAACTTTAGCATGATGCTGCATATGAAATAGCCGCGCTCATTCGATAGTTATCGGTCCGTTAGCCACAGACGCAGAAATCGCGGACCGGATTGCAGGCTCTTCTTACGGTGCGGCTGGTAAAAAAATGCTTGATTACTGTCGTAACAGAAAATACAATCCGGCGTTGGTGTTGGTGAGGACCTGGGCGTGATCCGGCCTCAATAAGAAGAACATAAACGCCATATCGGATCAATCACTCCTGTCCGAACGGGAATCTCCCGCGGGCAGCCTAACCCTCCCAAAAAAAGACAAAGCGCTCGGTACGCGTTATCGGGTACGGGCAAGTATTGTCTGCAGTTTTGGGTCCCGGGCTGAGAATCAAATAACACCCGGGTTTTGTTAGTAGAGAAAAGAGGGAAACTTTCATGGAACCAAAGAAGCGTAAGCTGGCAGCCCTAGCGCTGGCCGGCGTATTTACTGTTTCGGCGATATCGGGCATCGCATCAGCGGCGCCGGGCGACAAGTCGGCTCCGGATGGCATTGGCGCGCAGGAATTGATTGTAAAATTCCGCGACGCGAAAGCGCTGGCCGCTGAGATTGACGCCATTGAGGAGGTCTATCGGTCCAGCAATATAGGTGCGGTCGAAGCCAGGCGCAGAGCCATCAGTCACCGTCCGGACCTGGAAAACCTGATGTCCGACGAGGGCAGAAATCGCGCGTTCAGTTTGAGCCGGGAGCACCGCGCCGCGTTCTTGCATAAACGCGTGCTGGCGAATGGTGCCGATCTGTTGAAGGTCAGCACCGATCAGGCCAGCCGGTCAATGCAGGCTCTGGTGCAGGAACTTCGCGACAACCCGGCGGTGGAATACGCCGAGGTTAACGCGATAATGAAACCGCTGTTGACGCCGAATGACACGCACTACGGTGCGCAATGGCATTACTCGGAAGCCACCGCTGGCCTGAACCTGCCGGCAGCCTGGGATGTGGCAACCGGCACAGGTGCGGTCGTTGCGGTACTGGACACCGGCATCACCAATCACTCCGATCTGAATGCGAACGTGATCGCCGGCTACGATTTTATCAGCGACTCCTCGGCAGCCCGCGACGGTAACGGCCGGGATTCCGATGCGTCGGACGAGGGCGACTGGTGGACCAATGGCGAATGCGGTCCCAGCGCGCCGGTTCAGAGCGACTCGAGCTGGCATGGCACTCATGTCGCCGGCACCGTTGCTGCAGTCACCAACAACAACAGCGGCGTGGCCGGGGTCGCGTTTAATGCCAAGATCATGCCAGTCCGGGTACTCGGCAAATGCGGCGGCACACTGGCCGATATCGCCGATGCCATCGTATGGGCTTCTGGCGGCACCGTCAGCGGTGTTCCGAACACCAGTACGCCGGCTGATGTCATCAATATGAGTCTGGGTGGCGGCGGAAGCTGCGGATCGACTTACCAGGCGGCAATTAACACCGCGGTGGGTAATGGCACTGTCGTTGTGGTTGCGGCAGGCAACGAGAACCAGAATGCATCCAACTCGCGGCCGGCCAACTGCTCCAGCGTGGTATCGGTAGCTGCATTGGATCGCCAGGGCAACCGTGCCAGCTATTCCAACTACGGCAGCGTGATCGACGTATCCGCGCCGGGCGGCGAAACCAGCCCGACCGCGTCCAACGGCGTCGCATCGACCTTGAACAGCGGTTCTACGACACCGGCCTCGGAAAACTACGTGTACTACCAGGGCACCAGCATGGCAACGCCGCATGTTGCGGGCGTTGCGGCATTGATGAAGGGCCTGGATTCCAGCCTGACCCCGGCTGCAGTCGAAGCGAGCCTGAAGAGCACCGCGCGGGCGATTCCCGGCAGCTGCAGCGGCGGTTGCGGTTCCGGTCTGGTGGATGCGCTGGCCGCGGTCAATGACATCAACGGCGGTGGCCCGCCGCCCGGAGGCGGTGGCCCGACCGCGCTGAACAACGGTGATTCCGTCAGCAATATTTCCGGTTCCACCGGCGACTGGGTGCATTACAAGATCAGCGTACCCGCCGGCGCTACCAATCTGAACGTCAGCATTTCGGGCGGTTCCGGCGATGCAGATCTGTATGTTCGCCAGGGCGCCGAGCCGACGACGTCTTCTTATGATTGCAGACCGTACCTGGTGGGTAACAACGAATCCTGCGACTTCGCCTCACCGGCGGCTGATGATTACTTCATCGGCATTCGCGCATACAGCACGTACTCGGGCGTTACTCTTAGCGTGAGTTATACCGAGCCCGGCAGCGGCGGTACCGGCGGTGGCGGCACCGTTGAGGATATCTCGGCGTCACGCGGCAGTTGGAAGCGCTATACGCTGGAAGTGCCGGCCGGCATGTCCCAACTGGAAGTGGAAATTTCCGGCGGCAGCGGCGATGCGGACTTGTACGTCCGCTTCGGGGCTCAGCCGACCACGGGCTCCTACGATTGCCGCCCGTACCTGAGCGGCAACAACGAAGTCTGTACGTTCAGCAACCCGGCCGCAGGGACCTGGCATATCGGCATTCGGGCCTACCGGACCTTCTCCGGTGTCACCCTGGATGCTTATTACAGCCCCTGATAGGCGCCGGCCCTGATTCGTTCTGGGTCGGCTAATCTGTACAAGGCCCGGCGCAAGCCGGGCCTTCTGTTTCACGCGACGATGGCTCGCGACTGATGCCGGGCTACCTTCCGCTCACTGCTTTGCGCTATAATGCGCGGCTTGATTTTTCGCCGACCCTGGTCGCGGGGTCGAAATCAGGGCCTTCAGGCATAGTGCTGCAAGGTCTGGTATGGCGTTTAAGCCATTGAGAATATGAGGTAAATCATGGGCGATTCTACGACGATAGCTGCGGAAGTCCGCGAAGACGTAGGGAAAGGTGCGAGCCGCCGCCTGCGTCGTCAGGGCAAAATACCCGCAGTCATTTACGGGGGTGACCGGGACGCGGTAGCGTTGACCCTGGATCACGACCCGATACTTCACGCTTCTGAAAACGAAGCTTTTTATTCCAGCGTTATGGACATTCGGGTCGGTGACGGCAGACGCCAGAGCGTGGTTGTCCGCGATGTTCACCGGCACCCGTTCAAGCCGCTGATCATGCATGTCGATTTTCAACGCATTTCGGAGAAGGAAGTTCTGCGTATCTCGGTGCCGATACATTTCATCGGCGAAGAAGATTCGCCGGCAGGGCGTGCAGCCGGTGTGATTATCCAGCACCAGGTTACGGAAGTTGAAGTGGCTGCTTTGCCAAAGAATCTGCCGGAATATCTGGAAGTCGATTTGTCCGAAATGGAAGACGGGGGCAGCGTGAACCTGTCCGATATCCGTTTGCCGGAAGGCGTGGAGATTCCGGTGTTGGCAACGGGGGACGATGCCGTAGTGGCCAATACGGTCCATGTGAAGGAATCCCAGGGTACCGGTGCTGCTGCCGAGGCTGAGGAAGAAGCCGGCATTGAAGCGGCCGAGGTTCCGGTGGTCGGAGAAGAAGATGCTGCTGCAGACGAAGCGCCGGCCGATGAAGCCGAGGACGGCGAATAGCCCAGTGTCCCCGCGAGGGTCGTATATTGGCTGACTTGAAGGCAATTATCGGGCTGGGCAACCCCGGGTCGAAATACGCTGAAACCCGGCACAATGCCGGGTTTTGGTTTATAGACGAGCTGTCTTCCGACCATGGCGTTGCGCTGAAGCCGCAGAAAAAGCTGCTATGCGACTTGGTCAGGGCCGAGCTGCACGGCCGGCCGTGCCTGCTGGTTAAGCCGGATACCTACATGAACCGCAGCGGCCAGTGCGTGCGTGCGGTGCTGGATTACTATGGCGTGGCCGTCGAAGACACGCTGATCGCCTACGACGAACTGGACCTTCCGGTCGGCTGCACACGCATCAAACAGGGCGGTGGCCATGGCGGCCACAACGGCCTGCGCGATATCTTCGCCCATCTGGGCAGCCGGGAATTCGTCCGCCTGAGAATCGGTATCGGCCACCCGGGCGACAAGAGCCGCGTTACCGGTTATGTACTGAGCCGGCCGAACAAGGACGATGAACTGGCCGTCCGATCGTCGATTCGCGCCGCTCTCGAGGTCCTGCCCAGCCTGCTGGACGGTGATTTGGCCCGGGCGCAAAAACGCCTTCATACCGAAGCTTGAGGAATCGCCATGGGTTTCAAATGCGGCATCGTCGGTTTGCCGAACGTCGGAAAGTCCACACTGTTTAACGCGCTGACACAGGCCGAAATCGCTGCTGAGAACTACCCGTTCTGCACCATCGACCCGAATGTCGGCATCGTGCCGGTACCGGATCCACGCTTGCAGCAGCTGGCCGATATCGTTAAACCGGAAAAAGTCGTACCCACGACGATGGAATTTGTGGATATCGCGGGCTTGGTCGCCGGCGCATCCAAAGGCGAGGGCCTCGGCAACCAGTTCCTTGCCCATATTCGGGAAACCGATGCGATCGCCCACATCGTCCGTTGTTTCGACGATGACGATGTGGTGCATGTGGCCGGCAGGGTCGATCCGCTGTCGGATATCGAAACCATCGAAACCGAATTGATTCTGGCCGACCTTGAACGATCGGAACGGGCGCTGTCAAAAGCGCAGAAAGCGGCCAAGTCCGGCGATAAGGAAGCCAGGGCTCTGGAGGCGCTGGTGATGCGCGTCATCGAGGTTCTGGACCAGGGCCGGCCGGCCCGCACGCTGACTATCGACCCGGCGGACCGCGAACGGTTGCGAGAGCTGCGCCTGATTACCCGCAAACCGGTAGTCTATATTGCCAATGTGTCCGAGGATGGCTTGGGCGGCAATCCGGCGCTGGAGAAGGTTCGGCAGTATGCTGCCGGTCAGAATGCCGCTGTGGTGGCGGTCTGCGCCGCGATCGAAGCGGAAATTGCGTTGTTGGACGAACAGGACCGTGCCGGGTTTCTGGAAGATCTGGGCTTGGCCGAATCCGGCCTCGACCGAATGACGCGGGCCGGTTATCAACTGCTGGAGTTATTGACGTTCTTCACTGCGGGCAAAAAAGAAGTGCGTGCGTGGACGGTGAAATCGGGTTCCACCGCACCCCAGGCCGCGGGCCGTATCCATACCGATTTTCAGCGCGGTTTCATTCGCGCGGAGGTGACCGCGTTCGACGATTTCATCGCCTGTGGTGGAGAGCAGGGCGCGAAAGAGACCGGCAAGCTGCGCCTTGAAGGCAAAGAATACCGAATCCGGGAAGGTGACGTCGTGCTCTTTCGGTTCAACGTCTGACGGTCGGTCGGGCAATAAAGGAGTCTCGCGTCCGCCTCTTTCGAGCGCAGGTGGAGTCAGACATGCTTCACGGCGCCCGCTCCGGCGGGTCGCCTGCGGCTCCGTCGATCAGGCAATGGTCGGTCAGGCACCCGCCTGCAGCAGTACCTTTTTTAACAGCCGCGCCAACTGCTTGCGTTCGTTGGGTGTCAGCGCCTTGGTGATGCGATGCTCGGCATCAACCTGCTGCGGCAGAATTTTGTCGACTGCCCGCTTTCCCTGGGCGGTCAATTTCACCATCACGCCGCGCCCGTCGTTCGGATCCGGCATGCGGCGGATATAAGACAGTTTTTCCAGGCGATTGAGGATATTGGATAGTCCGCCGGATGTAACCAGGACCGAGTCCAGCAGCGCTTTGGGCTGCAGGCAGTATGGCGGCCCGGACATACGCAAGGTGGCCAGCAGCGCGAAGGTGTGCAGATTGAGCCGGTGGCTTTCCATCAACGGCGAGAACTGCTCCATAGTCAGGTAGTACAGGCGGACGATGCGGTTGATGACTTCTTTGGCTGAGGTGTCCAGGCGCGGGAATTCCTGATTCACCCGCGCGATGATGCTATCGGCTTTGTCGGTTTGTTTTGGCATGGCGTACTTATCGTTATAGGTATTGCGGGCGGAGTATTCCATATTTGCCGCCTATCCAGGAGTCTTTTGGCCGCGGCGTCGGATTTCCAGCGCCATCGTCCGGACCAGCGGTTTCAGGATGGGTGGAAGGCCTTTTCAGGTCTTGGCCGACCGCTCGCGCCGGCGCCTTGTGCGGCCTGTAGATTGACGATAAACTGCCGCGCCTATGGCCTGAGAACCCGATCGCAGGTCGGTCTGGACAGGATCGGCCGTTTCTTGACACTCAAGTGGAATTTTTGCGAAAATAGGCGGCTTGACCTGCGTAGCGGCATCCGCTTAGACCAATGACCTATTTGCAGGCATTCGGTTGTTGGCGTCAACGGGTGTTCGGCAGAGCCATCAGCAATCTACTGAAACGTGAACAACAGGCGGCTGACCGGTTGGCAGCGGCGTGTGCGAGGCGGTTGTAAGCAGTGTGGCAACAAGTACCGGAGGGGTACTCAAGTGGTCAACGAGGGCAGACTGTAAATCTGCTGGCTAAGCCTTCGTAGGTTCGAATCCTACCCCCTCCACCAGATTGCCTGTAGTGGAACGGCGGTAGCTGGTTCCAGGTTCCCGGGTCTGGCCCTGGTTATGCAAGGCGGACGGAAGCGAGCCCACAGGGCTCGGAAAGTGCCGGGAGCGGTTTTGGCCGGTATATCGGCGGGCGTAGTTCAACGGTAGAACCTCAGCCTTCCAAGCTGATGATGTGGGTTCGATTCCCATCGCCCGCTCCAGCTTTCGGCCATTGAATCGAAAGGTTCGGCGTTGTTGCGGCCATCGCCTGACGGCGACAACGGCACAATCGGCCCGCATAGCTCAGGCGGTAGAGCACTCCCTTGGTAAGGGAGAGGTCACTGGTTCAAGTCCAGTTGTGGGCACCAGATTAGAGGCGCAGCCGCTGTCAAAGCTGCGTGGTCTTGTAGATAGGCCTTTGCCAAAAGCGACGGATGATACAGGACGAAATGAATTGACTGACGAGTATTCTTGACTGGAGTTTAGGTAGACCATGTCCAAGGAAAAATTTGAAAGAACGAAGCCCCATGTAAACGTTGGCACGATTGGTCACGTGGATCATGGTAAGACGACATTGACGGCGGCACTGACGA
>JANQPM010000080.1 GCA_028289465.1 Lysobacterales bacterium | reverse complement strand
CCCAGCTACAAAACGGTCTGGTGACCGAGGAGCGGACGGTTTACCGAGCCCTGTCATCATATCCAGATGACTAGGGAATAACATACAAGGAGCGCCTTTGGGCGCGATCAGGGAAATTCCACCGAGAAGGTGATAGCTGCTGCTGGCTATGGGTTTTCGCGCCTAAAGGCGCTTCTACTGTTTTCGGCCTTACTGCTGGGCGGGTGTCAGCCGGTCAGTCGGTATCCAGGTCGGCAAGCAGGGCCGAACGGCAGGGCTCTTCAACAACGGTGGAATGGCGGTAGAAATCGTGTTCGACACCGACAGTCAGGGTTTCGCCGCCGGCCAGCGCGGCCTTCATTTCGGCACTCAGTTCGAAACGCATGAAATGAACCGCCGAGGTTTTTTCCTGATTGCTGCGTTCCAGGTCTTCATTGGAAATCGCATAGGCGCGGTCATGCGCGCCGACCTGCACCCAGACCAGATGCTCGATGCCTTTCAACAGCGCCAGTTGCCGCTTGCGCTCTTCCACATCCTCGTACTCGAGCATAGCCGTCGCCTTCCAGTTGCTGCCATCCGGGATCAGCGGATTATACGCATCCAACTCGTCCTGGATCGCTTCGGGCTCAAAGATGCGCTCGATCCTCAGCATTTCCTGAATCTGGTAGTGAATGGTCAGACGGTCCTCGAAATACAGGCTCAGATGTGGGCCTACGCCGATTCGGCGAGGTTTTTTATGGTTGATTACCCGGCCGCGGAATTCGGTGCGGCACAGGGCATATTGCTCCAGGCTGTACAACTCGCTTCGATGCAGTTTATTCATCAGGTTTTCCATTGCTAGATACCGTAGGCTTTTCGCAGCAGGCTGAGTGGGTTGGTTTCGCCGTGGCGCAGTTCCAGTCCCTCGGCGATTTGTGTCGCGGCCATCGGACAGTCCGAAACCAGATAATCGGCATCCATCTTTTTCACCCGGTTGACCACCGCCCGGGCGATTTTCTTGGATTTCCGGTAGCTGGCGTTACGTACCCCGTAAGTGCCGTCGTGCCCGGAGCAGCGTTCCACAACCTGGATACGGGTGTCCGGCACCAGGGACAAGATGTCCCTGGTTTTGGGTCCGATATTCTGCACCCGCTGGTGGCACGGAACGTGCCATGCGATATCGCCCAGGCTCCGGGTAAACGCGGTATTCAGCAATCCCGCCTTATGCCGGTGCATCAGATATTCGAACGGATCGAATATATGTTGTTTGATTTTCTGTACCTGGGGGTCGTCCGGGTACATCAGCGGTAGTTCCTGCTTGAACATCAGCACGCAGGAAGGAATGGCCGCAACGATATCCCAGCCCTGATCGATCATACCGGCCAGCTTCGGAATATTGCGCCGCTTGTACTTATCCACGGTTTTCAGATCGCCCTGTTCCAGCTTGGGCATACCGCAGCACTTGTCCTCATTGACCATTCGGATCGGAATGTCGTTATGTTCGAAGACCTGCAGCAAATCCTGTCCGATGTCCGGCGCGTTGTGGTTGCAGTAGCAAGTGGCGAACAATGCCGCCTGGCCGCGGGTCGGGCCAGCAGGGGTCGCCGGCACCGGTTTGGCTTGATGTTTTGACTCGCGCCGCTTCAGGGTATCGCTGTGATACGGCGGCAACTCCGCCTCTGGGTGAATATCCAGCGTTTTGGACAGGATTTTCCGCAAGCCGGTGGATCGGTTGGCGGCATTCACCGTCTGCGTGACCACCGGTATGCTGGCCAGTTTGCCGACGTTTCCGGTATTGCTGATGATCTTGTGACTGAGTTTGCGCCGGCCCTGTTTGAACTGAATGGCTTTGGCTCTGAGCATCAGGTGCGGATAATCGACATTCCATTCATGCGGCGGCACGTACGGGCATTTCGTCTGGTAGCACAAATCGCAGAGATAGCACTCGTCAACGACTTTCCAATAATCCGCTTTTTCCACCCCGTCGACTTCCATGGTCGGCGATTCGTCGACCAGGTCAAACAGCGTCGGAAAGGAATCGCACAGCGCAACGCAACGACGGCAGCCATGGCAGATGTCGTATACGCGTTCCAGTTCGGAAAACAAATCGTTTTCGTCGTAAAAGGACGAGTCCTGCCAGTTCAGCGGATGGCGTGTAGGCGCCTCCAGGCTGCCTTCGCGAAAAGACGATTTTTCGTTGCTCATCGAATTTTCCTAATCATGTTGCGGTATCCGTCGCGGCCGTACGCAGCCGCCACGGCGGGTTTCTGCGGTTTTCACCGGCCCAGTACAGGCAGATTACGTTACCGGCCGGGTCTCTGAGGCGGGCTTCGCGCCACAGCCAGCGTTCGTCCCTAGGGGGGCGGTCGAACTCAAAACCACTTTCGATCAGGGCGGATACTTTGTGGTCCAGGTCGGCGGTTTCGAAATAGACCACCACGCCGCAACCCGCCGGATCGCCGTCATGCTGGTGGAGCGAAAACGTACTCTGGCCTTGCG
>JANQPM010000042.1 GCA_028289465.1 Lysobacterales bacterium | reverse complement strand
ATGCCATAGCCCAGGCTGGACAGTTCGGCGGTTTTCCGAAGGAAAGAAGGCGGGCTGGGAGGCCCCGGACTAAGAAACTTGGGGCGCTCGGTTGCGGTTCCCCCCGTCAGGCGGAAGAAGCGGGCGACAGACACCGCCGATTCCAGCCGGTTGGTTCGCGAAGCGAATCAGAGGCTGGAATCCATAGACTCACGCAGTCTGTCGGTTGCGGTTTCCGCCGAAGGCGGAAGAAGCGGACGACAGACACCTTTTATGACTTCCGACACTGGAAAAACGCTGCCCGGCCATTTATTTTTAAGGTATTCAGCGGATTGGGAGAAACGCAATGAACAGCATGTGGTTAGCTATCACCATGATCAGTATGACGGCCATCATCGCCGGCATCTATCATGAAAAACGCCCGAACAAGAAGGCCGACGATGATCTGAATCAGCTGCGTCTTCGAGTGGACTTGCTGGAAAACGATCTGCGCGAACGCGTGGAGACGCTGGAACGGATCGTTACCGACCGAAAAGAGGACCTGCGGCGGCAGTTCGACTACCTGGACAAGGCATCCTAGATTACCCTGGGCGGGCGGCCGCCCAAGACGACAATCCTAAGAGCCCTAAACGCAAAATTCCGGCCCGCAGCGCGGCCCGCGCTGCGGGCTTTCGCCGTTCAAATGACATTGCTCAAATGAAATTCAGCTCGAACGCTTTCAGCACCGCCCGGGTACGGTCCCGCACGCCCATTTTCGACAGAATATTCGATACGTGGTTTTTGACCGTGCCTTCGGCCACATCCAGCGCATTCGCAATTTCCTTGTTCGAATAGCCGCCGGCCATCAACCTCAGGATTTCCGTTTCCCGCTCGGTCAGCGGGTCGGGACGGTCCAGGCTGAGAAAATCGGTGTCCAGTTTTTCCAGACCCTTGAGCAGCCGCTGGGTAACCGCCGGTTTGACGATGGAGTGCCCGGCTGCGACAGATTTGACCGCATTGACCAATTCTTCCAGTGACACGTCCTTTAGCAAATAACCCTTGGCGCCGGCTTTAATGCCGGCCAGTACCAGTTCGTCGTCATCAAAAGTCGTCAGAATGATGGTCGGCGGCAACCGGTCCTCGCCACCGAGCTTTTGCAACACATCCAGTCCGGACAGCCCGGGCATGCGCATGTCCAGCAAAACCACATCCGGCGCGATCTCCGGAATTTTTTCCACCGCATCCGCACCGTCGACCGCCTCACCGATCACTTCGATTTCGTCGGACAACTCCAGCAGGCTGCGCACGCCCTGACGCACCAGGTTCTGGTCATCCACCAGCATTACTTTGATCACGTTTCGGCCTCCATCGGCATCCAGGCGTACAAGGTGAATCCCTCGCCCGGTTTCGATTCAATTTTCAAACTACCGCCGAGCTGCTTCAAGCGCTCTGCCATACCCTTCAAGCCGTTGCCGGCCTGGACCTCTTTCGTACCTCTGCCGTCGTCTTTGGCCGTCAGGCTCAAACCGGCCTTCGAACTCCGCAATTGTATCGTCAAATTACGCGCTCTCGCATGACGCACGCTGTTGGTAATCATCTCCTGCGCACAGCGCAGCAGAATCTGCGCGCGCTGCGGGTCGGTATGCGCGAGGTCTTCTGGCAGGTCGAGCTGAATCCTCGGCTGCGGCACCCCTTCAATCAGCGTCTGCAAGGCCTGCGCCAAATCCACCTTGTCGTCGCGGCGCATATCGCTGACCACCTCGCGCACATCGGCCAGCAGCAGCTTGGCCAGCGAATGGGCCTGCTGCACGTGCTCCAGCAGTTTACCGTCCACCAGATGCGTGACTACTTCGAGATTCAGCGTCAATGCGGTCAGATGATGTCCGACCAGATCGTGCAGTTCGCGCGCGATCCTTACCCGCTCCGCAATACGCGTGTTTTCCGCCAGCAGCGCCTGGGTGGCCCGCAGCTCGGAATTGACTTTGCGCAGTTCGTCCCGGGCGCGGATATTGCGCATCGCGACCACCGACACGGTAAACGCGAACAACGATACGCCGAGAAACAGGCCGGCGATGGTTGCAGCGCCGCTGAATGTGGTCTGCGGCATGGCTGTGACCACGGCTGCCAGCGCGGTATTCTGACCGAGCAGCCAGCTCATACCGACCGGAATCGCGAACATCCACGGCAACAGGCCGGCCACCACCAGCAACAGTACACCACCCAGACCGGACCCGGTGATATAGCTGATTAGCAAAGCACAGGCGGTCATCATGATCAGCGAGATCACGCGCGATCCGGGGGACGCAATACCCGGCAGTAATTTGACCTGCTGCCAGTAAAACGCGGCAAAGGAAAAATGCAGCAGCAGCCAGGCCAGTTGATCGGAATGCGGCAACGGCTGTGTCAGCAGCCAATTCTGGAAAATCAGCGGAATGCCGGCACAGCCCCAGGTGAACAGGCCTGCGTATTTGAGCAGATCAATCGGCGCCTGGCGGCGAACCGGCCATTTCATGGTCAATAATGCACTGCAAACAACATTTAGGCATAGGATAATAGCGCGAATTTCGCATTCATGTCCCCAAAGTCATGCCCGACGATTCTCTACCCAACGAATGCCTGGAAACAAAATCGTGCCCGACTTCCGGTGCTGCCGGGCAGCAAGACGTGCTGCGGCTGGCAGAAGTCGACTCAGGCGCAGTGGAACGGCTGCTGCGACGCTATGGCCTGACCATGGAAACCGGCTGCTACCCCGAGATTCCGGGCAGCTACTGGGGCGACGAAGAAGCGGGTTTGATCGGCAACCGCCTGTATGCCCGCGCCGATACGCCGGTCCACTCCATCCTGCACGAGGCCTGCCACTATATCTGCATGCCGGCCGGGCGGCGCGAGAACCTGCACACCGATGCCGGCGGCGACTATGACGAGGAAAATGCCGTCTGCTATCTGCAGATTGTGCTGGCCGATGAACTGGCATTCATGGGCCGCAGGCGCATGCTGGCGGATATGGACCGCTGGGGCTACTCCTTTCGCCTGGGTTCGGCCGGCGCCTGGTTCGAACAAGATGCCGAAGACGCGCGAAACCGGCTGATCGAGGCCGGCATTCTAAAGCCATCCGGCGGCCTGGCAGCGGCGCCTGTCAGTGCTTTGAAAGCCTGATTCCGGCATACCGGACCGGCATTGGCGAGAACGGGTTTGCGGGACGCTGCTTACAGCCCCGGAATCAGGCCGAAATACCAGGCTGCTGCCGCGGCTGCGGCCAGCACCGCTGCTGACAGTAGGATTTTTGTCCACGGCGTGGTGCGCTTCGGCGCTGTATCAGTGTGAAGCACACGCTCGGGTTTCAGCCCCGGCGCCTGCAGCAGGAAGCGCGAACGGCCGATGCGGATTTCATCGCCCTGGCCCAGCGCCTGCCGTTCGACTTTCTCGCCGTTCACAAACGTATCGCGCTCGGGGTCGAGCTGGACCAGCATAACGCGTTGCGGCGAGACCTCTAACAATGCATGTTCGTCGCCAGCGGCGTCTTCGTCCAGCCGAATCGCGCAATGCGCAGCACGGCCGATCAGACACTCCCCGGCCAGCGCCCAGGACTGTCCGAACACTGCACCCGAGGCGCCTTTCAAGCGGTAATCTGGCATGTTGCTCCTTCTTCCGGCTTCCGCTGAGCATCGCGGTAAGCGACGATTTCCCGCAGTACCGCGGTCGCAAACGCGCCCGGCGGCAAGTCGAAGGATAAGGTAAGGTCAGTGCCTTCGAGTTTCCAGTCCAGCGCCTGCACTGCCAGCCGCAGCGGTCGCCGGTCGGCGGTCAGCTTTTCGCGTTCCAGCCCGTCCAGCCATTTTCCGAGCGGCAGCAGCGCTTGTTGTTCCAATTCACCGGCAAAGCGGCCGGGGCTGCTGCCCCGTCCGGGCAGCGGTCCGGTCGGTGTGATATCGAAGCGCTCACAGCGCCTGATCAGTTCTTCGTCGGGCCGGTCGATCGCGAAACGCGAGCGGCTGCCGCTAAGCTGCACGATATCCCCGGCCAGCAGCCGGTCCCACTGACCGCGGACCACCCGCTCTGCCAGTACGCTGTTGAACAACAGGCTGCGCACTGCGGAGAGCAGCAGGCTGCGGCGGTTGCGTGAATAGCGCCGACCGTCAAACAACAACGCTTCGGCGTGCTGCAAGTTGGCGCCGTTGCGGCCGAAGCGCTGCTCACCGAAATAGTTGGGCACACCGCGGTCTTTAATCGCGTGCAGCCGCTCCTCGAGCGCTGATGCATCGACAGCCAGACCACGCAGACGGATTTGAAAGCGGTTGCCGCGCAGCGCACCGCGCTTCAGTTTCCTGGGGTGGCGACGGCTGTGCAGTATGTCGATACCGTCCGCCTGCCACCGGCGCAGACCGGTTTCGGCTTCTGCACCGGCCAGCACGGAAAAATACTGCCGGGTCAGCGCGTGGCGGTCTTTACGGCCGGCGTAGCCGACATCGCGCGGCCTGACGCCGGCTGCACGGGCCAGCTCCCGCGCGACCCAGTCGGTGTTCTGGCCGCGTTTTTCCACCCACAGCCACAGATGCTCACCCCGCCCGGCCGGCGCCGCAATCGGCAGCTCTTCGACCTCGAAGTCCGTCAGGTTTTCACGAAGAACCGCCGAGCCCAGCGGGCCGCCGTGCGCCCGCGGCCAGTCGGGAAGTGTCGATAGGGTATTCACGCAGCCTATTCGGGGTCGCCGTTCCCCGCGCTATTGTCTTCCGAATCCTCGTTTTCCGGGTCGTCATTCCTGGTATCCCGCAGCGTAGACGGCGGAGCGACCTGATAGAAGGTCTCGTCCTGCTTGATCAGGCCAAGCTCGGTGCGGGCGCGCTCTTCGGTCGCCTCCAGGCCGGTCCTCAGATCGTTGACCTCCGCTTCCAGCGCGGCATTCCGGGCTCGCAATTCGGCGTTTTGCTGCTGCTGATCGCTGACCTGGGTGCGCATCTGCTTAATTTTCGGTATGCCGTTGTCGCCCAGCCACAGCATGCTTTGCAGCGCAATCAGAAGGATCACCAGGATGACGATAAGCAGACGCATCGACCGGGGTCAGACCTCCCATTCGGCAATATGCCGAAACGCGGTTCTGCCGGCGTATCGCTGACCCTCGCCCAGGGCTTCTTCGATGCGCAGCAGTTGATTGTATTTCGCGACCCGGTCCGATCGGCACAAAGAACCGGTCTTGATCTGCGTCGCGCTGGTCGCGACCGACAGGTCCGCAATGGTCGTGTCTTCGGTTTCGCCCGAGCGGTGCGAAATCACCGAACCGTAGCCGGCTTCGGCTGCCATTTGAATCGCATCCAGGGTTTCGGTCAGCGTGCCGATCTGATTGAATTTGATCAAAATCGCGTTTGCGACCTGCTGCTCGATACCCTGGCGCAGTATGTCGGTGTTGGTGACAAATAAATCATCACCAACCAGCTGAACCCGTTCCCCGATATTTCTCGTCAACGCGGCCCAGCCCTGCCAGTCGTTCTCGGCCATGCCGTCTTCGATGCTGATAATCGGGTACTGGCGCACCCAGTCGCTCAAGTATTCGGCAAAGGCTTCCGACTCGAATTCGCGGCCTTCGGAGTCCAGGCAATAGCGGCCGTCCCGGTAGAATTCCGTGCTGGCCACGTCCAGGCCTAGAAACACATCTCCACCTGCGCTGTAACCGGCCCGGCCAATGGCTTCCAGCAGCGTATCCACCGCGGCCACATTGGACGGCAGATTCGGCGCAAAGCCGCCTTCGTCGCCGACCGCGGTACTGAGGCCCTGCGCTTTCAAAACGCCCTTTAATGCGTGAAAAATCTCGGTGCCGCAACGCAGGGCTTCGGAAAAATTCGCGACGCCGACCGGCAGCACCATGAATTCCTGCATATCGACCGAGTTGTCCGCATGGGCGCCGCCGTTCAGGATATTCATCATCGGCACCGGCAGTTCGAACCCGTTGCCGGACGACAGGGCCGACCACAGCGGCTCGCCTTTCTGATCGGCCACCGCCTTGGCTGCCGCCAGCGAGACGCCGAGCAATGCGTTGGCGCCCAGGTGGCCTTTATTCTCAGTACCGTCCAATTCGATCAGGCGCTGGTCCAGCGCCCGCTGATCGGCGGCATCCGCACCTTTCAGTGCAGCCTGAATCACGCCATTCACATGCATGACCGCCTGTCGCACGCCCTTGCCCATATAACGCCCGGCGTCGCCGTCGCGCAACTCGATCGCTTCGCGGGTGCCGGTCGACGCGCCGGACGGAACGGCAGCCCGGCCAAACGCGCCGGATTCCAGCACCACTTCGGCCTCCAGCGTGGGATTGCCGCGCGAATCGAGGATTTCGCGGGCGTGTACGGTCTGAATTCTGGTCATTCTATGTCCTGTCCATGTGATGCCTTATAAGGTGTCTAGCGCCCGCTTCTTTCGTCCTGCGGACGAAAACCGCAACCACAAGACGACGTACAGCTAACGCACGACCCCTCTGGTGCCGCTCGCGTTGCTCGCTCACCCAACCGGGGTCGGCGGGTCGCCTGCGGCTCCGCGTTACGTCTGATCCGCGCCATATTTTAGCGGTCCGGCCGGCAGATCGCGGCATTTACAGCTCGTGTTCCAAAAACGGCTGGGCCTTGGCCGCACGGTCCAGTTGCTGCAACTGTTCCAGCAGGCTGCGCATTTTGTCCAGCGGCCACGCATTCGGCCCGTCCGACAATGCCTTGTCGGGCTCCGGATGAGTTTCCATAAATACGCCGGCAACGCCGGTCGCGACCGCCGCCCGCGCCAGCGCCGGCACGAATTCGCGCTGACCACCGGACGAGCTGCCCTGGCCGCCGGGCAGTTGTACCGAATGCGTCGCATCGAAAACCACCGGGCAGCCGGTATTTCGCATCACCACCAGCGAGCGCATATCGGAAATCAGATTGTTGTAGCCGAACGACGCGCCGCGTTCGCAGACCAGGATATCCGCGTTTCCGGCAGCCTTGGCCTTATCGACGACGTTCTGCATGTCCCACGGCGCCAGAAACTGGCCTTTTTTGATGTTCACCGGCCTCCCGGCCTCGGCAACGGCAGTGATGAAATTGGTCTGCCGGCACAGAAACGCCGGGGTCTGCAGCACATCGGCGACTTGGGCGACCTGCTGCAAGTCGGAATCTTCGTGCACGTCGGTCAGCACCGGTACCTGAAGCTGGCGTTTCACCTCGGACAGAATACGCAGGCCTTCGTCTACGCCCAGCCCGCGAAAGCTGGCGATGGAGGACCGGTTGGCCTTGTCGAAAGACGACTTGTAAATAAACGGGATACCGAGTGCCGCGGTCATCTCCTGCAGCCGGCCGGCGGTATCGACAGCCAACTGTTCGGACTCCACCACGCAGGGGCCGGCGATCAAAAACAACGGCCGGTCAATGCCAACCTCAAAGCCGCATAGTTTCACAGATTGGCCACCCCCGGCACCTGGTTCTGCTGCGCTTTCAGCGCCGCTTCGATGAAATTCCTGAACAGCGGGTGGCCGTCCCGCGGCGTGGACGTGAACTCGGGATGGAACTGACAGGCGACAAACCATGGATGGTCCGGCAGCTCGATCATTTCGACCAGGGTCTCATCGGTGGAAGTGCCGGCAATCAGCATGCCGTGCTTCTGCACAATGTCCCGGTAGTGGTTGTTGAACTCGTAACGATGCCGGTGCCGTTCGGTGATCACTTCCCTGCCGTACAGCGACCGGGACAGGCTGCCTTCGCGCAGACGGCAGCGCTGGCCACCCAGGCGCATGGTGCCACCGTAGTCTGACTCCTCGTCGCGCGTTTCCACCTGGCCCGAGCGGTCCAGCCACTCGGTAATCAAGCCGATTACCGGGTGCGGCGACTGCGGGTCGATTTCCGTGCTGTTCGCACCGTCCAGCCCGCAGACGTTGCGGGCGAATTCCACCACTGCGGCCTGCATGCCGTAGCAGATGCCGAGATACGGCACGCCGTTCTCCCGGGCATAGCGAATCGCCTTGACCTTGCCCTCGAAACCGCGGCCGCCAAAACCGCCCGGCACCAGAATCGCATCAGCGTCGTGCAGCGCCTCCACGCCGCCATCTTCCAGGCTCTCGGACTCCAGACGCGTGATATTCACGCGTATTCTCTGCCGCAGACCGCCATGACACAGCGCTTCGGTCAGCGACTTATAGGCATCGGAATGTTCGACATACTTGCCGACCATTGCAACGGTAACGGTATGCTGCGGGTTATCCATTCGATCGCAGACTTCGCGCCAATCCGACAGATCGGCCGGCTCGGCGATCAGGTTCAGGCGCTTCACGACGATGCTGTCCAGGCCCTGGTCGTGCAGATACAGCGGAATCTTGTAAATACTGTCGACATCGACCGCGGAGATCACCGCCTCTTCCGGCACGTTGGTAAACAGCGCGATTTTGCGCCGTTCGCCGTCGGCCAGCAGCTTTTCCGAACGGCACAGCAGAATATCCGGCTGGATACCGATGGAGCGCAATTCCTTGACTGAGTGCTGGGTCGGCTTGGTTTTTATTTCGCCGGCCGCTTTCAGGTACGGCACCAGGGTCAGGTGCATAAACAGCGCCCGGTCCCGGTATTCGACGCCGAGCTGGCGGATCGCCTCCAGAAACGGCAGGGATTCGATATCGCCGACTGTGCCACCGATCTCGATCATCGCGACATCGTAGCCCTCGGCGGCTTTTTCCACGCTGCTCTTGATCTCGTCGGTGACATGGGGAATCACCTGCACAGTCGCTCCCAGATAGTCGCCGCGACGCTCTTTCGCGATGACCTTTTCATAGATTTTACCGGTGGTGTAATTGTTCAGCCGGCTCATCCGGGTATGCACAAAGCGCTCGTAATGGCCCAGATCCAGATCCGTTTCCGCGCCGTCCTGTGTGACGAAGACCTCGCCGTGCTGGAACGGACTCATGGTCCCGGGGTCCACGTTGATATACGGGTCGAGCTTGACCAGAGTGACTTTGAGGCCACGCGCTTCGAGAATGGCGGCCAGGGATGCGGAGGAAATGCCCTTGCCCAGGGAAGAAACCACGCCGCCGGTAACGAAAATCAAAGATGCCATGCCAGAACCTGTAAATGTTTGGTGCAATCTACTTATGCAGTCCTGGAAGGATATTCTACCGCAGTCCGCTTACCGATGTGCGAAGGAATTCACATTTTTCCGGCCGCGCGGAATTTTGCCGCTCACTCGTACTGAAAACCGTGCAATAATGCTATTCCAAGGAGCGCGTGCCGAACCGTATTCAGCGGTGCACCAAAGCCCCGACCGATAGAATAAATGGCCCATAGAGACCAATATCCGTTCAACACCAGCCAACGCCTGCGGCCCGGCATATGCCCCTGCAGCGTTTGGTGCACCGCCGGCGGCACGCCGACGCGGAACGGACCGGAGTGGAACACAGCGCAATGAATTCTCAATACCAAGCCAAGGACATCGAAGTTCTTTCCGGCCTGGAACCCGTGAAGCGCCGGCCCGGCATGTATACCGACACCGGGCGCCCGAACCATCTGGCCCAGGAAGTCATCGACAATTCGGTCGATGAGGCGCTGGCCGGCCACGCTAAGAAAATCGACGTAATCGTCTTCAAGGACGGCTCGGTGGAAGTCGCCGATGACGGCCGCGGAATGCCGGTGGATATTCACCCGGAACAGGATATGCCGGGCGTCGAACTGATCCTGACCAAGCTGCATGCCGGCGGCAAATTCTCCAACAAGAATTATCAATTCTCCGGCGGTCTGCACGGCGTCGGCGTGTCGGTGGTCAACGCGCTGTCCGTCCGCCTGGATGTCTGGATCAAACGCGGCGGCAGCGAATATTTCATGCGTTTCAAGGAAGGCGACAAGGATCAGGACTTGAAAGTGATCGACAGCGTCGGCCAGCGCAATACCGGCACCCGCATCCGCTTTTGGCCGAATCCGGAATATTTCGATTCGGCCAGACTGTCGTTATCGCGGCTCAGGCACTTGCTGCGCGCCAAGGCGGTGCTCTGCCCGGGGCTGCGGGTGACGCTGAAAGACGAAAAGTCCGGCGATGTGGACGAGTGGCTGTACGAAGAAGGTCTGATCGACTATCTGACCTCGGCGGTAGAAGGTCAGGACCGGCTGCCGGAACAGCCGTTTTCCGGTCATCTGAAAGGCACCGACAGCGAGGCGGAATGGGCGCTGTGCTGGCTGCCCGAAGGCGGGCAGTTGCACGAAAGCTACGTCAATCTGATTCCGACGGCTCTGGGCGGCACCCACGTCAACGGGCTGCGCACCGGCCTGATC
>JANQPM010000032.1 GCA_028289465.1 Lysobacterales bacterium | reverse complement strand
GTCCAACACGGTGTCGGTCTATGATACCGGCACCTCGACCGGCAGTACGGTGAACCGGCGTGGGCAGCTATTATCGGAAAGCCTGTACGACAACGGGGGTACCAGCAGTCTGCGGCATCAGCGACACTATACCTATGACCCCTTCGGCCGGGTCAGCCGGGTCAGCACCAGCGTGGATAGCAATACCTATGCCGAGGAAACCACCTACGACCAGTACGGCCGGGTGTTCCAGCAGTTTGATGCTGTAGGCGAAGCAGGCCTCACTGTCCTGTCAGGTGACGCTTTAGGATTCTGAACTCGAAGTCGCCGTTTTCCAAAGCGGCATCATTTCGTTAACAGAAAGCTGTACTCCAGGGGCGTGATCTTCAAAACGGCACTTCCAGCGCATGGCAGATAAAGGACATCAGCGGTTTACCAGCTTTGAAGGTTTCTTCGACTTCGTCCAGAAAACCGGCGGATTTGGCCAGTGCCGGCTTGGCTTCCCGCATCAGGAAGAAGCTTTTGCGGCGCAGATCTTCGATGTGCTTGTGGTCTTTCGGAAAACCTTTCGGCGCGGTTTTCAGGCCGTCGCCGCGAATGCCGCCAAACTGGTCTTTGATCTTTTTGTTATTGATCACTTTGCCCCAGGCTGCCGGGCTGTCGGCGATGGTTTCGCGTATTTTCAGCAGTTCCGGTGCCGGCGGCATCCAGATGCCCCCGCCGAAGAAAATCTTGCCCGGTTCCAGGTGAACGTAAAAACCGGGGGCATGGGCGTCTTTGCCCAGCTCGTGGCGAAAATGGCAGGCGCCGTGTTCCTTGTACGGGTTCTTGTTTTTCGAAAACCGCACATCCCGGTAGATACGAAACATGGAGCCGCCGACTTTTTTCGGGATCGCGCGATAATGTTTGGAGACTTTTTTCAGGCGCGGCTGCATGGCTTCGATAAAAGCCAGCATCGGCGCTACCACATCGTCCTCGTAGCGCGATTTATTCTGATGGAACCATTCGCGATTGTTGTTGGCGGACAAATCGCGGAAGAAACGAAAAAAGCGGTTGGAAAATCCGGTGAACGATTCGGTCATGTGTTTCCCTTTAAAATCTCGCTGCAATCAGCATAACCAGCAACAAGCACAGTGCCAGACCGTTGCCGATGATCGCGGTGCGGGTCAGCCAGACAGGCCGTTCGCGGCGCAGATTGCTGGTGATGGCCAATAGCAGGCCGGTGGCCCAGATGGCGGTCAGTGCGATCAGCATGCCGGCCATCTGATAGAGACCCAACTGGTCTTCGGCGCCGGCCCGGTTTTGTTCCAGCCATTGCGCTATCGGCCAGGCCAGCAGCAGCAACGCAACAGATATCCCCGAAAACAGGGGTTTGTCCGGGCTGTCCGCTTGTCTGCTGTCTGGCATCGTCAATTCATTGGCCTGGTTGATCGGACTACTGTGCACGGATTGCCCGCCGGAGGTCAATCGCCAGGTCTTCTGCGGCTTCAATGCCGACCGACAAACGCAGCAGTTGCGGCGTAATGCCCAGCCGCTCGCATTCCTGGCGGCTGATCTTCGCGTGGGAGGTCTGAACCGGCTGGCAGATCGTCGTTTCGACTCCGCCCAGACTGACCGCCGGTGCGATAATTTCCAGGCGCCTTAGACAAGCTTC
>JANQPM010000031.1 GCA_028289465.1 Lysobacterales bacterium | reverse complement strand
GTTATTGGTAAACCCGTGATAGTCGCCTCCGTTCGGGTTGGCCGGATCGTAAGTCGGATTCACCACGCCGTCGTTCAGCGTCGCATTAATCAGTTGCTGGGTATTCGGATCGAAAAACACGTAGCGTCCCTGCGGGGTGCCGGAGCTGCCGCGGGTCAGGCCGGTAAACGGCGTCGGGAACTGCGACAGCTCGCGGTCGGACGCGAACACTTCGCTTTGATCGGCATAGCCGAGGCTGACGATAAAGCTGCTGCCGTCACCGGATTTTCCGACCGTCAGTTCCGCTTCCAGGTTTTCGCCGTCGCCTTCATCGTAGCCGCCGTAGTACGCACGCGCTTCGGCGCCTTCATAATCTTTCTTGGTAATAATATTGACAACACCGGCTATCGCATCGGAACCGTAGATCGCGTTTGCGCCGTCTTTCAGAATCTCGATGCGTTCGATGATGTTGACCGGAATCGTATTCAGATCGACCGCCGACGACACACCGCTGGCGGAAGCGCCGTTGACCCAGCGCTGCCCGTCGACCAGGACGATGACCCGGTTGGGGTTCAAGTGCCGCAGATCAACCTGGGTCGCACCGGCACCGATACCACCGCCGTCGGGTGGGAAACCGAAGTTGCCGCTGGAGTTAAAACGCGTATTGATTGCGGAACCGGAAATCGTCAGCTGCTGCAATATATCGCCGACTGAGGTCAGCCCGGTTCTGTCGATATCTTCGCGATCCAGCGTCTGAACCGGCAGGAAACCTTCTATTTGTGACTGGCGGATTCGGGAGCCGGTCACCTCCAGCCGGTCGAGTGCTGCGGAGTTCTCGTCGTCTTGGGCAAACGCGGCCGAAGACCAGGTAAGGGGGACACCTAATAGTGCGGTTGATAGGAACCAACGGAGTTGATTAGCGAACGATTTCCTTTTCATATTGAAGCTCCTTGTCGCAAAAATTGCCTTCAAATGACCGTAACCTTCTCCCTGAGGTTGTTTTAAAGCTAGACCATACCGATAGCAGTTGCAAGCAAAATTTAACACTTTCTTAACAAGTAACGAGACCGTAGTTTTCGTATTTCTTTCAATGATTTCCTTCAAATTCGACGGAATGCAACGTCATGTTCGCGCCGATTGGCAACCGACTTGAACTCGGTTCGATGTGCGGCTTAAATAACAGTATGGAATCGGTTTTGGAGTGGTAGAAAATGCATCGTTTGATTCTAATGCGGCATGCAAAGTCGGACTGGAACACGACGGCAAAAACGGATTTCGATCGTCCGCTGACAACCAGGGGTATTCGCGATGTACCGCGGATGGCTGACTGGCTGCGGCGAAACGCATTGATGCCGAACAGCATCGCCTGTTCGTCCGCGGTCCGGACCCGGCAGACTGCAGAATTGCTGACAGCCGGCCGGGATGCGATGGGCGATGATGCCGTGGGTAATATCGAGTACCACGATGCGCTCTACCATGCCGGGCAGGCAGAATTGCTGCGTATCGCGCAGTCGCTATTGAAAAGCGAGCGCCGCGTTATGATCATCGGGCATAACCCGGGTCTGGACGGGCTGCTACGGTATCTTTGCGGACGGCAACTGCCTTATACGAATAACGGTAAGTTAATGACAACTGCTGCCATTGCAGTGATCGGGCTTGCCGGTTTCGAACCACCCGCCGGGCGGGCCGGCTTGAATGCCGGCGCCGGCCGGCTGGAACATTTGGTCCGGCCCAAATCATTGGAAAACTAGGCAGTCCGTGGCCGGCGAGTGTATGAACGGCCGCCAGGCCGGCCGCTAACTCGCCGGACTTCGCAGCCGATGCTCTAAGTGCGGAGGTATAAGATGTTGGATTGGTTAATGAGCGCTGATCTGTATTCGCCGCTGCTCGGCGTCGCTGCGGTCGGCGCCGGCGTTTCCGTTCTCTGCGCACTGGCGTTTTTGGTCAGCGGTAAGCGGTCCGAGGCCGCTCAGACCGGCTGTCGGCGCGGCGCGCTGCTGGGGTCGGTGGCCGGTATCGCCGCGCTGCTTTACCACTGGTTTTTTTCTCATCATGCAGAGGGTGAAAATCCGATGACCGTCTGGCGCTTTGTCACCGACCACCCGTTATTAATCGCAGTGGCTGCCGTCTCTTTCCTGCTGTTGTATTGGATTGGCCTGGCCAAGAACCGGGTACGTCCGGCATAGGCTGATTGCGGCTCTTAGCCATCCCGTCCCAGGCGTTTCAGTAACTTCTCGCGCAGCTTGTCCTTTAGCTCGTCGGCTTTTTCGTCCAGCGTATCCCCGGCCCTGCGCTGTGCCAGCTGGGCGACATCGAAGCGGATCGACGGGCTGGCCACGTTGCCGTCTATGGTCAGCGGAACGATGCCGTCGTTCAATTGGCTGGAAAGCTCGGCCAGCCGGATTTTCAGATCGTCCTTTAAATGCAGATCGAAAGATCCGCTGATGCTGGCGTCACTCAGCGCCAGATTACCGTTTCCGACCAAATCGAAACGCGCTGAGCGAAGTTCGATATCGGTAAAGTGCAACCGGCCGTCTTCGGCGTTCAACTGGCCGCTAAAGCTACTAAAGTCCGTCGAGCCGCCAAAGCTTCGCTGAATACTCTGCAGGCTTTCGCGGGCCAGCAATTCGTGCAGAAAAGCAGCCAGGTCGATACCGTGAACCGTGCCGGCGCCAAGTGCATAGTTCCCGCTTCCCGCCGCCGTATGCAACCAGTCGGCGCCATCCAGTCCAACACCGTTCAGCACCATGGAAAAATCGCCTCTGGCCTGGAGCAGTTCCATGCCGGTGAGGTGATTAATCACTTTGCCAATGTCCAGTTGCACGAATTTTGGCTGCAATTGAATTTCCGGGCGTGATGGATTGGCGTTGATATGCGCCTTGCCGTTCATACTGCCGCCGAATACCTCACCGTCGACCGGTTGCACATCCAGCCGCCCGTTGCGGCTTTTCAGCCGGGCGCTGAAACGCTCGATTTCCAATCCGTTGAAGCGCAACCGTCCGATGCTGACCTGACCGTCGAGTCGGTTGTTTTTCAACAGGGCGAGTTCATCTTCATCGCCCGATCCGGACGGGCCGGCGGCCGAATCTTTCGGTGCCAGCAGTGCGTCCAGATCCAGGTAGTCGCTGGCCGCGGTGAATTGGATTCGGTTAGGTTCTCCGGTTGTGACTGTGGCATCGAGCTGCACCTGGTTTTCGTCCAGTTGCAGTTTGCCGTTTTCCAGTTGCAGCACGGTGCCTTCCCGAGTATCCAGTACCAGCTTGCCCGTCAGTTGCAGCGGATCGGTCAGCTCGGGCAGCCGGCTGCCGATATCGACGTTCAAAAATTCGATAGGCTCGTTCGCGGCCGGAATCAGTACGCGGCCTTCGGCGGTCAACGCGTTCAGTACCGGCTCACCGTTGTCCCGCAGCTGCCCGGACAAGTGAAAATTCAACGCCTGGTCCAATTCAAAGCGGTCGAGGCCGGCTTTTTCCAGCGCCAGCGTTTGCCGGTTGCCGCTGAGAAGATCGAGCAGCACCAGATTGACCGATTGCAGCCGGATTTCCCCGCTGGTCAGCGAACGGCTGCTGTCCTGCGGTTGCCCGGGCGGATCGTCCGGCTCATCGGCGGACATCCCGTCACCGGACATCATGATATCGAGGTTGCTGACGCCGGCGCTGTTGGTAATCAGATGGATGTCGGCATTGCGGATGGTCAATCCGTTCACGATAAACTGCCGTTTCAGCAACGGTGCGATTTGTATATCGGCTTCAACGTTTTCAGCCACCGCCATCGACGGCAATTCGATCGAACCCCACGCTTCGGCCTGCAGGGCATGGGGGTTTTTAAGCTCGATATTGTCTACGCTGATCGCCAGCGTCGGCCATAGCGACCATGACAGATCGCCATGGATCATAACGGTCTGACCGAGCATTTGGCTGGCGTGCGCGGTCAGGCGCTCCTTGTACCGGTTGGGGTCGATCAGCACGACCAGCGCGACAGCGCCGATCAGCACGATGGCAATAAGCGCGACGGCCAGCCACATCAGTCGTTTCAGGGTTTTTTTCATCGTCCGTATTCAGAAAAGCACCTGCCTGCTTGGAGCGGGCAGGCCGGGGTTTAGTTCATTCGGTTTGCGGGACCGATTGAACCTCACTTGACTGCAAAAAGCGAGCCCTGTTGCGGCGCATTGTCCGGCCTGCGAAACGCTTCGGTATCCAGCTTGAATGCACGCCTTTCATTGAGCGCCAGTTTTGCAGCCTGACGCTGGAAGCGCATCGCAATCATTGCGGCGTATTGGCTGTTGCCTCTCTGACGATGAAAATGCCGGCTGTCGTACAGTTTTCCACCATGGGATTCCCGCAGCTTGTTCAGTACCGCTTTGGCACGATCGGGAAAGTGCCGTTCCAGCCATTCCTGGAACAAGGTTTTGAGTTCCATCGGCAGGCGCAGCAATACATAGCCTGCCGTCTGAGCGCCGGCCTTTGCGCTGGCTTGCAGCAGGTGTTCGATTTCCTGGTCGTTGATTTTCGGTATTACCGGCGCGACCAGTACGCCGACCGGCACCCCGGCCTCGCGCAGTGCCGCGATCTGTTGCAGGCGTTTGGCCGGCGACGCGGCCCGCGGCTCCATAATACGTTTCAGCCAGGTATCCAGCGTTGTCATGCTGATCATCACACTGACCAGGCGATGTTTTGCCAGTGCCTGAATCAGGTCCAGATCGCGGCTCAATCCGGCCCCTTTGGTCACGATGCTGACCGGGTGGCGATAGCGCAGAAACAGTTTTAGCAGGCCGCGTGTGATGCGCAGCCGGCTTTCAGCGGGTTGATAGGGATCGGTATTGGTGCCGAGCGCGATCACCTTGGGCGAATAGCCCGGCTTGTTGAATACCTTTTCCAGCAACTCCGGTGCATTGGTTTTACAGACGATCTTGGTCTCGAAATCCAGACCCGGGGACCAATCCAGATAGGCATGGGTAGGGCGCGCGAAACAATACACACAGCCATGCTCGCAGCCGCGGTAGGCATTGATTGACCGGTCGAACGGCACATCCGGAGAGCGGTTGCTGGCCACAATGGACTTGGCTGTCTCATGAAAATATTCGGTTGGCAGCTTATTCGGTAAACGAGCCATTTCGGCTGGCAGCTTGACAACCTGAATTCGGCGATAGCGGTTCTGCGGGTTGGACTGGCTGCCACGGTTTTTCATAATACTGTAAATATATACAGTATTCGGGTTGGACGCAAACCACCCGCCAACCGGGTGGCAATATGCTGCCGGCGCGACTACCCCCGTGCCGCAAAGGCTCTGCTATGCTAGCGGCCGGTGAGGAATGCGAACATGGACTACCCAAACTTATCGGACATAGGCAGTGCTGCGTCCAGGCTCGCAGCGCATATTCTGGAAACCCCGGTGGTCCGCTGGCCGCAACGCCTGGTAGAACAGCGCTTCGGCGCCGATATGGCGGTGTTGATGAAACTGGAGCTGTTGCAGCATACCGGCAGCTTCAAGCCGCGCGGTGCGTTGCTCAATGCCATGGCATTGCCGGCCGATGCATTAGATCGCGGCGTGACGGCGGTCAGCGCCGGTAACCACGCCGCCGCCACGGCTTTTGCCGCTCGCCGGGCCGGTACTGACGCCAAAGTGGTGATGCCGCAAAGCGCGAACCCGTTCCGGGTGGCGCTGTGCCGGGAACTCGGCGCAGAGATTTGTCTGGTAGAAGACGTTCATCAGGCGTTTGCCGAAGCCCGGCGGCTGCAGCAGGAAGAAGGGCGCAGCCTGATTCATCCGTTTGAAGGCCCGAATGTGGCGCTGGGTACCGGCACCCTGGGCGCCGAGTTCTATCGCCAGGCCGGGACACTGGACGTGGCGGTCGTGCCGGTGGGCGGCGGCGGGCTGATTTCCGGCATGGCCTGTGCGATCAAGCAGCTTAATCCCCGGTGCACCGTGATCGGCGTGGAGCCTGAAGGCGCGGATACCATGCACCGCAGCTTCGCCAGCGGCAAGACTGAAACGCTGGATTGTGTCAGGACCATCGCCGACAGCCTGGGCGCACCGCATACCGCCGAGTACAGTCTTGCTCTGAGCCGTCGTTTTGTCGATGAACTGGTGATGGTCTCCGACGATGAACTATGCCGGGCCATGCTGTGGATATTCAATGAACTGAAACTGGCCGTGGAGCCGGCCGGCGCCGCGGCAACGGCCGCGTTGGCCGGTCCGCTGCGCGGCCGTTTCGGCGGCCGCCGTGTCGGGCTGATCGTCTGCGGCGCCAATATCGACTCGCAAAGCTTTGCCGAATACCTTGGACGCGGCCGGTCGGCGTGCGCATAACGGAGACTCCGCGTTTAACCGTGCACACCGCAGTGCTTTCAGTTGCGTTAGCGCTTAACAGAAAAGGCGCGAATGCGCCTTTTCTGTTACCAATGATTGACTGTCTGACTAGTCTTTTGTGGTATCAAACAAAGCCTTGGCTGCAACCACGAAGATAGCGCCGGACAAGAAGGTCATGATCCCGCCCATAATCTTGGTGACATCGTCACCGATATAGGGCACATTGCGGAATGCGGTGGCGGCAATCGTCATCGCGATACCGGCAATCAGGAAAGTTCGGGATTCAGAACCGGAAATGTTGAGAAAGCCGACGACGGCGCCGAGTACCACCAGCACCCAGGGCAGCCATGGCTCACTGAAGCCCATGCCCATCGCCGCGGCAACAACTATACCTATCAAGAAAAGAATTCGACCGAGATTCGCCATTGTTCTCCCTCTTATTCAGTTTAGTTATTCTGTCTGAACCACGCGCCCTCCCACACCGGTTCGACCCCTCGATTCTACTCCTCTACCGGCGTGCCAGGCAAATCGTACACGGGCCCGCGGCGGGTGTTAACATTTTGTTGGTAAACGAAAAATGGACAGAAAGATGTGGAAAACCGTCCTCTGGCTTGCCGTATTTTTTGCGGTATTAATCTGGTCCGCGATTAACCCGAAAGACCGCATGACCTGGTGGTTAGAAGTGGCCCCGGCACTGGCGGCATTGGTGATACTGGCAATTTCGCGAAAGCGATTTCCTCTGACACCAATCGTCTATATTTTAATCCTGATACATGCGGTGATCCTGATGGTGGGCGGACACTACACCTATGCCGAAGTGCCGCTGGGGGACTGGGTAAAAGAGACATTCGGTTCGTCGCGTAACAACTACGACAAGCTGGGTCATTTCATTCAGGGCTTTGTTCCGGCGATGGTCGCACGGGAGGTGTTGCTGCGTTTTGATGTGGTGAACGGGCGCCGCTGGCTGGCCTTCATCGTGGTATCAATATGTCTGGCAATCAGCGCCTTCTACGAACTGCTGGAGTGGTGGGTGGCGCTGTTGAGCGGCGAGTCGGCCGATGCGTTTCTCGGAACCCAGGGTTATGTCTGGGACACACAGTCCGATATGGGTATGGCGCTCGCGGGCGCAATACTGGCGTTATTGCTGCTGTCGCGCCGGCATGATCGGCAGCTTCACGCATTCAGATGATTAATGCCGTACAATCCCCGGTCGCGCAATCCCCAGCTAGCGGCGATATAGGTGACGAAGCGCTGGCCCGTGCAGGTCTGCACTATGTTCCGCGTTTTCTTTCCGAGTCGTCCGCCGAACAGGCGATGAAGTCGCTTCAAGCCGGTCTGGATTGGCGCCAGGAGAGCGTGACCCTGTTTGGCCGGCGTCACCCCCAGCCGCGTTTGATCGCGTGGTATGGCGATCAAAATATCCGGTACTCTTATTCCGGTATTTTGCTGTCAGCCAATGGATGGCAACAGGATCTACTCGCAATAAAGGACCGACTTTCTGCGCTCACCGAGGAAAATTTCAATAGCGTCCTATGCAATCTGTACCGTGACGGACAAGACGCGATGGGCTGGCATGCGGACGATGAACGCGCACTGGGGGACGAGCCGCTGATCGCGTCGGTCAGTCTCGGCGCCGAACGGCGGTTTCTGCTGCGCCGCAAGGACAACCACCGCGAGAAGCTGGTGCTGCAGTTGCGCAGCGGCAGTTGTCTATTGATGACGGGAGTCACACAGCGTGACTGGCAACACGCGCTGCCGCGCACACGCCGGCCGATCGGCGCGCGGATCAACTTGAGTTTCAGGAGGATTGTGCGCTAGCGTCCTGGTCCTGATCAGGATCGAGCGGTGCGGCGGACGTGTCGTCTTCCGGGTTCATCAATACTTCCACGGTCTGCTGGGCCTGTTCCAGAATGGACTGGCAATGCCGGGTCAGGCGGATACCGCGCTGAAAACTCTGCAAGGACTCATCCAGACTCAGATCGCCCGATTCCATCGCTTCGACGAGTTTCTCCAATTCCTTGATCGCGTCCTCAAAGGGCAGGTCTTTGCTGGTCATGGTCGATGGTTCACTTGTTTCTCGGGTTGTGTCATGGGTTGTTTCATGGGCCGATATGACCCAGGCATTATAAACGCTTCTGCAGCAGATGATCGCGCAATGCCTGCCAGGCCGGCAGAGCCGGTTGCCAGTGAAGTTTGCAATCGCTGCCGGACAGTCGCTGCCGCAGCTCGGCGGAAAGCCAGAAATCGCCGACCGCCAGAAGCCGCCCCCGGTGCCACAGCAGCGGTACGAACGGCCGGTACCACGGTGGGATGGCGTGTTCCTGAAACAGTTTTTTCAGCGGCCGGTGCGGTCCGTTTGACACCAGCCGCAGGCGTTCTCCGCCGCGCCGCGCGGCGATTCGAAAATCGCCGTCGGGCAGCGTATCGGCGGCCTGCCCGGTAAATTCCAGCCGGCCCAGATTATTCGGTAATTCGATTTGCCGGCGGCCGCTCCAGCAGTGTTCGCCGGTCGGTTCGCTTTCGCTGACCGGTTCGGCTATCGGCAGCGGCTGCAGCAAGTAAAGCCGGCCGCGGTAATGTCTGATTTCCGCACCGGGCCACGCAACTCGTATTTGATGATCGTCACGTTCGCTGCCGAGCTGCCGTACAAGCTCCAGGATCACCGCCCGAGACGGCACCGGCAGCCGGTTCTGGCGTACCCAGTAGTGGATGATCTCGGATTGCTGCGGCGGGGCCAGTTCCTTCAGGCCATCGGCATCCAATTGCAGTTTGCCGGTGGATTGCAGCAAGTCGATCGCCGCTGCCGTACCGGTATCGAGCAAATCCGCGGCCTCGCCGCATAATGCGGCGGACGCGGCCAGCCGCTCTACCGCGGCCGGCCAGACCGCGGTCAGGGCCGGAATCAATTCATGGCGCAGGTAATTGCGGCGCATTTGAGTATTTTCATTGCTGGGGTCGTCGATCCATTCCATCTGTTGTTCGTGCAGCCAGTTTTGCAGTGCGGAACGGTGCCAGCCCAGCAGCGGCCTGGCCAGCCAGCCGCCGGCGAAGGGTCGGCAGGCGCGCATTCCGGCCAGTCCGTGCACGCCGGCGCCGCGCATCAGGTTCAGCAGCAGGGTTTCAGCCTGATCGTTGGCATGGTGGGCGGTCAGCAGCATCTCGTTCGCATCCAGAGCTATACCCAGCGCCCGGTAGCGGGCTTCCCTTGCGGCCGCTTCCGGTCCGCGGCGCCTGCTGTCTGTCACGGTGACTCGCCGACAGTGCAGCGGCACGGACAGTGTTGCGCAGAGCGATTCGCAGTGGGTCTGCCAGCGATCCGCTTGCCGGTGCAGGCCATGGTTGATATGGATAGCCGACAACGGTGCGCGCAGTTGATCGGCAATTTGCGTCAGCGCCAACAGCAGCGCGGTCGAATCGGCGCCGCCGCTCAGCGCTACGCGATACCCGGCGGGGCGGGGCCATTGCGAGACGATGCCCGAAAGTTGGTGGGCCTGAAAGGCGTGATCAGGTTTTGTATTCACCGAAAGACATGATGCGCTGGTGACGCGCATCCAGCATTGCCTCATCGGATAGATGTTCCAACGCCTGCAGTTGCTGCTCGATGACGTCGGCAATGCGTTCGGCAACCACCTCGGGTGCGCGATGCGCGCCGCCCAGCGGTTCGGGTATCACCTCGTCGACCAGACCCAGTGCATGCAGACGGTCCGAGGTGATGCCAAGGGCCTGGGCGGCGGTTTCGGCGTGCTCGGCGTTTTTCCAGAGGATGGACGCGCACCCCTCGGGCGAGATGACCGAATACGTGCTGTATTGCAGCATGTTGATCCGGTCGCCGACCCCGATGGCCAGCGCGCCGCCGGAACCGCCTTCACCGACCACCGTGCAGATGATCGGTACCGGCAGTTGCGACATAACTGACAGGTTGCGTGCAATAGCTTCCGACTGGCCGCGTTCTTCGGCACCGACGCCGGGATAGGCCCCCGGAGTGTCGATGAAGGTGATTACCGGCAATCCGAAGCGCGCGGCCATCTGCATCAGACGAAGGGCTTTGCGATAGCCCTCCGGACGCGGCATACCGAAATTCCGGAATACCTTGGACTTGGTATTGCGGCCTTTCTGGTGGCCGATGACCATTACCGCCCGATCGCGGAAGCGTCCGAGTCCGCCGACGATGGCGTGGTCGTCCGCAAACGCGCGGTCGCCATGCAGCTCATGGAAGTCGTCGAATAACAAGCCGATGTAGTCCAGGGTGTACGGCCTGAGCGGATGCCGGGACAGTTGCGATATCTGCCACGGGCTCAGATTGCTGAAAATCGATTCGGTTTTGGCCTGCAGCTTGGTTTTCAGCCGCTGTATTTCCTCTTCCAGATTCAGCGCATTGTCCGAGCCGACATTGCGCAACTCGTCGATCTTGGCCTCCAGTTCGGCAATCGGTTGTTCGAAGTCGAGAAAATTCGGATTCATCGGCGTTTCCTTTTCAATCCGCCAGTATACCGGTGCTCAGGCCGGTTCGGAATGGCTGGACAGCGGCCATTCCGCGCGTGCCGGAACGCGCTGCAAACACCAGTTTTCAATCGCCCAGCGGCGAAGCTGATCCAGATCGTGGATTTCTTCGGGCGGGGGGTGGCCGAGAAAACCAAGGCTGGTGCGCAGTACCGCGACCGGTGGCAGACGCTTCACCGGATCCGACGCGTGGCGCTTGCTGAGCTTTTTTCCGTTGCGGTCGGTGGCCACCGGCAGATGAACGTAGCCGGGGGTCGGCAGGCCCAGTTGCCGTTGCAGGAATATCTGGCGCGGCGTCGAATCCAGCAGGTCCGCACCGCGCACGACCTCGGTGATCTCCTGGTCCGCATCGTCGATCACCACGGCCAGTTGGTACGCGAACAAACCATCGGCCCGCCGCAGCACAAAATCGCCGACGTCCCGTTCCAACTGCTGGCTGAAACGGCCCTGGAGCCTGTCCCGGCAGGTTACGGTGTCTGCCGTAGTGCGCAGGCGCACTGTGCGCGGCGGCCGGCCGGGTGCGAGGCCGGCCCGACAGGTTCCGGGGTAGATTCCGGTTGCCGGCAACTGCTTTCTGCTGCATCCGCACCAATATGCCTGCTTTCTGTCAAGCAACCGGTCCAGTGCTTGCCGATAGGCTTCGTTACGCTGGCTCTGGTAGCTGATTGTCCCGTCCCAGTTGAGCCCGAGGCGCCTGAGATCGGCCAGGATGGATGCGGCGCTGCCCGCGACTTCGCGCGGCGGGTCCAGGTCTTCGATTCTGACCAGCCATTGACCGCGATTGGATTTGGCCTGCAGATAGCTGCCGACAGCCGCAATCAGCGAGCCGAAATGCAGATCGCCGGTGGGTGAGGGCGCAAACCGGCCACGGTAGGCTTTCGGGTTATCGGTCTGGGGTTCGGGCGGGTGTTGCATCGCGGTTCTTCACTGGCCAGGCCGGAATTGTAGCAGCCGGCCAGTCCCGGCCGGTGCTACGATGGACAGACTTGCAAATTCGGCCCGCCAGCGCCATGTTTTATGCAGTCGTTCATATTTTGGAGCCGTTCTAAGCATGATGCGGATATTGCTGTTTCTGGGAACCAACCTTGCGGTTTTGCTGGTATTGGGCGCTGTACTCAGCCTGCTTGAACCCTGGATGATAGAACAGGGGATCAACGTCAATCAGGCCGGTATTCTGATTATTGCGGTTGTGCTCGGCATGGGCGGTGCGTTGATATCGCTGGCGCTGTCCAAGACGATGGCGATCCGGTCCACCGGCGCGCATGTGATCAAGGAACCCCGCAACGAAACCGAGCAGTGGCTGCTCAGTACGGTGAAAGGTCAGGCCGAGCGGGCCGGTATCGGCATGCCGGATGTTGCGATCTACGATTCGGCGGATATGAATGCGTTTGCGACCGGCATGTCCCGCAATAACGCGTTGGTTGCTGTCAGCACCGGGTTGCTGCGCGGCATGCGCCGCGGCGAGGTGGAGGCGGTGCTCGGCCATGAAGTCAGCCACGTCGCAAACGGCGATATGGTTACCCTGACGCTGATTCAGGGCGTATTGAATACCCTGGTCATCCTGTTTGCCAGAATCATCGGCCAGCTTATCGACCGCGTGGTTTTTCGCAATGAGCGCGGTCATGGTATCGGCTATTTCGTTGCGGTGATCGTCGCCCAGTTGGTGCTGGGCCTGCTGGCCAGCATGGTGGTCATGGCATTTTCGCGGCGCCGCGAGTTCCGCGCAGATGCCGGCGGAGCGGCACTGGCCGGGACCGGCAATATGACCGCAGCGCTGCAGCGCCTGGGTCAGCAGTCCGAACAGGCCGATTTGCCCGAGGCGGTTGAAGCGTTCGGTATTTCCGGCGGTGTCGGAGCGGGTATCAAGCGCCTGCTGATGAGCCATCCGCCGATCGACGAGCGGATTCAGGCCTTGCAGGAAAGGCGTAGCCAGGAAATCTGAATCGCCTGCCGGGCAGAGGCCGGTCAGGCCTGGCTGGTGACCTGGGATTTTTCCTTCAGGAAATCGCCCTGTACCAATTTCACACCGCTTTGCCAGAGATTGGCCAGACTGGCGGCATCGGCGACTTCGCCGGCGATCACTTGAATAGACTTACGGGATGCAATATCAACAACCCGGTTAACCACATCCATCGCGTTCATGTCCGTATGCAAATTGGCCGTCAGTTCGGGGTCGAGCTTGACGTATTGAATGTCGAGATGGTCTAGCGTACTCAGCACGCGGCGCTCGTTCACCAGTTCGCTGATGCTGAATTGACAACCGGTTTGCTGTAACCGTTCGATCAACTGCTGGCTGGTCTTCAGATTGCCTGCGACATAGCTGGACGGCAGTTGCAGGATCAGCCGTTCCCCGGCGACCTGGTGCTCGCGCAACTGGATGCCGAGCCAGTCGCCGAAGCTTTCGTCTTCAACGGAATTGCTGCTGAGGTTCATGATGTATGCGTTGATATCCGATTGCTCGTCGGGGTTTGCCAGCGAGCGCAGCAGGTACGGAATGCTGATACGGTCGATCGAACCCGCCAGATTGGTTTGTTCGGCATGTGGCAGGTATTCTGACGGGCTCAAGTCCGCGCCGTCGTCGCGCATATACACAAAGGCTTCGTGATAGGGTTCGGAATCCTTTTCCAGATCGACGATGGGCTGCTGAATGACGAAGAATTCGTTGTTATTCAGCGCATGGCGAATTTTTTCCGCCCAATGTTTCTGCGAGTCGTCGGTTGCGACTGCCGTCAGTTGCGGCCGGTAGCGCGCAAACTGGTCGCCGCCTTTCTCATGGGCCTCGGCAGCGGCAAAACCACATTGCTGCAGCACTTCTTCGACCGAAGTGGTCTGCGAACCCAGGTACGTCAGGCCGATGCTGCAGGTATTGGTGATCGAACGCTCGCCGAGATCAATGATGTGGTCGCGATAATGCGTCAGAATCGCGCCGGCGACCGCCTCGATGGCTTCTTTGTTTTCACGGTTCAGGTAAACCAGAAATATATGATCCCGGTAGCGGGCGCAGAGATCCTGCTCTTCGCAGCACTGTTTGAGTACATCGGCCAGATCGTTGATGATCAGATCGGTCTTGCTGGCCCCCTGCTCCTGGATCAACGCCTCGAAAGAGTCCGGTTCGACCCGTAAAACGGCATGAGCATGCGAGGTATCGCGCGAAACGCTGATTTCCTGCTGCAAGGTCTTGATGAAATGCTGGCGTAGAAACAGACCGGTAACCGGATCCCGGTTGCGCAGCTTCTCCAGTTCGCTTTCCAGTGCCTGCTGCATATCGCCGGTGGCGCGGCGCCGCTGTACCATGATCTGGGTGCAATGCTCGCCATTGTAGCGAGCTGCGGAAAAGGTCACGGAAACGCCCATCGGCTCGCCATCCTCACCGCTGCCTGCGCTGGCCGCGATGGGGCCTTCCGGTAACTGGCCCTGATTGATCTGGCGCAGCAATTGCTTGAAGTCGTGATCTTCCAGCGTAATCAATTCCAGAATGGACGCGCCTTCCAGAGCGCTGAAATCATCAATGTCGAACAGCTCCAGATAGCTCGGATTGGCATAGATATGCAAGCCTTCATGAATGTACGCGATCGCATCGCGCGAGCTGTCTAGAAGCAGGTTGTAACGGTGCTCGATTTCGGCCAGCTTTTGCTGGTTTCCGGCCAGCAGCTGCGTCGCGTTGCGTGCCTCGAACTCTCGCTTCGCGATTCGCACCAAATGATCGGCAGACTGGTCGTCAACCAAACCGACCGCACCGTGCTGCAGTGCTTGTTTGATTCTGTCCCCGTCATCCGCTGCGGCATACAGGTAAACCGGGGCGGAGAAGCTGGAGTGCAGGCGATTCAGGGTGGCCTCGAACGGCAGGTCCTGTGGGTCGGGATGGCCGAACAGCACCAGACCGAAGCGCTGCTCATCTTCAATGGCGCTCAAGTCATATTCGGTGGACGCCGTAGAAACACGAACTGAAATACCGGAATCTCTAAGTATATTACTGACTCTTTGAGCCAGCTCCGGTGAGCAGTCAACTACTAAAATGTCCGTGGCCGGCATTACAACAGCACTCCGTCATAGACGATGGTAAGGGGATTCAGTTTAAACTGTTACATTGTTTTAGGCAATTATTATTACAAATTGCTGAATTTAGTACAAAAACAGGTGCTGTCATATCACACAGTCCCGCGATTGGCCAGGACGCGGCCACCGTCCGGCCATGGTCCGTCAGGGAGACGTTTTTCAGGCCTGCCCGTGGAATTTATATCAAGGGTATCTTATATGCGGCGCCGGCTTTCTCACGTACCGGTCTGGGTATCAGATACCCTGGTAATTGGACTCTTAATTCATGAATAATATTGCGTATATTTTCGTTGGCTACCGTAAAATGTGCAGCCCCTTCAACCGGGTCCAGCAAGTGCAAATAGTAGGGCAGTACGCCATAGTCAAACAGGCGCTCGGACAGCCGAATCAGCGTATCGGCATTATCGTTGACCCCGCGCAGCAGCACTGACTGATTGAGCAATATCGCGCCGCTGTCACGCAGCGCCGCGAGGCGTCCGCCGACGCGTTCGTCCAATTCGCGTTCGTGATTGGCGTGCACAACGATCAGCTTTCGCCACGGCAGTTCGCGCAGCCAGCTCAGCAGATTGCGGTTGATGCGCGATTCCAGCACGATGGGAACGCGGGTATGTATTCGCAGCGTGCGGACATGCGCGATGGGCTCGAGCTGACGGGTCAGACGGGACAGGCGTCTGGTTGCCAGCAGCAACGGGTCGCCGCCGCTGAGGATCACTTCGCGAATGCCGGGCTGCCGGCGAATGTACGCGATGGCGTTCCGCCACCGGTCGCGGCCGGCGTTCTCGTCCGCATAGGGGAAGTGGCGGCGAAAGCAATATCGGCAGTGGACGGCGCAGGCACCGGTGGTCACCAGCAACACGCGGCCCTGATATTTGTGCACCAGGCCCGGCTGCGGGCTCGCGGGCAGATCGCCAACCGGGTCTTTCAGAAATTCCGGCGGACTGTTGTTTTCCGCCGCGTCGGGCATGACCTGGCGCAGTAACGGATCGTCGGGATCGCCATGGCGCATGCGCTGTGCGAAGCGCTGCGGTACCAGCATTGGAAACGACTGCTCGGCTGCAGCGGTTCCGGGTAGTGTACTGGGTAATGTACTGGGTGGTGTGGCGGGCGGTGCGCCGGGCAGGCCCAGCGCCTTCGCCAAATCTGCCGGTCGACGGAATGCGTCGCGAAGTTCCTCGCGCCAGGATTTTTGCGCCGGCGGCGTCTGCCTTTGTGTGTCTAAAACCGGTATCATAATGGGTTTTACTGATTCAGTTTCTCCGGTTAAGTTCCTCTGTGCCTGCCGATGTTCTCGGGAGTGCTGTCGAGGCCGGACACGGATCTCCCGGCCAGGGTATCGTGCCGCTAACTTACCAGATAATCCACGGAGGCATAAATGGCCAACTACAGTACCAATGAGTTTCGGAGCGGACTCAAAATCATGCTGGATGGTGACCCGTATACCATCGTTGAGAATGAATTCGTGAAGCCCGGCAAGGGCCAGGCGTTTAACCGCGTACGCGTACGCAATCTGAAAACCGGCCGAACCATTGAGAAGACCTTCAAATCCGGCGAAAGCGTGGAAGCGGCGGATGTTTTTGAACTGGAAGTTCAGTATCTGTATTCCGATGGCGAGTTTTGGCACTTCATGGCGCCTGATACCTACGAACAATATGCGGCAGGCGAAGTCGCCGTCGGCGATGCCGCGCAGTGGCTCAAAGAAGAGGACATTTGCAATATGACACTGTTCAATGGCGAGCCGCTATCGGTAGCGCCACCCAATTTTGTACATCTGAAAATCACCCAGACCGACCCCGGCGTGAAGGGCGATACTTCCGGCGGTGGCAACAAGCCGGCCACTTTGGAAACCGGTGCAGTTGTGCGTGTGCCGTTGTTTGTACAGGAACACGAAATCATCCGGGTGGATACGCGCTCTGGCGAGTATGTGTCCCGGGTGAAGGACTGAGATTGACCGGGCCGGACACCATCTTGCTGCCGCACTGGCTGGTCCCGGTGGTGCCTGGCGGCAGCGTACAGACCGGCCAGGCAGTGGTATTGGCCGGCAACCGGATTCATGCGGTCATGGACGCCGGTCAGGCACGCCGGCAATGGCCCGAAGCCGAATTGGTGGATCTTCCCGGGCATGCATTGATTCCCGGGCTGATCAATATGCATACCCATGCCTCAATGTCGTTGCTGAAAGGCTTTGCCGACGATATGCGGTTGGACGTTTGGCTGAAAGAACACGTCTGGCCGGCCGAGCAGCGGTGGATCGAACCGGATTATATCGGCGATGCGTCGAATCTGGCCCTGCTGGAAATGCTCAAGGCCGGCATCACCTGTTTTAACGACAACTACTTCTTTCCCGATGTGACTGCCGAAAAAGCGCGGGCCGCAGGTCTGAGGGCGATAGTCGGTATTCCGATCATCGATTTCCCGACGGCGTGGGCCGATACCGAAGACCGCTATTTTGAACGGGGAATGGCGCTATATCGGCGCTGGCGGGACGACCCGCTGATTTCGACCAGCCTGGCACCGCATGCACCGTATACGGTTACCGACCGTCAACTGGAGCGCATTCGGCAGTTGTCGGAAGCACATGCGATTCCGGTTCATATCCACCTGCTGGAGTCCCGGCCGGAAATCGACCAGTCCCTGGCGCAGCACGGCCTTCGTCCATTGCAGCGCCTGGATCGGCTGGGGTTGCTGTCACCGCGTCTGCTGGCGGTGCACATGACGGCGCTGGACGAGGCCGATTTCGAGTTGCTGGCTGACCGCGGCGTTCATGTGATCCACTGCCCGGAATCCAATTTGAAACTGGCCAGCGGCATGTGCCCGGTGCACCGCTTGCAACAGCATGGCGTGAACGTTGCGGTCGGCACCGATGGCGTGGCCAGCAATAACGATCTTGATCTGCTGACCGAGCTACGCACCGCGGCCCTGCTGGCCAAGGGCGTCGCGTCCGATCCGCAGGCGGTGACCGCCGAGCAGGCCCTGAATATGGTGACGATAAATGCGGCACGGGCGCTGGGGCTCAATGAGCAGCTCGGTTCGATTGAGGCCGGCAAGCAGGCCGATTTGTGTGCACTGGACCTATCCGGGCCGGCCACCCAGCCGGTGCACCAGGTGATTTCGCAGATCGTCTACGCCTGCAATCGCGAGCAAGTGAGCGATGTCTGGGTGGCAGGACGGCGCCTGCTGCAAGACCGGCAGGCGACAAGCCTCAACGAAACCACCATTCTTGAGCGGGCGGCAGGCTGGCAGAACCGAATTGCAAACGGAGCGACGGCGTGATGCAGACCAATGTCGATCAAAACGAAGCGGCGAAATTTGAAGCCATCGCACATACCTGGTGGGACCCCGAAGGCGAATTCCGGCCGCTGCACGATTTGAATCCGGCCCGGCTGAACTACATCGCGGAACGCTGCCGCCTGGACGGTGCGGAAGTGCTGGACGTCGG
>JANQPM010000026.1 GCA_028289465.1 Lysobacterales bacterium | reverse complement strand
GGCGACTGGGTGGCCTCGGTCACGCCGACACCGTCGCTGTTGACCGTCCGCGTTCAGCACCAGTTCGCCGCGCTGCCCGAGCCGGGATACCGGCCCCGGGTGCATCATCCGCGGGCTGGCTACTTCCCGCTGAGCTACAAAGATTATGCAGCGCCACTGGACCGCTCAATCGACCGGAAGCTGATTTACCGGCACCGGCTCGCGCCCGGTGACAAGCTGGTTTACTACGTTGATGGCGGAGCGCCGGAACCGGTCCGCAGCGCGTTGCTGGAAGGTGCGTCGTGGTGGTCGGATGCGTTTGCCGCGGCCGGCTTCGACGGCGCCTATGAAGTCAGGGTATTGCCGGGGAATGTCGATCCGCTGGATATTCGCTACAACGTGATTCAGTGGGTCCATCGCTCGACCCGCGGCTGGTCCTATGGCACCGGCGTATTCGATCCGCGCAACGGTGAAATCATTAAAGGCCATGTGAGTCTCGGTTCCCTGCGCGTGCGGCAGGATCAAATGATTGCCGAAGCCCTGACCGCACCCTTTGCCGCCGGCGACGAACGTTCGGCAGCGGCCCAGGCCATGGCACTGGCGCGGCTGCGGCAACTGTCAGCCCATGAGGTCGGGCATACCCTGGGTTTGATTCACAATTTTGCCGCGTCTTTTACCGGCGACCGTTCGGTCATGGACTACCCGCATCCGAATCTGCACCTGGACGATCAGGGCCGTATTCGCATCGACCAGGCGTATGCCGAAGGCGTCAGCGAGTGGGACAAGCTCGCCATCCGCTACGGATATCAGCCGTTCGATCCGGCTGCCGAGGCGGCCGGGCTGGCCGCGATTCTTCAACAGGCAGCCGACCGGGGTCTGGCCTTTATCGCCGACCGGGACGCGCGGGTGCCCGGCAGCGCGCAGGTGCAGGCTCACCTGTGGGATAACGGCAGCAATGTGCTGGCCCGGCTGGATGAGCTGCTGGAAATCCGCGAACTGGCGTTGCAGCGTTTCTCTGCGGCCGTGCTGCCGCAGGGCACGCCGCTGTTTGAGATGGAACGTCGACTGGTGCCGGTCTATCTGCTGCATCGCTATCAGATCGAAGCGGCGGGCAAATTGGTCGGTGGTCTGCAGTATGACTATGCGGTTCGCGGCGATACGAATCCGACGCTGGAACCGTTATCCGGCGAACAGCAAAATGCCGCTATCGACGCGCTGATCGCGTTGCTTGAACCGTCGCAACTGGCGCTGCCTTCGCACCTGCAGTATCAAATTCCGCCGGCTGCCCACGGCCATGCAAAGGACCGCGAATTTTTCAGCCACGCAACCGGCGCCGGCTTCGATCCGCTGGCGCCGGCGCGTTCGGCCGCTCAGTTGGTCATGAATGAACTGCTGCAGCCGCAGCGCCTCGCACGGTTGTACGGGCAGCACGCGCTGAATGCCGAACTGCCGGGGCTGAACGCGGTGCTTGAACCACTGTTTCAGCAGACCGTTTTCGGCCAGCGTGATTTGAGCGGCTACCGGCAGGCGATTCACGAGACGGTGGCCTGGGTAATGCTGGAAAGCCTGCAACAGGTGGCGACCGCGTCGGCGACCAGTGCGGCGGTCAGAGGGCGTCTGCTGGCCGCAATGGACAATCTGAGGCGACAGTTGGAACGCCGGCGCGACAGGCTGGCAAAAGCTCTGCGAATAGAAATTACGCGTTTTCTGAACCGCCCGCTGCCGGCCGATCAGTCGCGCCAGCCGGTCGCCGTTCCACCGGGCTCGCCTATCGGCTAATGCAAAGCGCCGATGGTAAAATGAGGACTACCGCAACATCGTTTCCGCTGTGCCCATGAAAAACACCACACTAGTCATTCTGCTGCTGCCGTTGCTTCTGGCAGGCTGCCATCAGCCTCCGCCGGCGCCTCAAAACGTAGTGCTGATCTGCATCGACACCGTCAGAGCGGATACCTTCTGGGCGCCGGAAGACACGGATCGTCCGGACGCATTATCGCCATGGCTGGCGCGCGCACTGCAATACCGCAATGCGCAGTCGACGGCGTCCTGGACCATTCCGGCAGTTGCCTCGGTGATGACCGGTTACTACCCGCTGCAGCACAAGGCCGGGCACTTCAAGCAGCCGGTGGCGAATCTGGATGTCGACATACCGAGCCCGCTGACCCGGGATGCCGACACCGTTATCGAGCAGCTGCAGCAGAGCGGTTTTGATACCGCCGCGTTCGCCGCCCATCCGTTTATCGTTTCCGACTACGGCTTGAACCAGGGCTTCGATCTCATCGAGGCCAGGCAGGGCTGGCGCGGCAATGTGGAAGCTTTTGCCGACTGGCTGGCTGGGCCGCGGGCAGAATCGCTGCAGCCGAATTTTCTGGCCTATCTGCATTTCATGGAGGCGCACGACTGGCACCTGGACCCGATCGAGGGGCTGGAGCAGCGCCTAGCGCAGCTCACCGATGCCGAGCGGCAGTGGCTGGAGTCGATCAGCAGCGACGCGGCCTGTACGAACCGGAGAATGTGTCTGAAGAACCAGGTCTATGCGTTGGCAGTGATGGAACAGCGCCGGGCCATTGCCGAGATTCTGGCGATGCTGGAACGCGGGCAACTGCTTGAGAACACCATTGTGATGGTCTATTCGGATCACGGCGAAGAGTTCTGGGAACATCGCGATGAAGCGATCGCCACCCAGAACGACCCGAGGGGTTATCACGGAGCAGGCCATGGCCAGAGTCTGTACCAGGAATTGCTGGAAGTTCCGCTGCTGGCCTGGAAGCCGGGTACCAAGGGCCGGGTGATCACCGGGCTGGCCAGCCTGGTAGATATCTATCCGTCGATTCTGCAATGGGCGGCGGGCATCGAAGTGGCCGATGGCCAGCGACCCGGATCGGTGCTGCCGGTTAAAAACCGCCGACGGGGTGAGCGGGAAGTCTATGCTTCAGGTATTGCCTATGGTCCGCAGATGATCGCTGCGCGTGAAGACAACAGCAAGGCAATCTGGGACCTGACGCGGGACACCACCAGCTATTTCGACCTGAAGCGGGATCCGGCCGAGAAAGCGCCGATTCGTTCCGACCAGCTGGTGTTTCAGTTCGACGGACTGTTCGGCGACCATCTGGAGCTGCCGTCTCTAGGACAAAGCGAAGCGCCCGAGATCAGTCAGTCGCAGCTCGAGCATCTGAAGTCCATCGGCTATCTGCAGGGCCTGGAGGCGGAAGACGTCGCCGAGGGCGGCGATGAAGAGAACCCGCCCGAACAGCCGGAAAACCCTGAGAAAGATCCCCGGCAACCTCAGTAGGAATTCCGCCTCAGTAGGAATTCTGGTGGAAAACCTGGTAAAACCCGCTAGGCGAGGCTCAGCACCGCTTCAAATGCCTGGCCGTCTTCGCCGCTGCCGTCCCAGAAGCGCAATCGCATGCCGGTTTTCCGTGCAAGCAGCTTCAGCGCCGCCTCGGAAAGATAAGTGATATGCGCCGGCACATGGGTATAGGAATACGACAGCCACGGATCCAGGCCGTGATCCGGCCGCCATCCGATCGGCCGGTATGGCGCGGTTAACAGCATCACGCCATCCGCTTTCAGCAGCGCGCGCAACTGTCTGACCATCCGCACCGGGTCGGGTACGTGCTCTATCACATGGGACAGGGAAATCGCGTCGAAGCGGCGATTGCAGGTTTTAATAAATGTGCTGACCCGGCCAATGAAATAGTTGTCCACCCATTCGCAACGGTCTGCGCATTCATTGCTGATGTCCTGAGCCTGGGTCTTCGCATCGCGGTTCAGACCCTTTACCGCCCGCGATACCCAGGCCAGCCCGGCGCCGACTTCCAACAGCTCGAAGTTTTCACGGTCCGGCAGGCCGAAATGTCTTTCCGCGCAGCTAGAGTAGTATTCCAGCATCGACGCGATACGCCGTTCTCCCTCATATTCGTGCGATTCGAACTGGGTGGAGTGCTGGTAGAGTTCGGCCAGGTCGGACTCGGTCGGCAGCGGGCTCAGATAAACCGTATCGGCTTCGGTCGAATAGACCAGGTCGAAACTGTCGCGGGAGAAATTGCCGCCGTGGGTGACCGGCAACCGGCCGATCAGCCGCAGGCCATCTCGTTTATCGCCGCTGATCGGGCAGGGCCGGAGTTGGTAGCCGCTGTCCGGGTGGTTCTTGCCGAGAATCTGCCGGACCCGGTACCCGGCCCAGCGCAACGGTGCTGTAATGCGCCAGGAACTTGATTCGCGAATATCGGCCAGCGTTTTTTCCAGGTAGGCAACGCGCGACGGCGGGATGATCTGATCGGCTTTCGCTGCTTCTCGTTTCAGGCAATCGACATACTTGTTGGCTTCATGCGCCTCTTCCGACAGGCTCGCGATATACCCGTACAGGCGTTTCAAATGCTGATCCCGGATTGCGACCAGGCGCTCCACAGTCTGGTAGTCCTCTTCGCTTAACACCTTTCCGCCGCGGATATGCGCTGGCAAATGCCGGTTTACGTAAACGGTAGAGTGGTGCGGGCCGGTTTCCGCTTTCGGCCGCTCGTCGGTATACAGATACAGCGCAAACGATTTCCGCGACAGATGCCGCTTGTCCGCCGGCAGGGCGATACGGTCGAAGCTGTGCCAGGAGTATTCGCTGGTTTCAAATACCACGCAGCGGTTGAACAGCGGAATGACGGCCTTGGACCGGTCCAGGCGCGGTGGCAAATAGGGGTCGGTATGCAAGGACAGCGCGCCGCCCCATTCCTGTTGCCAATCGTGATTCAGATAGACGATCAAGTTAAGTCGCCGGTGCTGATCGGTCTTCGGGTGGTAGTTGAAGTCGATATGCGGGTCCAGCTCCTGTCCGTGGCGGTTTTCATGGGTGCCGCCGCCGAAATAATAAGGGTCGTATTTGAGCCCGGAGATGCCGGTAATGGCGGAGACCAGATCCAGAAACTGCTGCGATTGCACCACTCGGTCGAGTTCGGGGTACGGAGCGGCCAGTTTCGAGATATGCTCGTGGACCGCCTTGTTGCCGATGTTGCCGTCCTCGGTGACGGCAAGCTCTTCTTTGAAGCTCGGGAAATTGTCCAGCAGTTGCTGGCAGAATTCGGGCTGGAAGAAATGGTCGATGACCACATGGCGAAACGGCTGGCCAGCGGCGAATGCGTCGGCCAGACGGGCCTGCTGCCGAAACAGTTCCAGATTTACATATTGTTCGAGGTTCATGGCGCGAGTCTCAGTACTGATGCGCATTATGCCCGATATTGCGTGAACAAGCGCTTAGACTAACTGATCAGGACCAGACAGCGGGCGGTTTTGACGGGCACGTTCCCATCCGGCCGGGAATAGCCTAGGCTTTTTCCAGATTGGCGTAGGCCAGTACCAGCCATTTACTGCCGGCCTGCGCGAAATTCACTTGTACCCGGGCGTGTTCGCCGCTGCCTTCGTAGTTAACGATCGTGCCTTCGCCAAATTTCCGGTGCTGAACCTGGTCGCCGAGCTGAAATGGCAATTCGCTGTTCAGGCTTGACGGGCTGGCCGATACGTAGGGGCGCCGGGTGCCGAGGCGCGGGCGGATTTCCTCCAGCAATTCGGCGGGTATTTCGCCAATGAAGCGGGAAGGGCGGCAATAATTGTCACTGCCGTGCATGCGGCGGGTTTCCGCATGGGTTAAATACAATTGCTCTCTGGCACGGGTAATTCCGACGTAGCACAGCCGCCGTTCTTCTTCCAAGTGGCCGGCTTCTTCCACCGAACGCTGATGCGGAAACAGGCCTTCTTCCATGCCGGTCAGAAACACCAGCGGAAATTCCAGGCCCTTGGCCGAGTGCAGTGTCATCAGCTGCACGCAGTCCTGCCAGGCTTCGCCCTGGGTCTCGCCGGCTTCCAGCGCGGCGTGGGACAGGAAAGAGGCCACCGGGGTCATGCCGACTTCTTCGTCCTCCGGCGGCAGCAGGAAGCTCTCTCCGGCGCGGATCAGTTCCTGCAGATTTTCCTTACGGGTCTCGGCCCGTTCCGGCGGCTCCTTGTCGTAATGGCTGGTCAGTCGGCTGCCGTCGATTACCGCCTGTATCTGGCTGCCCAGCGCATAGTCTTCGGTTTCCCGGCGCAGCTTCTCGATCAGCTCCAGAAACGCAGCCACGGCGTTTCTGGTCCGTCCCGGCAGCAACTGCTGCTCTACCATTCGCACGGCGGTTTGCCACAAGGTCAGGCCGCTGACAGCCGCCTGTTCGCGCAGGACCGCAACGGTTTTCTGGCCGATCGCACGGGCCGGTGTGTTGACTACCCGTTCGAATGCCGGGTCGTCATTGGGGTTGTGCACCAGCCGCAGATAAGCCAGCGCATCTTTGATTTCCGCCCGTTCGAAGAAACGCAGACCGCCGTAGACCCGGTACGGAATGCTTTGCCGCAGCAGCGCTTCTTCGAACAGCCTCGACTGCGCATTGGAGCGGTACAGAATGGCACAATGATGGGCTGAATGGCCTTCGTCCAGCCAGCGCTGGATCGTTTGCACCACATAGTGCGCCTCGTCCTGCTCATTGAATGCACTGAATACGCGAATCAGCGCCCCTCGTTCGCCGTCGGTCCACAGGTTCTTGCCGAGCCGCGATTGATTTTGCGCAATGACGGCATTCGCCGCGTCCAGAATATTGGCACTGGAGCGGTAATTCTGCTCCAGACGCACGGTACGGGCCTGCGGAAAGTCGCGAGTAAAATGCTGCACGTTTTCCACTCTCGCGCCGCGCCAGCCGTAGATGGACTGGTCATCGTCGCCGACCACGAACACGCCGCCGGCCTGGCCCGCCAGCAGGCGTATCCAGGCATACTGAATGGTATTGGTGTCCTGAAACTCGTCGACCAGAATGTGCTGAAAACGGCGCTGATAGTGGTCCAGCAGTTGCGGGTCATTGAGCCAGAGTTCGTGCGCCCGCAGCAGCAATTCGGCAAAGTCCACCAGGCCGGCCTGGTCGCAGTGCTCCTGATACAACCGGTATAGCTGGGCCCATTGGGCACTGATCGGATTATTCCAGCCTTCGATAGCGTCCGGTCTGAGGCCTTCATCCTTGCGCGCGTTGATGTACCACTGCGCCTGCCTGGCCGGCCATTGGTTTTCGTCCCAGCCGGCATCCCGGATCAGACGCCGAATGAGGCGGTACTGGTCGTCGGAATCCAGGATCTGAAAGGCCTCCGGCAGGCCGGCGTCCTTCCAGTGCATCCGCAGCAGGCGGTGGGCGATGCTGTGGAACGTGCCGACCCACAGGGCTCTGGGGTCGGCCTGCAACAGACTGCGCGTGCGCTCCCGCATTTCTCCGGCGGCCTTGTTGGTAAAGGTCACGGCCATGATCGACAAGGGTGCCGCCTGCCCGGTCTCGATCAACCAGGCCAGCCGGTGTACCAGAACGCGGGTCTTGCCGCTGCCGGCTCCGGCCAGAACCAGCACATGCCGGTCTTCGGCCGTTACCGCATCGCGCTGCGCGTCGTTGAGGTCGCTCAGAATATGGGAAACGTCCATGGACGCTTATCGGTGCTGTTCCCGCGCCACGGCCCGGTAACCGATGTCTTTTCGATAGAATGCGCCGTCCCAGTGAATCTGTTCGCAGGCCCGGTACGCCTGCTGCTGTGCGTCGGAAACGCTGTCACCGAGGCCGACCGCACACAGTACCCGGCCGCCGCTGGTCACTACCTGGTTGCCCTGCCGGCAGGTTCCGGCATGAAATATCTTGGTACCGGGCGGTACGCGGTCCAGGCCGCCGATGACCTCACCCTTCGAATAACTGCCGGGGTAGCCGCCGGCCGCCATAACCACACCCAGCGCAGCGCGTTCGTCCCAGTCCGCCGAGGTCGAGTCCAGCCGGCCTTCAATGGCCCGTTCGCAGAGTACGGTCAGGTCCGACTTCAGCCGTGCCATTACCGGCTGCGTTTCCGGATCGCCAAAGCGCACGTTAAACTCCAGCACCCTGGCCTCGCCGGTCGCTGAAATCATCACGCCGGCATACAGAAAACCTTTAAACGGAGCGCCGTCCTCGGCCATGCCCCGCACCGTCGGTAAGATAACCTGCTGCATAATTTTCTGATGCATTGCCGCGTCGATAACCGGTGCCGGCGAATACGCGCCCATGCCGCCTGTATTGGGCCCGGTATCGCCATTGCCAACTGCCTTGTGATCCTGGCTGGTGGCCAATGGCAACACGTTCCGGCCGTCCGCCATCACGATAAAACTCGCCTCTTCGCCGGCCAGGAATTCTTCGATTACGACCCGATGACCGGCTTCGCCGAAGGCGTTGCCAGCCAGCATGTCGCGAACCGCGCTTTCGGCTTCCGCGGTCGTTTCGGCAACGACCACGCCTTTGCCGGCAGCCAGCCCGTCCGCTTTGACGACAATTGGCGCGCCGTGCTCGCGAATAAAGGCCAGCGCCGCGTCGACATCGGTAAAGCAGCCATAGGCTGCCGTCGGAATTCCGTGGCGGGCCATAAAGGCCTTTGCAAAAGCTTTTGAGCCTTCCAGTTGCGCTGCTGCCGCACCTGGCCCGAAACAGCGCAGACCGGCCGCGGTAAAGCGGTCGACCGTTCCTGCAACCAGCGGTCCTTCCGGCCCGACAATGCTCAGGTCGACCGCATTTTCTCGCGCGAAATTCAGCAATGAACCGGTATCGTCCGCGCCGATCTCAAGATTGCGGCATTTAGGTTCCAGTGCGGTTCCGGCATTGCCGGGAGCGACGTAAACGCGGCTCACCCGGCTCGATTCCGCGCATTTCCAGGCCAGCGCATGCTCCCGGCCGCCGCTTCCAATAATGAGTACTTTCATCGCTTGAGGTCGTTGTCCGCCTAGTGTCGAAAATGCCGGATACCTGTGAATACCATTGCGATCCCGTGCTCGTTCGCCGCGGCGATGACCTCGGCATCGCGCATTGAACCGCCCGGTTGGATCACCGCTTTTATACCAACTTCCGCCGCGGTATCAATACCGTCGCGGAACGGAAAGAACGCATCGGAAGCCATCACGGCATTTTGTAGTGCCATATCTGCATCGGCCGCTTTCCAGCGGGCGATGCGGGCGGAGTCCACCCGGCTCATCTGCCCGGCACCGATGCCCAGGGTCCGGGCATCGCCGGCGTAGACGATGGCGTTGGACTTGACGTACTTTGCGACTTTCCATGCGAACAGCAGATCCTGCCATTCGGCCTGGTCGGGCACGCGATCGGTGACCACTTCGCACATCTCAGCGCTGACTTGCACGTTGTCTGCGGTCTGAATCAGCAGTCCGCTGCTGATGCGTCGAACATCACGATGGGTAAAGCCGTCGCCTGGCGCCACTTCCAGCAGCCGCACATTCTGTTTGCTGCCAAATGCATCGAGGGCATCATGCTGGTAGCCGGGGGCAATGACCACCTCGACGAATTGCCGGTCGATGACGGCCTCGGCCGTAGCCAGGTTCACCTGTTGATTGAACGCAATGATGCCGCCGAAAGCGGAGGTCGGGTCTGTGCTGAACGCCCGCTCGTAGGCTTGCCGAATATCCGCGGCGGCGGCCGCTCCGCAGGGGTTGGCGTGCTTGACGATCACACAGGCCGGCGCATCGAACTGGCACACGCATTCCCAGGCCGCGTCAGCATCGGCGATGTTATTGAACGACAGCGATTTGCCCTGGTGCTGCACAAAGTTCACCAGCGCGCCGGGAGCCGGGTACAGATCGGCATAGAAAGCGGCCGCCTGGTGCGGGTTTTCCCCATAGCGCAAATCGGCGCGTTTGACGAAGCAGCCGTTTGCCTGGGCCGGGAATTCCTGAATCCCACCGTCGGGATCGACCGACGAAAGATAATCGCTGATCGCGTCGTCGTAGCGGGCCACGTGGTTAAACGCAGCCACTGCGAGTTCAAAACGCTGCCGGTCCGACAGCCTGCCGTCGCCGCTGCGCAACTGATCGATTACCATCTGGTATTGCCGTGGGTCGGTGACAACCGCCACATGGGCGAAGTTTTTGGCCGCAGCGCGAAGCATCGCAGGGCCGCCGATATCAATATTCTCTACCGCCTGTTCCAATGTGCATTCGGGCTGGGCGACAGCGGTTTCAAACGGGTACAGGTTGAGTACCAGCAGGCGAATATCGGGAATATGATGTGCCGCCATGACTTCGTCGTCGATACCGCGCCGGCCGAGCAGGCCGCCGTGGATTTTCGGGTGCAGGGTTTTAACCCGCCCGCCCATGATCTCAGGAAATCGAGTGATATCAGCAACTTCGGTAACCGGTAGGCCGGCATGCTGCAAGGTTTTTGCGGTACCGCCAGTGGATAGCAGGCGAAAACCGAGCTGGCTTAGCTGCCGGGCGAAAGTCTCGATTTGATGCTTGTCGGATACGCTGATCAGCGCATAGGGCTGGTGCGCTCGGGAGTCCGGACTGGTCTCACTGTTGTTGCGGTCGGCATCGGCCATGGTTGTTGCAGCTTTAGTGTTTTCGGGCTGATCAGGCGCGCATTATAGCTCAGCGCTATGTCGTGTGGCCGAAGGATTCGGCACGGTATCGACGACCGACTGCGGGCAGGTCCGGCTCCTCAGTTGCGCAGCCCATCGGGATTGATCTGATACCGCCGCATCTTGCTGCGCAGCGTGTTGCGGGTAATGCCCAGCATTTCCGCTGCCCGGGACTGGTTGCCCCGCGTCTCGCGCAATACTTCCTGAATCAGAGGGGGCTCGACTTCGGACAAGACCAGCCGGTGCAGATCTTCCGGACTGGTGGTTCCCATGTCCTGCAAATACCGGCGGATAACCTGGCGCACATATTGTCGGAGCGGAGGAGAAGTTTCCGGTATTTCGCCCATTACGAGGGTCATTGCTATTATTTGTCTCTTTTGTCAGAAATAGATAACAAATCTCTAAAAAAAGAGTACAACAAAGTTTTCCTCTCGGCTATCTATCGCGAACGATATTTTCGAAAAATTCGACGAATGGTTGAGGCGGCAGTCCGCGGCTCGGGGTTAATGACATACATAGCAAAAAAAAGGCAGAAATTCGATCAAAAAATGATGATTATGTCATAAAAAACTGATCTCAAAGCCGACGGTTTGCGGCCCGGGATCTTCCAGTTCCAGCACGAAAGCCAGCAATACATCGGGTGCCAGGCCCGCATCGGGGTCTGCATCGGGCGCCAGGTATTCGTAGGGTTGAAACCGGCGGCTGCCGACGGCCCGCTGCCCGGCGTCAAACAGCGTGATTTCCACTACCGGGTACGGAAGCAGCCGTTCTGCCCGGTTGACCATGGCCGCGCTCAGGATCAGCGCATTTTGCACACTCGGGTGCGGATGCATATCGCGGCTGACCAGCTGAAAATATTGGGGAGGCTCAGGTTGAACCACCGGCACCGGGTCGACCAGGCCGAGCTTTTCGGCCAATGGCCTCAGGGTCTCCGTTTCGCGAAACGACCAGATGGCATTGGCGACGGTAATCAGCCCGAACAGCACGGCCAGAACGTACCAGAGCCGGTCGCGCTTGTAGGGTTCGGGCAAGCCTTCCTGATCGTCATCCAAATCGCCCAGATCCATGGGTCCCGGGTCGTCAGGCCGCCGCGGCAGTTCGCGGCTGAGTACGGACGGCAGGTTTTCGTCGTCAACCGCGACCGGTTGGTCCCCGGGTTCCGGCCAGCGGTCGTACAGGTGCTGCAGCACGCTGAATGTCTTCTGGCAGCGGCCGCAGGACACCTCGCCGCCGGCCTGGATCAGTGACTCGGCCCGCAGTGGATAAACGACATGGCAATCTGGGCATCGGGTATACATAGGCTGATACTACAAAAGACCCGGTTTCGTCCGAATCACGGTTTCGCCGACATCACCTGGGTTTTCGAGGGGGATTGGCATCGGCGGCCTGATTATATGCCAGAAATTATAGCCGGAAGGCTGAAAATGCGCGTGAGTGAACGATCAGGACGATTCGGCGCCGTCGGCGATCAACTGCCGGTATCGCTCCATATCCTGCTCGTAGCTGGCTTGGGTGGACTCCCTGGACGCAATCAGCCGGCTAGCTTCCATACGTGCGGAACGCACATCGGTTTGCAGCGCGATGATATTGTTTCGCAGGTCCCTGCTCACCGGCTTTCTGGCCCGTTGCAGGTTGGCCGCCCGTTGCACGCGCTGACGAAGCCGCTCTCTGCGTGCCTGCATGGATTGCTGGGCCAGTTGAATGTCCCCGTCGATCTGGTTCAGCGCCGTTTCCATAGCCTGCTGAATAGCAGCCTCGGAATAGTAGCTGGCCAGCAGTATCGCATCGGCTTCGGTGAGCTCGGGCTTGGCTTCGGCATCTTCGCCCTCGGCGGCAGCCTTGCTTGGGTCAATGGTTGAAATCAGCAGCCCGTCTTTGTTCAGTTTCTGGTGCGGAAAGCTGGCGTAGTCTGGCGGCAGATTACGGGTGTAGTGGATATTCCCCTGCCGGTCGATCCACTTGTAAACAATGCGATCCGCCGCGGCCGGCAACGAAACTGCGAGCAGGCCCAGGACGCATAGCAGTTGGCTTTTAAGATACCCCATAGGACCTACGATACGACTCAATCGCCGCCAGGTCCACCCGGTCGGCGGCATATTGTCGAAGAAATGCGACCATCGTATCCAGATTGGCGATAGACACCACCGGTATTCCCCAGCCATGGCTGATTTCCTGCGCCGCAGACCGCTCATCCTGGCCTCTTTCCTGTCGATCCAGTGCTATCGCGACACCGGCCATTTCAGCGCCGGCTTCAGCGATCCACGTCGCGGATTCGCGAACCGAGGTACCGGCGGAGATCACGTCGTCGACCACCAGTACCCGTCCGGCGAGTGCAGCACCCACCACCTGGCCGCCTTCGCCGTGTTCCTTGGCTTCTTTGCGGTTATAGGCGAAGGGCACATTGCGCTGATGCCGGTCGGCCAGCGCGATGGCCACGGCCGCGGCCAGCGGAATTCCCTTGTAAGCGGGTCCGAACAGCATGTCGAATGCCAGTTCGGAAGCCACAATGGCGTCGGCATAGCAACGCCCGAGCACCGCGACGGAGTGGCCGTCGTCAAACGCGCCGGCGTTGAAAAAGTATGGGCTGGTCCTTCCGGATTTCAGGGTAAACCGGCCGAACCGAAGCGCGGATTTGTCGATGGCCAGTTCTAAAAACGCTTGCTGGTAGGGCTGGAGCATGCTTGTCGTCCCGCGAAGGCGATCCAGCGCGCATTCTACCGGATTGCAGGTGACAAATTGTAGCCGGGCTGGTTATGCTTGCCAGCCGCAAGGAGTTCACGATGCGAATAATAAGCTTGAATGCGAACGGTATCCGGGCTGCCGAACGAAAGGGCTTTTTCCACTGGCTGCGCGCACAGCGTGCGGACTTTGTCTGTATTCAGGAAACCAAGGCCCAGTTGGATCAGCTCAAAAGCGGTGAGTTTTTTCCGCCGGGCTATCACAGCTACTACCACGATGCGCTGAAAAAGGGCTATAGCGGCACCGCGATCTATTCGGTTCATCAACCGGACCGGGTTGCCTACGGTCTGGGTGTGGACTGGTTCGACCGCGAGGGCCGCTGGCTGCAGATCGACGTCGGCAAGTTGTCGATCATCTCGCTTTACCTGCCCAGCGGCTCGTCCAGCGAAGAGCGCCAGGCGGTGAAATTCAAGGCCATGGAGATGCTGTTGCCGCGGCTGAAAAAGATGTCCAGGGACAGGCGGGATTATGTCATCTCCGGTGACTGGAATATTGCGCACAAGGCGATCGATCTTAAAAACTGGCGCAGCAATCAGAAGAACTCCGGTTTTTTGCCGGAGGAAAGAGCCTGGATGGACGAGGTTTTCGGCAAGGTCGGCCTGCACGACGCGTTCCGTCAGACTGACGAGCGTGAAGAGCAATATACCTGGTGGTCCAATCGCGGGCAGGCCTGGGCCAACAACACCGGGTGGCGCATTGACTACCAGGTGGTGTCCAAAGCACTCAGCGGCAAGGCGACGGCGGCCGCAATATACAAAGACGAACGCTTTTCCGATCATGCGCCGCTGACCCTGGACTACGACTATACCGTGCCGGCCAGGGGCGCTTAGTGAGCGTAGCCGCCCGACCGCAGAGCTTCCGGGAGAATCTGAGGCATATCTGGGACAGGCGCCTGGCGGCAATCTTCTTTTTGGGTTTCTGTAGCGGGTTTCCATGGGTCATTATCGGTTCTGCGATGACGCTGTGGTTGCAGGAGTCCGAGCTCAGCCGTACCGCGATCGGCTATTTCGGTTCGATTTTCGTGCTCTATGCCCTGAATTTTCTGTGGTCGCCGCTGCTCGACCGGGTTCGCCTGCCGGGTCTGTATGCGTGGCTGGGGCAGCGCCGTTCGTGGATATTCTTGTGCCTGCTGCTGATCGGCGTGACTTGCGTTCTGGTCAGCGAGACGGATCCGCAGAAATCCATCGTCTGGGTCAGCGCGCTGGCTTTGCTGATTGCGCTGGCATCGGCGACTCAGGACGTCGCGATCGACGCCTACCGTATCGAACGCTTCTCGGAGCAGGAGACAGAGAAACTATCCTATGCCGCTGCGGCTGCGACCAGCGGCTGGTGGGCCGGCTACGGGTTTATCGGCGGTGCGGTGGTGCTGTTTCTGGGCGGCGAAACCATTGGATTCACCTGGGCGGTCGTCTACAAGCTGATCGCCGGCCTGGTCGGACTGCAAATCCTGGGCCTGTTGCTGCTCGATGAGCCGGAATCCCAGCGCTTTGCCACACAGAATGCGCAGAATGCGCGGTATCGGCAGGATATCGGCATGAACCGGGCGATCAGCTGGCTGGCTGTCACGGTCTTTGAGCCGATCGCCGAATTCTTTCGTCGCTGCGGCTGGCGGCTGTCGCTGTCGCTGTTGCTGTTTGTGCTGCTGTTCAAGCTGGGCGAAGCCTTTCTTGGCCGCATGTCCATTGTGTTCTACAAGGAAATCGGCTTTACCACCGATCAGATCGGTTTCTATTCCAAGGTTGTCAGCGGTGGGTTGACAGTGGTCTTTTCCATTGTCGGTGCGTTTATCAATACGCGCTTTGGCGTGATCAAGGGGCTGATGCTCGGCGGCATTGCAATGGCTGCGTCCAACCTGATCTTTGCATGGATCGCGGCGGTCGGCCCGGATACCCGACTGTACGGGCTCGGCGTGGTCGTCGACGGCTTTACCACGGCGTTCGCGACGGTCTCGTTCGTCGCGTTTATTTCTTATTTCACCAGCCGCACCTACACCGCAACCCAGTATGCTCTGCTGGCGTCGATCGGCAACCTGGGCAGAACCACGCTGTCAGCCGGCAGCGGCAAGCTGGTCGACAGCCTCGGCGGGGATTGGGTGCTGTTTTTCGTGCTGACAACGCTGATGGTGATTCCGGGGCTGGTACTGCTGTACTGGATTGGCAGAATGCTCGCGCAGGAAGATGCTGCTGGTGGTATTACTCGGCCAGCGAAAGCCGACTGAATGCTTATTAATACCGGGGTTGGTAATAAACGGAGTCTCGCGCCCGCTTCTTTCGCCTGACGGCGAAAACCGCAACCGCACGCCCCCAAGTTATCCATTTCGGACTTCCCAGTTTGGCTTCTTTCCTTCGGAAAACCGCTAGACTGTCCAGCCGGGGCTACAGCGTGCAACTGACGCATGACCCCTCTGGTGCCGCTCGCCCCTCTGGTGCCGCTCGCCCCTCTGGTGTCGCCCGCATTGCTCGCTCACCCCACCGGGAGAGCAAGCCAAGGGAAGTATGGCGGTTTGCGCAACGCGCAAGAAGCCATGCTTCACGGCGCCCGCTCCGGCGGGTCGCCTGCGGCTCCAGCGCTACTTGCAATTACGCCAGGGCTGCCACGCCAGCGCTGATAAAGTAAAGTGATACTTTAAAATCGGATATTGAATATCGACTGTTTGCTGGCGCTCACTATGCCGGGAGGTTGCGGTGGCCAGTCGCTCAATTATCACCCGCCGGTTTACATCGGGCGCGGCCGGTCAGCGCTTTCGCCCTTCTTGCGCACAAACGATTCGCTCTGTTGTTTTTGATCTGCGACATTTTCCAAGTGCCGCACTTATGTCTCAATAGCGGTTTGATTCATCGCGGTGTGACCGCGGGCGAAGCTGTAACGATGAAACTGGCCGCCGAGTTGATCGGTAAAAAAAGAGATGGGCTGACGTTGTCGGAACCGGAACTGCAGTCTTTGATTGCGGGCATTGCCGACGATTCGGTGAGCGACGCGCAGATCGCGGCGTTTTGCATGGCGGTTTACCTGCGGGGTATGAATATAGACGAGCAGACCGCGATGACCTTGGCCATGCGGGACAGCGGCGAGGTGCTGAACTGGCCGGGCTGCGACGGCCCGGTACTGGATAAACACTCCACCGGCGGCGTCGGCGATATGACCAGTCTGATGTTGTCGCCGATGCTGGCGGCCTGCGGCTGCTATGTACCGATGATTTCCGGGCGAGGTCTGGGGCATACCGGCGGAACGCTGGATAAGCTGGAAGGCATTCCGGGTTTCGATACCGCACCGGACCTTGACCGATTCCGCCGCTGGGTGACCGAACAGCGCATAGCCATTATCGGCCAGACCGCAGAGCTGGCGCCGGCAGATCGGCGTATCTATGTCGTTCGCGATGTCACTGCAACGGTTGAATCCCGCCCGCTGATCGTCGCTTCCATTCTGTCGAAAAAACTGGCCGGGGGGCTGGATGGTCTGGTGCTGGACATCAAGGTCGGCAGCGGTGCGTTTATGACCGATGCGGCAAGTGCCAAAGACTTGGCGCAACACCTGGTTTCCGTTTCTGCGCGGTCCGGTATGAAGTGCCGGGCCTTGCTGACGGATATGGACCAGCCGCTGGCGCGGACGGCCGGAAACAATCTGGAGTTGATCGAGGCAATAGACTACCTGGCACAAGGCATCCGCCACTCAAGGCTCCATCAAGTGGTGCTGGCGCTCGGCGCCGAGGCCCTGATGCTGGCCGGGATGGCCGATAGCGAACCGGCGGCGGTCGCTGCATTGCAACGGGTTCTGGACGATGGCCGGGCGGCGGAGTGCTTTGGAAAAATGGTGGCCGCGCAAGGCGGGCCGGCGGACTTTGTCGACGCGTATAGGCGATACCTGGCGCCGGCTACCATCAGCCGGCCGCTGTTCAGCCCCGAGTCCGGCTACGTTCAATCCATGAATACCCGGGCCATCGGTCTGAGCGTGGTCGAACTGGGCGGCGGGCGTTTGCGCGAGACCGATGCGATTGACCACGGGGTCGGCCTGTCCCGGATTCGGGGCATCGGCGAGTGGGTCGATTCGGAGATACCGCTGGCCGTGATTCATGCGGCATCGAAGGCGGACTGGCAAGCCGCTGCGAAGCGCTATCTGGGTGCGGTCGAGATCGGTCAGCAACAGCTAGCCGGGTCCCCGGCGGTGCTTGAAGTATTTGATCGCCGGTAGGTTCGCGTCCGCGCTACCTGTTTGCCGATTGAAAACCGAACGGCAACAGGGCCATTCTGACCAGTTTCAAATGCTGTGCGGCAAACGGCAGACCGACGATGGTAATGGCCAACAAAGCGGCCAGCACCAGATGCGCAATGGCCAGTTCCAGACCCGGAAGCAGAATCCAGATCACATTCATAATGACGGTCAGCGCACCGCCGGGCGGCTGTTTTTCCTGGGAGCCGTAGGCGACGCGCCGACCCCGGTTGGGTGAGCGAGCAACGCGAGCGGCACCAGAGGGGTCGCGCCTTTGTTCTACGCCGTCTTGCGGTTGCGGTTTTCGTCCACTGGACGAAAGAAGCGGGCGCAAGACTCCTTTATCCGGCGCCCGAAAGGTGCGGCTGCCAGTACAGAAAGCCTGAAGCACGCGATGCCGAACGGAATACCGATAATGGTGATACAAAGCAACAGACCGCCCAGCAGGTACAAGCCGAAAATCAGAAAGCCGCCGAGCAGGAACCATAGGATATTCAGCAGTGTGTTCATGTGTCAGCGTCGCACGATAGTTCAGAGCTGCACGATATCGCCCAGCAGCACCGGGAGGCGGGCTCCGGTCACCGGTGGAGTATCCATCGCCTGACCGTCCATACGTCTGGCCGCCAGCCAGGCGAACAGCAGGCCTTCGACCCAGTCCGGGTCCATGCCGAAGTCGGCGGTTGAGGCCAGTGGAATACCGTCAAACGCTCGCGTCAGGCACTGCATCAAGCGGGTATTGTGCACGCCGCCGCCGCAAACCAGTATTCGGTCTGGCGGGGTGGCGGCGAAGTCCGCCAATGACTGCCTGATGCTGTCCGCGGTGAACTGGACCAGACTGGCCTGGACATCCGCAGGAGCGCATTCATGTCCCGCCAACTTCGCATCGAGCCAGTGCAGGTTGAAGTAGTCGGTCCCGGTGCTTTTTGGCGGCGCCAACCGTAGCCACGAGTCGGACAGCAATGCGCCCAGCACCGTGCGGTTGACCTGTCCGGATGCAGCCCACTGACCGGCTTTGTCGTATCGCTTTCCCGGCTGGTGTCTGGCAATCCATGCATCCAGCAGGCAATTGGCCGGGCCGGTATCCCATCCGCTGAGATTGCCATCGGCGTTCAGACAGGTGACATTGGCAATGCCGCCCAGGTTGATCACGGCCCGGTTTTCGTCCGGTGACGTAAACGATTCGCGGTGCAGCAGCGGGGCCAGCGGCGCGCCCTGACCGCCGGCGATCATATCCATGCTGCGAAAGTCATAGACGGTGGTGATACCGGTGCGGAACGCGACGATCTTCGGATCGCCGATCTGCGCGGTATAGGGCGGGTTGGCAGACGGCTGATGCAAAATGGTCTGGCCGTGCAGGCCGATGGCTTCGACCGATTCCGGTGGTGTATCGCCGAGCCTGAGCAATTCCACGGCCGCGTCGGCAAAAACCGTCCCAAGTGCCTGATGCACACCGGCAAGCTGCTCGATATCGGCGTTCGATCCGGCTTCGATCAGCGTTTGAAGGCGGCTTCGAAGGTTCGCATCCAGAGGGTGTTGGTAGCTCGCGAGTAGCAGTGGGATCGCCGGTTCGCAGTCGGCCAGCACCGCATCCACGGCATCCATGCTGGTGCCGGACAGCAGGCCGATGCAGAGTCTGGGCATTATTCGTTGCTGGCGAGCAGCGCCTGCTCTTGCATCACGCTGAGCTGGTTCATCAACGGCCGGGTTTCGGTGAGAAAGGCTTCCAACTCGGCCGGCGGCAGCGGTTCGGCTTTGGGCAGGTTGACCGTACGCGGATTCTTGTGCACGCCGTTGACCACGAACTCGTAATGCAGATGCGGGGCCTGTGCCAGGCCGGTTGCGCCGACCGTACCGATGGTCTGGCCCTGCCGCACGCGCTGGCCGTTCTTGACCAGACGCTTGGTGAAGTGCAAGTATTTGGTCACGATGTTGTTCGGGTGCTGGATAAAAACGTGATGTCCGTTGTACTTGGAATAAGCGGATCGAATTACTTTGCCTTCGCCGGCCGCGTAGACCGGCGTGCCGCTCGGGGCGCGGTAGTCGATGCCGTTATGCGCCTTGACCCGCTTCAGAATCGGGTGAAAACGCCTTGGGTTGAAACTGGAGCTGATGTAAGAGAAGTTCAGCGGCGCACGCAGGAAGGACTTGCGCATATTGCGTCCGTCGGGCGCAAAGTACTCGTTCTGGCCGTCAACCAGACGCCGAAACGCCTGAAACGGCTCGCCCTGGTTGATGAACGCCGCCGCCAGTATGTCGCCGTCGCGAAGGAATTCGCCTTCCCGGTACAGTTTCTCGTAAATCAGGTGGAATTGGTCGCCCTCGCGAATATCCAGCACGAAGTCGATATCCCAGCCGAAAATATTGGCCAGATTCATGATTAGCTTGTCCGACAGCCCGGCTCTGCGCCCGGACAGAAACAGCGAGTCGCTGATAACGCCGCTGGCGTATTCCCGGTGGCGTTCAATGGACCGCAGTTCCTCATTCAGCACCAGGCCCTGTTCCGACTGGCGAACGGTGATCCGCTGGGTTTCATTCAGGGCCACGCGCATAGCCTGAAATTCGCCGCTCTCGTCGTCGGCGAACTGGAACACCTGGCCCGGCCGAATTTTGGCCAGTTTTTTGGTGTCGTCATTAATGGCCAGGATGCCATGCAGCAGGTTTACCGAATAGCCGTTGTCGCGAAAAATCCGGTCCAGGGTCTGGCCGGATTGCACGGTAATATTGCGCCAGTCGAATTCGGCGATCGGGGTCCCGGATAGTTCAGTCGAGAGTGCTTCGCCGGTGTCGCCGGAATGTTGCAGCGAACCGGTATTGGTCGTGCCCGGAACAGTCAGGCCGGCCGGAGCGGGCAGGGCGAGGGATACTACGGTCGTTTCGGCCTCGGGTGCGGCCGTGCGAATCGGCGAGGTAAAGCCCATGGCGATACCGATCACGATAAACAGCAGGCCGGTCATGATGCCGAGGCGGGCGAGCGGCTTGGCCAGTACGGCCCGGCAATAGCGTAGCAATCGGTCGGAGTGTGCGAGCATGATTTTTTGGTATCGGTTGATCGCTTCGGCAAACGGTAATAGCGGTTTCTGTAACGGGTGCGCGCTCCTCTTCATCGCGGCCCGTTTCAGCCATTCCGTTTCGCTTTCAGCTCCATTTCTTTCGCTGGCGTAACCATACTGACATCAAAAACCGGCGTCAATTCCATATCGGCTCTGGAGACCGCGGGGTGTTGCCTCTACAATGCGGGTCTTTACCGGATATGAAGCAGCTTCGATGACGAATTCTGCGGCAGACAACCAGCAAGCCATTGCCGAGATTGAACGCGGTACCGAGGAAATCCTGAAACTCGGTGATCTGACGACCCGTTTGTCAGAAGATCGCCCGCTGCGGGTAAAGGTCGGCTTCGACCCGACCGCTCCCGATTTGCATCTGGGGCATACCGTGATTCTGAACAAAATGCGTCAGTTTCAGCAGATGGGCCATACGGTGATTTTTCTGATCGGCGATTTCACCGGCATGATCGGCGACCCGACCGGCAAGAATGTGACCCGCAAGCCGCTGACCCGGGAGCAGGTTGATGCCAATGCGCAGACCTATAAGGATCAGGTGTTCAAGATTCTCGACCCGGAAACCACCGAGGTGCGGTTTAACTCCGAATGGACAACGCCGCTGGGTGCCGAAGGGCTGGTGCGCCTGTCTGCGCAATACACGGTGGCGCGAATGCTGGAGCGCGACGATTTCGAGAATCGCTACAAGTCCGGTCAGCCTATCGCAATTCACGAATTCCTGTATCCGCTGGTGCAGGGCTATGACTCGGTCGCGCTTCAGGCCGATGTGGAAATGGGCGGAACCGATCAGAAATTCAATCTGTTGGTCGGTCGTCATCTGCAGCAGCAGGCAGGGCAGAAGCCCCAGGTCATTATCACGCTGCCGCTACTGGAAGGGCTGGACGGCGTGCAGAAGATGTCCAAGTCGCTGGATAACTACGTTGGCATCGACGAGCCGGCGGCCGAGCAGTTCGGCAAGATCATGTCGATATCCGACGAGCTGATGTGGCGCTATTTCGAATTGCTGAGTTTCCGGCCGCTAACGGAGATTCAAGGCCTCAGGCAGGCGATGGCCGACGGGCACAATCCGCGCGATATCAAGTTCGAGCTGGCCGGTGAAATCGTTGCGAGGTTTCACAGCCAGGCCGTCGCCGATGCGGCCCGGGCCGAGTTTATCGCCCGGTTTCAGGGTGGTGCGATGCCGGAAGACATCCCGGAAAAAACCCTGGACACCGATGGCGAAGGCATCGGCGTTGTCACCGCGCTAAGCCGCTGCGGCCTGACTGCCAGCAACTCAGAAGGCTTTCGAATGATTCAACAAGGTGGGGTTAAAATCGACGGCGAGAAAATCTCCGATCGCAGCCTGGTCCTGTCCGCCGGCTTCAGCGGCGTGCTGCAGGTGGGCAAGCGGAAGTTCTGCCGGGTCAATGTGAGCTAAGCCATGTCAGTCGAAAAACTGCGCCGCCGCCTGGACCAGGTCGATCGGCAGATTCTCGAGCTGATCGCTCAACGTCAGGCCATCGTCAGCGAAATCGGCAGCCGCAAGCACGCATCGGGCCGCGCGGTGCGCGATTTTGCCCGCGAGCGGCAGGTTATCGAACAGGGCGTCGACCGGGCCGAGGCGCTGGGCATGTCCGGCGACATCGCCAGGGATATTCTGGAGCGGCTGATCTACCACTCGCTCAGCAACCAGGAGCAGCGCCGGCTGGCCAGCGCCCGCCAGGGCCATGGCAAGTCGGCATTGGTGATCGGCGGGCTCGGCCGAATGGGTGGCTGGATCGCCCGCTTTCTGGATGCCCAGGGTTACGCAGTGCAGATCGCGGACCCGGCTTCCGGCCGGTCGCTGTTTGAGAATATCGGCGATTTTCGTACCCGCGACCTCGATCATGACATTGTCGCGGTGGCGGCCCCGCTGCGTGCCAGCAACGATATCCTGCTGACCCTTGCCCGTTTGCGGCCGGCCGGTCTTATATTCGATATCGGTTCGTTAAAGTCTCCGCTGAAGGCCGGGTTGAACGCACTGCGCGAGGCCGGTTGTGCGGTAACTTCGGTACACCCGATGTTCGGCCCTGAGGTGATGATGCTGTCCGGTCGGCATGTACTGGTCGCGGACGCCGGAGTTCCGGCAGCCAACCGGCAGGCCAGGGCGCTGTTTGCAGAGACCATGGCCGACTGCATCGACGTATCGGTCGACGAGCATGACCAGACCATGGCCTGGGTCTTGGGTCTTTCGCACATGTTGAATCTGGCCTTTGCCGCAACACTGGCGTCCAGCGATGCCGCCGTTTCGCTGTTGAAGCGCGTTTCCAGTACCACGTTTAACGATCAACTGAGAATTGCGAGCGGCGTGGTCGCTGAAAATCCTCACCTGTATTTCGAAATCCAGCGCCTCAACGAGGCGGGTATGCAGCCGCTGCACCAATATGCCGGGGTGATGCAGGATTTGATCGCTGCGATCAGGGATGGGGACGAGGCGGCGTTCGTCGAGCGAATGCAAAAGGCCGATCGCCGGCTGAATGGGGGTGGTGAACGATGATGAAGTCATTTCGGGATATCGACTGGGCCAACTGGCAGGCGAAAGATCCGGCCACCCTGGTATTTGTAACGCGCGAAGATCAGGTTCTGTTGATTCACAAAAAACGCGGATTGGGCAAAGGCAAGATCAACGGCCCGGGCGGCAAGGTCGATGATGGCGAAACGCCGGCCCAGTGTGCGGTGCGCGAGTGCCAGGAAGAGCTGCATATCACGCCCAGGGACTTACGCTATTGCGGCCAGAACCTGTTCCAGTTTACCGACGGCTATTCGATTCACGTCTGGGTTTATAAGACCGACCGGTTTGACGGCATGCCGACAGAAACTGATGAAGCGGTTCCGGAGTGGTTCGATCTCGATGCGATTCCGTACGATCGTATGTGGGAGGACGACCACATCTGGCTACCCAAGGTGCTGGCCGGGCAGATGTTTATCGCGCGCTGGCTGTTCGACGGCGACCGTATGCTTGACTATGAGATGGATCTGGACAGGCACCAATGGGAAGAACGGCTGGTGCCGCGCGGCGACGTGCAGCCCTGATATGTTTGCTACAGATGCCCCTGCCGCGGGCGCCTCTCCGCAGACGTTGGCATGCCGGCGATGGAGAGTTCGAATATGAAGCAAGCATCCGCTGACGGCAAGCAGGTGGTCGTGGTCGGTGCCGGAATTGTCGGCGCCTGCTGTGCCTGGCATCTGCAGCGCGCAGGTTTTCAGGTGACCCTGGTCGACCGTACCGAGCCGGGTACGGCTACCAGCTTCGGTAATGCCGGCTGTCTCTCGCCGTCCAATATCGTCCCGTTTTCACATCCCGGGGTTCTAAAGAACCTGCCCCGCTGGCTGCTTCGCGAAAACGGCCCGTTGGTGATCCGGTGGCGCCATCTGCCGACCTTGCTGCCGTGGTTGCGACAGTTTTGGGCCAGCGGCCGGCCGGGCAGACTGCCGGCGGTGATCGATGCTGTAGCAGCACTGATGGCACCGAATATTGCCGATTGGGATGCACTGCTTGATACGACCCGCGGCAAGGCCTTTAAGGCGGCCGACGGCGCGATCAAGCTCTACGACAGCCGCGCCGAATACGACAGCTATCAGTGGGAACACCGGGAAAAAGCCGCACGGGGAATCACCTGGCGGGAATTGAGCCCGGAAGAACTCAAGGAACGGGAGCCGGAGCTGCGCCTGCCTGATGGCGGCATGGCTGTGCATTGCCCGGACTGGCATCATATCGTCGATCCTGGCGGGGTCACCGCCCATATCGCCAATACGGCTTTTTCCGACGGCGTCGACTGGGTATTCGACGAGGTAAAGCGGGTAATACCCGGCTCGCCGGTTCGTTTAACGACGGTTTCCGGCCGATCGCTGCAAGCCGACCATCTGGTGCTCTGCACCGGAGTCTGGAGCAATCGCCTGCTGGCAGACTTCGACCGGCCGGTCACGATGACGGCCAAGCGCGGCTACCACATCATGCTTGCCGACCCGGGGGTGCGGATAAACCACCCGCTGATGGTGGTATCGGACTATTTTATTTTGACGCCGATGGCGCCGGGTCTGCGCATTGCCGGCACCGCGGAGTTCGACAAGCTGGACGCTGCGCCGAACTATCACCGCGCGGACAGATTGCTGGCCAAAAGCCGACGGTTTTTCCCGCAGCTCAACGCGGAGCCGGCAACGCGCTGGATGGGGCAGCGTTCGATGACGCCGGATTCGCTGCCGGTGATCGGCCCCTCGCCGCAGCATTCCAATATTTACTATGCATTCGGCCACGGTCACTACGGCCTGACACAGGGCCCGACCACCGGTCGGATTATCGCTTCACTGGTCGGCGGCGAAGATCCGGGCCTGGATATTACGCCGTATCGGCCCGGGCGGATTTGAAAAACGCGGTTCCGATGACGGTAGGAAATGTCCGGCCGGCGTTGCGTTCGCCCGGATCAAACCGTGGGATGCGTCCTGTCTGAGCGTTGCGGGGCGGCATTCTTGACACACCGAATTTTGCCACGGCATTCCAGGTCCAGTTTCACGGTAGTGGTATACCAGGAGTCTCGCGTCCGCTTCTATCGAAGCTGCACTTTGTCAGCCTTGGTTAGCTCGACCGATGTCAGCTACGGTGCCGATATCTGTCTGACGATGTCCACCAGTGCCTCTTTGGCATAGGCCCAGTTATGGCATTTGAAACTGCGCAGGTCCGGTATTTTTGTACCGCATTTGTGGCAGAACAGGTCTTCGATCGCATGCGGCACTTCCACGTTGACGAATTTCCGTTCGCCCAGTATCACTTCCGCAATCATCGCTTCGCCGTGCACTTTTTTCAGCGCGGAGGATACGATATCCAGCCAGCTGGTTTCGCGCCGGCACTGATGGCAGTGGCGCGAATCGCCGCTGAGCCAGAGCGGGGCGCCGATGGTTCGTTCGGGCATTCCGAGGAGTTTTTCGATTGCGCGCACATCTTCATCGGCCGTTACCCATTTTTCCTTGCCGGGCAATGAGCCGGGCGAATCATAAACACGCTGGAAGATATCGTCGCTGACCTGGTAGGTATAACGCTTCTGCTCGCCGCCGTTTTTCATGTTGCCCCCTTTGCAGTCTTGTGGATCGGTATTTGACCTGGTGAATTTAAAATGGCGCACCGGTCAGGGTGCTACCCTTCTTTTTTTCCCCGTGTATTCAATAGCTGTCGCATCGTTCGGCTAACTCTCACTCGAACGGTCGTGCACTTCGTGCATTTTGTGGCTGGCTTCCACGCCGTAATCCATGCCGTAAACGGCTTTGAGCTGTTCGATTTTTTTACGGGTTGCCGGTTCGAACGGCGCGATGCCGGCAAATGCGTGCAGGGTAATACCCTCGAGCAGGTCGCCCAGAGACATGTCCAGATATTCCGCCAGGCCCTTTAGCACCTTCAGCATGCGTGTTTCGATACGGACCCCGGTCTGGGTTCGCTGAACCATGATTTTCTTTGGCATCGTTTTGATCCGGTAATTTACCAATAGGCGACATTTTATTATAGAAGGAGTCTTTTGCCCGCTTCTTCCGCCTTTCAGGCGGAAACCGCAACCAAAAGGACAGCATCAGTTTATTGGATTCCAGCCTCTGATTCGCTATGCGAACCAACCGGCTGAAATCGGCGGAGTCTTTTGCCCGCTTCTTCCGCCTTTCAGGCGGAAACCGCAACCAAAAGGACAGCATCAGTTTATTAGATTCCAGCCTCTGATTCGCTATGCGAACCAACCGGCTGAAATCGGCGGAGTCTTTTGCCCGCTTCTTTCGAGCGCAGGCAAAACCAGACGTGCTTGACGGTGCCTGCTGGCCGGCTTCTTTGCCGTTGGCAAAACCGCCGGCCAAGTCACCTGCACTGCGGTTTCGCTTGAGCGAAGAAGCCTTCTGGTTTTGCTGTTAAGCGCGTGACGGCGAAAACCGCAGCCGCACGCCCTGCTGCTCTATACACAGGCAGTCGATACGCTGTAGCAGCTGTGTTCTATGTCAAGGAGAATCAGGTCTCCAGGGTGTGTTATCGCGTAGCATGGCGTTGAGAGCCACGAGCAGTTTTCTCATGCAGGCCGTGATCGCCACCTTGCTCGGTTTACCGTTGCCTTTC
>JANQPM010000017.1 GCA_028289465.1 Lysobacterales bacterium | reverse complement strand
GGAATAACGGCGATTTGCGGCAGGGTCGCAACGCGCCGTTGCGCCTCGTTCCGACTGAACCACCCGTCCAGGTACGCTTCGAACTTGTCGGAAAATTCGCGGCGTGCGGAAAATGATCCGTTAAATACGGCCGGCGACTGGCGGATGGGCCGGAGCAAGCCGTCAAAATCCGGCGATGGCGACAAATTATAAGTACCGGCGTTGTCGACCAGCGCCTGACCGTTGTCGGAACCCACACCGGCATATCCGAACGGAACGTGCGTAACGGCGCTCCCCAAATCGGTGCCGTCGAGCAGAATCAGGTTGCCGAATGTCGAGCGAATATTCGTCGTCCCCGCCAGCGGCGGCGTGAACGAGCCAAACAGGGCATCCGGGTCGTTTTCCAGGAGCAACTGCAGGCTGCGCTCGCCGAACGGGCGCTCGCCGGTTAGCAGTGAACCGGAATCGGAATAACTTCCGGAAAGCAGAATGCGCGTCCTGCCCCCTTCAAGCGAGAATCCATAACTCGCATCGACGCCGTATTCACTGAATGACCTGTCAGTGGTATCGCCATAGCGCAATTGAACCTCACCGCCCGAGTAGTCGCGTCGCGTGATAATGTTGATCACGCCGCCGGTAGCACCGCCACCATAAATACCGGACGCCGTAGCCGGCAGAACTTCGATTCGCTCTACCGCCGAGATCGGTATGCCGTTGATGTCCGCCTGCTGAAAATCTGAAGTGACGCCATTGTTGAAACTGACACGCGGTGCGCGACGTCCGTTTACCAGAATCAGGGTCTGATTCGCGCCCAGGCCGCGGAGATTCACCGAGCTGGTATTGCCAAGCGAACCGTCGATGGACGTGAATTGCTGATTAGAAGTCTGCGCGGTATTTTGCGGCAGGCGCGTGCGCAGAAAATCCTCAAGATTGGTCGCCGATGAGCGTTCCAGATCTTCGGCGTTGAAAACGACGTAGGGCTGGGCATCGTCCTCGAATCGGCGAATCCCCACGTTTCGGCTGCCCGTGACGACAATCACATCCAGCAATCCCCGCGACTCCTTCGCAGCCGCCTCGTCGTCGAGGATCGAGTCCAGGCTGCGGAGATCCTGCAGCGAGGAGATTTCCCGGTCGCCGGCCGGACCGGCTGCCTGCCCGGCGCTTTCGATGTCCGCAGCGGCAGGCCCATTGCCTGACCGGCCGGCTTCTTGATCCACCGATGAACCCGTCGTGCTGGTGATTGCACGGATCACCACGGTGCCGTCATTGATGAAACGGTGCTCCAAACCTGAGTCCCGCAGGACGATCTCGAGCGCCTTACCGGGGTCGCTGATACCCGATACCTCATGGCTCATCTTTCCGTTGGCAAGCTCGGCCGCGTAACCAATCTGCAATCCGGTCTGCTCGGAGAACTCCCGCAGCGCGGCAGCGAGCGGTTGTGCTTCGATCGTAATGCCTTTGTCACCCCCTTCTTGTGCGATCGCAGAACTGCCTATGAAGACAGTGATTCCTATCAGCGCAGCAAGAATGTTGTGTCGATTCATGGTCGCTCCCTGGGTTTTGCTCTGTTAGTGCTTTCCGCACGTCTCGAAGAGCCTAGAGGGGATACGGAAGAAAAATGCCACCGGAATTTTGTGGAATGATGCGATCGCGCCTCGGGGCTAGTCCGACGCCTGCGCGCTGCGGAGCACGATTGCACCGTCACTTCGCCTCTCATAATCGGCCAAACCAACCTCGGACAGGAACAACGCGAACGACTCCCGATTGTCGGCGCCGAATGTCCCGCTGATGGCGCGACTCGCCAGCTCCGGGTCGGAAATGACGATTCGATGATCGTTGTAGAGATTGAACTCAGCGACAACTTCCGAGAGCGGCCTGGCCTCGAACACCAGGCGCCTCTCGCGCCACGACGTCGCTTCCTGGACATCCGTTTCAAAGACCGTGACTTCGCCGCTTGTCACTCGCGCCTGCTGTCCCACCCCCAGCAGCGCGCTGCTCGGCAATGCGGAGCCCGCTGCATTTGAGGATGGCAAAGTACCTGCGGTCGACTGCACATCGACCAGGCCTTCGACAACCGTAACTGTCATATCCGCACCCCGGTACCGCACATTGAACTGGGTGCCGACCGCCTCGACAACCGCCCGTTCGGTGACAACCCGAAATGGTCGGTCCGGGTCCTTCGACACATCGAACATTGCCTCGCCGGACACCAGCCAGACCTCACGCCTCTCGTCATTGAATTCAACACGAAGCGTAGACTGCGCATTCAGGCTGACGACGGAGCCGTCTTCCAGCGGAAACGAGATTTGCTCTCCGACGCCGGTTTCGTAGAGGCCGGCGGCTGGCGACAAGAATTGAAGCATCGAGACCGATACTGAAATCAGCACCGTGGCCGCAATAGCCCACATCAATGGGCGGCGGCGCGCTCCCCGATCGACTGTTTCCAAGTTGCTCTCAATCGCCTCCACACCCGGTACGGATCTGTCCGAACCCGGCAGCGCAACCACATCAGCTCCGAATGACTCGCTACGCGCCAGCGCAACTAGTTCGTCGATGTCGAAGTCCTTGATGACCTCGCTGATCTCACCGGCGATCGCGACCAGCGAAAGGTACTCTTCCACATGCTCCGCGGATCCCGCCAGCCAGGAAGCAAACTCCTTCCTGTCGGCCATCGAAAATCCGGAATCCTGCGCCCGGACCAGCCAATTGGCCGCCTCGTCTGTGATTCTGTCCTGCCGGCGGCTCATCGCTGACCTCGCTCTTCGGCGGCAACGTGCCGCAAGCGCTTCCGGCAATGCGCCAGTCCGCGCGCCAAGTATTTTTGTACCATTTGTCGTGAAAGGTCCATACGTGCGGCAATTTCCTTTTGCGTCAATCCTTCGCGCAGGTGCAGCACCAGCGCCGCCTGGCATTTGGCCGGGAGTCCGTTAATCGCTTTTCCAATCATCCGCCGCCGCGCTGCGAGCACCGCGAAGTCGTCTGGCGATGGTTCCGCCGATTCCAGATCGTCAAGCTCGACTTCCGCCGCCACGCCTGCATCAATCCGCATCTGCCGCCCTGTGTACAGCTCATGCAACAGGTTCCGTGCAATTCGAAACAGATAGGCCTGCGGGTGGCGGACGAGGTCTGCCCGTTTGGTGTGCAGGAGTCGCAGGTAGGCCTCCTGAGCCAATTCGGCCGCATCGTCCGGATTCGCAAGGCGAGCGGACAGGTACTGCCGCAAGCGATCACGATGATCACTAAACAACTGGGCGACCCGTGCTCGCGACTCCCGACTCAAATCCTGATTCTCCAAAACCACAACTAGCGATACCGATACGGCATCTCACCCATATTGTAGAGTGATATCGGTCGATTTTTGCCACCGTTGCGTCGGATGCACCGGCAAACACCTACTGAGCACGTTCTTCAGAAATGGATAATTTCGCCATAACCGCTTGATTCGACCAACCCGGCGTATTCCTCCTCGCTGAGTCCCCGGTCTATGGGACCGCAGGCAGCCCGCCGGAGCGGGCGCCGCTAGTCATGGGAGCTAGATGCGGCTGGGTTAGGCACCAATAATCCGGGTTAGATTTCCGCCATTCTACTCCACTCTCTTCGGAGGATGGACATCACTGCAATCGGCACAACCAAAGGCTATAAACTCATTGCTGGCTCATTGCTTTTCCTAGCTTCGCACCAAGCTCACGCTTGCAGGCAATATACACATGGTAACGCTGCATAAGTGCAGACGTTAGCGCTTCAGAAGATAGCGCACGCTCGATGTCATTAGGGGGCCACTCCTTGCTACCCTTAAGCTGCTGCACACCTATTACAGTTTCAATTAATGCTTGTTCGAACCATTGGTGGACCACATCTGTAACAATTTCACCGATCTCAATTGTATTACCGGGATTTTTTTCCTTGACAAGGCGATTCACCATATCAGAAAAGACACGGAAATCTGCGTTCACAAGCAACGTATTCTGGTCGGCAAGATACTTTGCTGCTTTGTCCTCCATATCACCTTCACTTCGTGTGCCGTCCTTGATGCTCAACCACTTCACAACTGGGAAAGGATCGGTTTTTTCTTTCTTGCTTGGTGTGCCGCCGCTCTTCTCAAACAGTTGATATATATTACCTATTTCGCCATCGCGTACCCCTGGCGTGACCGTATTAAGCGAATTCCCACTACCACCCTTAGTTTTCGATTCATTGCCCGAAAACGGGGCATCGCCTGCTGTTACGGATGACGATTGGTCGGCAAGATACATCCCTTCAGGCGAGGGCCTGTACCTGCTGACTTTGTAAAGATCCATAACATTTTTTAAACGTTCTTTGATGCTTTTAAGATGGTCTTTATCAGTTGCTGCAGAGGCTTGAGACTTAACGAACTCGGCAAGTTCTGAAGGCATGGTCTGGCGGAACTCATATGCCCAATCTGACCATGGCAGCTTGTCTTTATTGAGCAATAAAGTAGTACGAGCTGTGTTAGTCGTCAATGTATTTAGATCCCCTGCGATAGGCTCGACATAAAGAACGACATACTTAACGCCAAATAAAATGCCAAACTGCTGAAGCATTGCCGTTCCAGCTCTCGCAGTAGCACGGTCGTATAACTCATTTTGATAAAGCGCAGCAGCATGCCCTGCGGACTCTATATAACCGCTGTTATTGCTTATCGCTGATTCATCCTTGAGTATCCACCAATGCACGCGGGCAGACTCCAATTCATGGACTCCCGATATCTCGCAATGCTGATCTAGGTATCGTTTCTGGCCTATTATTGTACGAAGCTTATTACGGTCGCTATCTGAACGAGGAAAATCCCAGCCCTCACGGGCTTGCACCGTAATGTCTTCTGGGAATTTGAAGTACCGTGTATTTAAGTATTTCGATATCCAACGTGATGGGGCTGCTGCCTCTTTTGGAGGCTCAATAGTAGATGCGCTGTTGTCATTACCCAGAAGGATAACCTTAGTGCCGTGCTCACCTATTTGCTTAGGTTTCACATCATCTTCGAGAGGGAAATGAAATGAGTAAGTGCCGTCATTTATTTCCCATTGTCGTAGCCCGTAATTTCCTGTATCTAAGTTCTTATCAAGCTGGATCATATAGCCGTTACTGTCTTTCCAGGATTGGTAAACTACACCCGCAGGATTTTTTGTTGCTGCGGCGATTTTAGCACCGACACCATAGTTTGATGAAAACGACTGTTCGCTTCCACTTGACGACAGTTGATTAATGAACTTCTCCATTTCCTCACCAGTCATTCCATCGCCGGTGTCAGTGATGCAAAGCTTCATCGGACCACCACCAAGATCATAGGAAATCCAATCGACGTCCCATGTAATTGTTCCTGGTTTACCAGTTCGTTCTATAGCTTCTATAGAGTTTTGGGTCAGCTCCCGAAGGTATTGCAGCGGCGCACAATCTTCTCCTAATCGGTCCAGAAGAAAGCCAACATTATCAACGGACATGGGCAAGGACTTAGTCCCGCCCAATGGGGTGTGGTTATCAGACATTATATGTCTCCTATCGTAGCGATGGCCTCAGCGATCACTTTGATTGAAGTTCCTAGGCCAGAATCGTCTTCTTATGGCCAGTGAATAACACTTGGCGATAATCAAATAGAACTGGCCAGGGCAATCATTAACTATACCATAAGAATTTTTGATGCTACCAAAATTGCAGAAACAGAAGTGGAATCTGTCCCGATATTGGGTTGCGGCAATACGCTACTGCATAGTATTTACCTAATTTTTCGGTGGCCGCTCCAGGCACACTACTGCCTACCGAGCTTGCATCACCTGACCGACTGCTAAAGGATTTATAGCAGCCAATCTATTCCAGCTTTGTCTGGAAACCTGCGCCTTTAAACAGATCACGATTGTTTTAAGCTACCTATTTTGTTTAGGCCACCATAGTCTGCCTAGACTGGACGTAAGCAGCCGGAAAACCGCTTGTGGCTTAGAGATATATCGCTACACGAGGAAAGATATTTTACTCTGGCGGCCTGCACTTCGCGGCGTGATCGTCCTCAGAGCAAAAATCTTGCAGTGATTTACTGTATACGTGAGAATCTATCTCATATTCGCTCTCGTAAACAGTGGTATAGCTTGAATAGCCCAAGCCAAATTTATCTTCTACATCATCAGCGCTCCCCCATTTTACCGACAAGGCTGGATATCCGTAGGGGCAATCACTAGCCATACCAGTAAGTACTGAATTCCGACCAAATACGGAATCAATTGCACCTAGCAAGGGAGCTATCTCTTCCATTGTCATAAAGTGATCTAAATCGACATCACCCAGTGCGGCCATATGGGAAGCATTTTGATTGTGACTGCTGGTAAAGGTCATGTCTGCGTCGTGATCGAGAAACAGTGTCACGAAGTCTTCCATACCAAAGGCTAAAGCATAGGCGACGGGCGGCAGCCCAAAGGCATCTTTTTGATTGACACTCTGACCTGAGCTGAGCAGTTTCTCTGCCATAGAATAATCGCCAGCAAGAACTGATTGATGAAGTGGGTTCAGTTCAAATTCGTCAGCACAAACATATTGATCAAATTGTGGGTCGTTTGCCAACAAGTAGTTCAAGAAACGAAACCGGCCGAGCGATAATCCCTCATGAAAAAGGGATAACTGATTAGAGGCGGAGCAAGAGAAATCAGAACTCACTAGATTAATGGCTGAATCATTTTCCCCTAAAGCAAGCATCCAGCGAATTAAAGGAAACTCAACCCCATTGAATGTAACGCTAGTATCATAACGCAGTGATTGATCTTTAATGACTTTGGCGGCTTTTTTATCATCCGAAGACAAAAGTGCACATTGAACATCAGCGCAGTCATTAATGACATAAGCACCATTGGAAGTAGCATTTACTACATCCAATGCAAAAACATCGTCAAACTGATTTTCAGTTTCACAACTTCCCCATTTTTCTTCTAATAACTTTAGTGAAAAAGTTGACAGAACGCTTTTGCCTGCTTTGCGTAAAAGCAGTTCCTGATTGACAACGCTACCACCGCCATGGCTTTCCTCACATGCGGGTATATTCTGCTTTAGCAGAAGACTCATTAACCACTCCTGATGACGGCAATTCAGCGAAGCCTGGTGAAACGGCGTTGATTCGGCGCTATTGTAATTAGCTAGTGGCATATTTCGCTTGATCAGCTCTGCCATCATTCCTGGGTAGGTGCTATTTGATGCGTGGAGTATTAGAGAATCTTTGTCATTAACTTTTGTAATTTCTATCCCATGAGCAAGAAATAGCCTCAACATGGACTCATTTCCGGCATGAAGCGACTCCCTTAAATATGAAGCGGATTTCGTCTGCTTATATAGATCAAACCCGCTACCTAGCAAAAAATTTACAAGATCAAAATCGCCACGATTTACTGCTAAATTAATCAGGCCGATATTCGCCGCTTCATATACTTCGACGGTCGACTTAAAATTAGGTTGAGACGTAATGAATTCAACCACTCCATTCATTTCGGCATTTATGGCTGAATAAAGGATTCGACCTCGGTTGTCATAAAGGGGGTCTGCGCCATGCTTGAGTAACAGCAGGGCAATATCTTCGTTGCCATTTGCTATAGAGAACAAAAGCGCCGGCCATTTTCTGTTTTTTGATTTAGAGCCAGGGTCCAGCGCAATACGAATTTCAGAATTTGGATCAGCCCCGGAAGTCAAAAGCCTTTCGGCATCATCCAAACTTCCCGCATGTATGGCGCATTCCAGAGAGTCTATTTCTTCGCAACTTTGACTGATGTCAGCAAGTCCTTGGCCAACGTAGACCACGGACAATACTAAAAGTGCTTTTACTGAAAGGCGAAGCATTGTTACTAATAATCTTCCGATAGAATACGCGCGTGATATCCATGCACATCACCGCTTGTAACATAGACCGGGTACATAATATCGCTTGTAGTATTGTCATTGTGTCTGAATCCAAGATTGTGACCGAACTCATGACCTACCACTTCTTCTTCATCCCCCGTCCATATGCCTTCAAATTCACCAATTCTTATAGTCCTTCCGCCTGTACCAGCTATTGCCGAATAAATTACGGGAACACCACCTTTCCCAACGAGAAGATAATCAGAAAGCGTTGATCCCGCATTATGGAGGGATGATATCGTTAAGTCAGATTTATATCGGTAAGCAGAACAAGCATACTCATAGTTGTCTAGCCCCCAGAATTCATCAATACCTGCTACAACATTATCAAGTTCCTGCGCTGTGGGTTCAAAGGTGCCGGTATGATTAGGAAAGTCATAAACTCTTGCCTTAATTGTACCGATAATTCTAACGTCATTATTAGACGGATTTACTGCCTTACCAATATTATCAACCCATTGATCGTTGTTGTTAAATTTTTCGGTTGGATCGTTTCTATGATGATTGTAATTAGTATCATTACAGTTAGATTGAACTGTGTCAGCCACAATACTCGTACATTGATCACAAGCGCCTTCTGCTTGACCAACAATATCCACCGTTCCAAGCGCGGTTAGTATTGTGGTTAATGTTCCATTTGCCCCTCCTGGAACATAAGCACCGTTGATGTACCAATCGTAGGTAATGGCCTCACAGGTAGGGCCAATGTTGCTGGCTGCGGCGACAATGGTGAACGATGACCCCGCATTTACCGTTGATGGTATATTTAGCGTAATACTTCCCAAAAAACACCCCAGCGCACAATTGACTGCTGCGTATTCAGCCGGAAGGAAAAAGCTGTTGGAAGCCTTATCGAACCTCCTTTGGGTAATATCGTCAAAGGCTGTAGCGTTATAGAGCCGCCGGCGTTGATTGGCGGATTGCTGGATCGCACCAGGATCGACCAAACCGATATTGGTCGGTAAATCCATCACCGCCAGATTGCTATCCAAAGTAAGCACAGGCCACGGCGTCCCGCCTGGTCGGGTGTAGCTGGTGTTGTTCAGGGCTTGCAATGTAGCCGAAGCCTTTCGCTGATTGCTCTGGGTGCCTGCCGTTCGGTCATCTAGCTGCCTGCGGATATCGGCCTCACCCGGCTGATAAGTATATTCACTGGTTCCTTTTTCGCTGTCCGTGACCTTGGTCAAGCGGCCTTCTGGGTCGTATTCACAAGACATTGTGCGATCACCCCAGTCCAGGGTGATAGGATTACCCTTATCATCATAAGTGATATCCAGCCCCTGGTTTTCGGGAAAATCCATCCGGCTTACCCGGTTTTCCGCATCCAGGGTAAACCGCTCGCCATAGGTGTCACCATCCGCATGCTGACCGTCATTTTCGATCATATTGCCCGCACTATCGTACTGATAGTTCATATGACTGCCGTCACTACGTTCGGTTCGGGTTCTAAAGCCCAGGGCATCGTATTGATAGGTGTGGCGGTTACCATTCGGAAACGTAATCCGGTCCAAACGGCCGGTGGCGTTGTAACGAAAGCGGGTGATGGATCCGTTCTGTGTGATTCGGGTTAACAGCCCATCGGCATTATGCCGGTATTCGATGGTCTCCCCGTCAAGCGTTTGGCTGGTCCAGTCGCCGTCAGTATTGTAGCGGTACTGGATGGCTTGACCATTTTCGCTCTGGGACAAGAGATTGCCCTTCTCATCGTAGCTTAAGGTTTGAGTGGTCCCGTCCGTCCCCTCAATTTCAACAACCCGGTCTTCCCAATCGAATAAATAGGTCAGCTCAACCAGTCCTTCTTGGTCATAGCGCACCATCCGGGCGGGATTGCCGAAGTCATCATAGGTGAAGGTGCCCCGTTTCTGGCCGTTGTGCTTGAGCTGCGTGACCTGGTTATTTTCATCCAACTGGATTTTGCTGACAAAGCCTTCGGCGTTCTTCACCTTGATCGTGATCCCATCCTCGTTCTGAGTGAACGTGCTCTTATTGCCGGCTTCGTCTTTGACGGTTGTGGTCTCATCATCGTAGGTATAGCGGTACTTGGCCCCGCGAATGCGGGTGCGTGTGACCTGGTCATCGTCGTAGGTCACGTTCAGGGCTTCATGACCCCGTGGGTCTTTGACCTGGCGCAGTTGGCCGTCCTCGGTATAGCGGTAGGTCCAGGCATTGCCGCCCAGATCAATGACTTTGGAGAGCTGGCCTTGGGTATTGTAGTGATAGTTCACGGTCCGGCCTTGGTCGTCCATCACCTGCGTGATCTGGCCACTGGGGTGTCGGGTGATGGCAACAAAACGGCCGTTTTGCCCCGCTATCGAGGCCAATTGGCCATTTTGATACTTGAGGGCCAGACTATTACCGTTGTTATCTTTCACTTTTTTCAGCCGATACCCCTCGCCATGACGTTTGAATGTCTTTTGCCATTGGTTGCGGTAATCGACTTTGAGGGTGTCGCTGTTGGTGAGTGCTACTGCGCGAATATCGGAAGGCTGAGCTGGTGTGATGGCATAACCCGAACCGATCGGTGCAAAGCGGGTCTGAGTCAGGCTGTCGTCGGTATAGACCAGAGTGCCATCCGGCAACTCTTCAATGATCTCAGCAAGACTCAATCGCCAGCCAGGGGAAAAATCGGAAGCACCGCTATAGCGGCTATCGTAGACGCGGGCGAACACCACCGGAATACGTCCCACAGTGGCCAAATCCCGGCGCACAAAGGTCAGGTTCCCCGTACCCACGTTAACAAAGCCTTTTTGCACACCGTGGAAAATCGACTGCTCATTCGAGAAAAACGTGTTCACCCGCCGGCGTTCGGTCAGCTCATTGAGCAGATCGACTTGGCCCTTCAAGATCGGGGCGACTTCAGGGGCTGCATTGAGTGTATCGGGAGTGAATTGAATTAGGCCCAACAGGCCGGCCAACAGGAACGATTTCACGAAGCGCCCTCCTTTAAACATCCGACAATAACGATAAACGGAGCCATCTGGCTCACGGGGTTAGGTTGTCTTTGAAAATGGGTTGCCAAAACGATCCGCCCTTAACCCCTTTAAACCACGAAGCGCAAGCCTATCACACCCTTTTTCACAAAAGGTAAGAACCCCATGCGGATTGCCTGCATTTCGCCTGATTGAGGCAAGAATTCGGAGAAATTGAGAAGTGGGGGCGCGGCTGACGCGCCTCCTGGAATGGGCATCCTTGCTGTCAGCACAGACAAGGGGGGAATCTATGCGATTGCCTCCATTATTCAAGAAGCCCTCGAAGGCTTTGCCTCCGGGCGGTTTGAAACGCAGGTTGAGGTCAAACGCTTTCTGGAAAGCCAGCCTGTGTATCCCAAAGATTTGCCGAATGGACAAATCCGCAACCAGCGCATCACTGAATTATTAACCCGTGTGGCCTATGCGGGTTATGTCGAAGCACCGAAATGGAAAATCCCTCTCACCGAAGGCCAGCATGAAGGGCTTGTTTCTCTGGCTACATGGCAACGCATTCAAGACCGGCTGACACAGGGAGCCAAAGCCCCGGCACGCAAAGACCTGAATAAGGACTTTCCGCTTCGGGGCTTCGTTTTATGCGGTGATTGTGACAAGCCTTTAACGGCGTGTTGGTCGAAAGGCAAAAGCAAACGTTATGCTTATTATTTATGTCGCAACCAGAGCTGCATCAGTAAAGGTAAGTCTATTCCCCGTGACCGGATTGAAGATGCTTTTGAAACGCTGCTTAAACAACTCACTCCCACAAAAGGGTTACTCAAGGTATTCCGCGCCATGTTTAAGGGCGCATGGAACCATAGACTGTCCCAAGCCACAGAGTCAGTGAAAGCGGCTAAGAAGCAGCTTAAAACCGTTGAAACCAGGATTGATCAATTCCTCAGTCGGATTGTGCGGGCGTCCAATGATCGGGTGATCAATACCTATGAACAGCAGATTATTAAACTGGAAAGAGAAAAAGCAATTCTGGCGAAAAATCGAAAAATAGTACTCAACCGAAAGGCACCCTGGAGGAATTGTTCGAACACGCGCTCGCCTTTCTTTCAAACCCGCATAAACTCTGGTCATCAGAGCGATTGAAGCATAAAAGAATGGTGCTAAAGCTTACCTTTTCAAAGCGTTTGACCTATCACCGCAAAGAAGGGTTTCGAACACCCCAAATCGCCTTGCCTTTCAAACTCTTACGGGATTCCAACAACGCGAAATGTAAAATGGCGCGCCCGAGAGGATTCGAACCTCTGACCCCTGCCTTCGGAGGGCAGTACTCTATCCAGCTGAGCTACGGGCGCTGGTAATGGTTTACGGTCTCATCCTCTCGCTATCGAGAGGATGGCTGAGGGCAGCCTGCCCTTCGCCCCTGGTGGGGTGAACTTCGCTGACTTCCCACCCGATCTCCTCTTGCAGCGAGAATACCGGGCCGAATGAACGGCTTCCGCGAGGCTGCGCATTGTATTGAAAATAGTGGCCGGTTGCCAGTTTTCGACGCATTCGACGGGTTCCACAGCAGAGGGCTAGCCGGTATACTAAGCGGCCGATTAGCCCTCACTTGATGGCGAAATGTCAGCCGGTTTTCGAGGTGTGTAGTGAGTCAACACGACGATAAAGTATTCATCAAGCATTTCAGCAGCATTATCGCGGCCTTAGTGGTATTTACCGTCGCCATCGCACTGCTGGCCCTTTACATCCACGGCCAGCTCGCGCCGGGCGAAAACCCGAGCCATGATGCGAGAATTCAGGAGCGCATCAAGCCCATCAGCAGCGTTTACGCCGGCGAGGAAGGACGGGCTGCGATCGCCGAGGCGCAGGCTGCCGCTGCGGCATCCCGGCCGGCGGCTTTCGACGGATCCCTGGATGGCGAAATGCTGTACAACCAGGTCTGCGCCGCCTGTCACGCTTCCGGTGCTGCCGGCGCACCGCGCCTGGAAGCGGCGGATTGGACTGAGCGGCTGACCAAAGGCCAGGAAGCGCTGGCTGCCAATGCGATCAGCGGCGTCGGTCTGATGCCGGCCAAGGGTGGACGCTCGGATTTGAGCGATGAACAGATCGAGGCGTCGGTTGCCTACATGCTGGGTCAAGTCCAGCAGTAAATGTTGCGCCGGAACGAAGGCCGTATCGACCGAAACGCCGCTGCCTGCGGCGTTTTTTATGCGCGGCTCTGGTTTGCGATGCTGTGTACCGTGCTTGTCGCGGCCTGCGGCACGCCCGACGAATCCGGACCCGCCGCCCCTCCGCTGCGGCAGTTGTCAGCATTGTTTTGCACCGCGGAACCCACACCGATCGCCGGCATTCAGGGTAGCGGGGCGCAGTCGCCCCGCCCCGGCACCAGCGTATTCATCCGCGGCATCGTGACCTGGGCTGTGCCCGGCACCGGATTTTATCTCGAAGAGATATTGTCCGATTCGGACCCGCAGACATCCGATGCGCTGTATGTGGACAGTGCACCGTTATCCGAGCGATTTCGCGCTGGCGATGAAGTTGCGCTTGCCGGCAACGTCGCCGAACTCGGCCAGCAGCCACACAGCCTGACCGCGCTGACGCAAATCGAAGGTTACCGGCGCTGCGCGCAGGATCAGCCGCTGCCGCTGCACGATGTCGGCCTGCCGCTGAACACAGAACAACGCGAAGCACTGGAAGGCATGCGGATTCAGGTCCGCCAGGATCTTGCGGTGACCGATGTCTACTCGCTGGTGTCAAACGGACGCTTCGGCGTGTCGCTGGAGCACCCGCTGCGGGCGCCGACGGAATACCGGCTGCCCGGACCGGCGGCAGTAGCCGCTGCCAAGCGCAACCGCGAACGCCGGCTGAACCTGGTGTTTCCCGGGAGTGGCGGCCCACAGGACATTGATGCGGTCGGTGACCGGGTGTTCGACCTGTCCGGTGTGCTGACACAGGCGTCAGGCCGTTACGAAGTCATCCTGGAGTCCATCGCCGCCAGCGATAACCCCGGCGGCGTGCCAAAACTGCCGCAGAAAGCGGCTTTGCGCGTTGTCGGTTTCAACCTGGAAAACTATTTCAACGGCGACGGCGCGGGCGGTGGCTTTCCGGGCCTGCGCGGCGCCCGGTCGCTTGAGGCGTTTCAGGAACAGCGACGCCGCCTGCTGGCTGCCGTGCAGCAATCGGCAGCCGATGTGCTGGCGCTGACCGAGTTGGAAAACGACGGCTTCGGGCCGGCCAGCGCAATTCAGGACCTGGCCGCCGGGCTGAACAGTGCCGGGGCATCGAATGCATGGCAGGCCGTCGTTGTCGAGGGCTACGCGGCCAGCGGTCCGATACGGGTCGGCATTCTGTACCGGGCCGATGTGGTCGCCCCGGCAGCACCGGCCGAGGTGTTGACCGGCCCGTTGTTTACCGAGCTCTCGCGCCCGCCGGTCGCGCAGCTATTCACGCATCGACAATCCGGCGAGAAACTGCTGATCGCGGTCAACCACTTGAAGTCCAAGGGACGCTGCCCGGCTGGGGGTCCCGACGCCGACCAGTCCGACGGTCAGGGCTGCTGGAATCAATCGCGGCTCGATGCGGCCGTTCGCGTGCATGAGTGGATGAGCCAACTGGCGCAGCAGTACGATGTAAACAAGCAGTTAATGCTCGGCGACTTCAATGCCTACCGCCTGGAAGATCCGATTACCCGTCTGAAAGCTTTAGGCTGGCAGGACGCGGTGGAAGTCTTCTCCTCATCGCCCTACTACAGCTATAACTACCGCGGCGAACTGGGCAGTCTGGACTATGCATTCTTCAGCCCGGCATTGACCGACCGGCTGGCCTGGGCCGGTGTCTGGCATATTAATTCCGGCTATCCCGAATACCCGCCCGGCTACCCGGCCGGCGTTTTCCGTTCTTCCGACCACGACCCGGTGGTGGTGGACATCGCGTTTTCCGACAGCCAGCCGAATGCAAACCCTTGAGCCTCGGGGTAAATCAGCAGGCAGTAGTCGGTAAACCGGTTTTCCATATCCGCAAGCAGCGAAGCGGTATCGTTCAGGGGATTGTCGTGCCTAAGGCGCCGGCCGATTCCGGCCAGCACCGACTGAACCACCGCTGCCGAACCATAGTTCGATAACAGTTTCTTCGGCCTGGCATAGCCGACGAAGCGTTTCAGACCCGCCGGCAATATTTGCCAGTGCTTCTCCAGCAGCGCATACGCCCGGTCCTCGACCCGGTCCAGTTCTTCGGCGTGCCAGCGCGGCCAGTGAACGGCGAGCTGCCAATCCAGCGCAACATCCAGGATGATGCCGCCGTAGCGGCGGTAGATCGATCCCAATTGCGTCTTGACCGCCAGGGTCAGCGGATGCCGGTCGACCCAGGTATCCAATGCCCGATGCAGTCGTATACCGGTCCGTACCGGTGGCGGATAGTCGTCGACGCCTCTGGTGCCGCGAACGAAGTCGCCAAGCCAGCTGCCGAGCTGGCAGCCCGGATCAGGCCCGGCCAACATGTGGTGGGCCAGAAAGTTCACCGTAGACTATTCCTAGCTCGACAATTCAAAACCACTCCTGATACGCCGGCCGAACCGACGTTCCGGTGCACTGGGCGCGGTATTGCCATGCTTTGCTGCCCCGCGCGGCGCTGGGGTATCATGGTCAGTCCGAAAACCGACAGGCAGCCTATGGTACCCGAGGAACCGCTAAAGCATCCTGAGTATTTCCCCGAAAAACGCCAGGATATCCGCCTGCGCGGGCCGGCCGGCCTGCTTGAATGCATTACTGACGTTGCCGATGGCGCCTCCGCGCAGCCGGTGACCGCGGTCCTGTGCCATCCGCATCCGCAGCATGGCGGCACCATGCACAACAAAGTGGTGACCATCCTGGACCGCTCCTTGCGCGAACTCGGCCTGCGCACCGTACGCTGCAATTATCGCGGCGTCGGCGAAAGCGAAGGGCAGTACGACGACGGCTACGGAGAAACCGACGATGTACTGGCGCTAGTGGACTGGGTTCGCCGCGTCCGTCCGGAAGACAAACTGTGGCTCGGCGGCTTCTCATTCGGCGCGTACGTCAGCCTGAGAGCGGCACAAAACCTGGAGCTGGGTCAGTTGATCTCCATCGCGCCTCCGGTCCAGCGCTTCGAGTTCACCCGGCTCGACCATCCCGGCTGCCCGTGGCTGGTGGTACAAGGCGATGAGGACGACGTGGTCTCGCCGGACGCGGTATACGAATGGGCTGCCGGCCTGGAACCGGCCGTGGAACTACTGGTCATGGAGCAAACCGGGCACTTTTTCCACCGCCGACTGATGGACCTGCGCGGTTTAGTTAAAAACGGTGTCCGCGCTCAGCTACCCTTGCAGGCAGCGGTATCTAAAACCGCTTGATGCCCGGTCATCTGTTTCAGCATTACCGGGACACTGTCGCAGCACGGGGTTTTGAACCCGATCCGGCCCAGGATCGCGCGGCCGAGGCACTGGATCGTATTTACCGCCAACTGGCGACCGCCGAACGCCCCGACCGTAATCTGTTTTCCCGGTTCGCCCGGCGTCAGCCGGACCCGGTTCAGGGCCTCTATCTATGGGGCGGGGTCGGTCGCGGCAAGACCTTTCTGATGGACTTGTTTTTCGACACCCTGCCGCAGCAGAACAAAACCCGGCTGCATTTCCATCGCTTCATGCAGCGCGTGCACGATGCGCTGAGGATGCGGGCGAAACAACGGGACCCGTTGCCGCAAATCGCCAAAGCGTGGGCAGAACGGGCCAGGGTGCTGTGCTTCGACGAATTCTTTGTTACCGATATCGCCGATGCAATGTTGCTGGGAGGGCTGCTGGACGGTCTGTTTCAAAACGGCGTGACACTGATCGCAACGTCCAATATTCCACCCGACGAACTGTATCGGGACGGCCTGCAGCGGGCCAAATTCCTGCCGGCGATCGACTTGATCAAAGCGCATACCCAGGTCCTGGAGCTGACCGGCAACGTCGATTTCCGGCTGAGAATCCTGAAAAAAGCCGAAATCTATCACTGGCCGCTGGATCAGCGCGCCGACGACCAGTTGCAGCGCTACTTTCGTGAGATCGCGCCCGGAGAATGCCTGGATGATCCGAAACTGGTGATTAACGGCCGGAATTTCCACAGCCGCTGTCGCGGGGACGGCGTGATCTGGTTCGATTTCGCCGAGCTTTGTGCGAAACCCCGCGGTGCCGCGGACTATATCGAACTGGCCAGGGCCTTTAACACGGTACTACTGTCAAATGTCCCGCAGCTCGACGAACCGCAGTCCGATCAGGCCAGGCGCTTTATCACGCTGGTGGACGAGTTTTACGACCGCCAGGTAAAGCTGATCATTACCGCGGCCGATGATCTGGAGAATCTGTATCGCGGTCAGCGTCTGCAGTTCGAATTTCGGCGCACCGTCAGCCGCTTGCAGGAAATGCAGTCGTTGGACTATCTCGCATTGCCGCACCGGCCATAAGGTTTGAAGCCACAGCGATCATGGTTCGCGACTACCCGTACAGGGTTAAGCAATGAGTAACGTACCCGGATTAATGAACTTGAGCTAATGGACTCGGGCGGGCTGAAAAAGCTTCTGGATAAAGTAAAGGGCCGGCTCGGGGGGGAAACCGGCCCTTTGAGGGGTATGTTGGCGTCGCTGCAACACCAACGATGCAAGCATAGCGAAAACCGGGCCACCATACTGTTACGTATTGTTAAATCTTTTGACAAAGATAAAACGTGTCAAGCGGTGCTTTCCGGTTCTGACCACAACGGGCCGGTTTGCAACAATTGTCCAACCGCGTCCGGCCGAATCACGCCATACGGAATGCGGCCCAGACACGGTACCGAAAGCCGCTCCGACAGCCAGCTAAAATTTTCCTCCAGTGCCTGCATCGCCGGATCCACCTGATTCGCAATCCAGCCGACCGCTGTCAGTCCATCCGCCTCAATCCGCCTGAGGGTCAGCTCGGCATGGTTCAGGCAACCCAGGCGCAGACCGACAACCACGACGATTTTCGCACCCAGGGTTCCCGCCAGATCGCTTAACATGATGTGCGAGTCCAACGGCACGCACCAACCGCCGACACCCTCAATGACTGCGATATCCGCATCGAGCCCGTCCAGGGTCGCCGCAAACCCTTCGGGCTCGATCGAAACGCCTTCCGCAATTGCCGCGATATGCGGCGCGATGGCCGGCTTGAAAGCCCACGGATTAACCTGCTCATAGGGCAACGGTACATTCGCGACCCGGCGTATCGCGACCGCATCCGCATTGCGCAGGCCGCCGGGCGTCATCTCGCAGCCGGACGCGACCGGCTTGAAGCCGGCAACCCGCCGGCCTTTGGCCACCAGCGCCGAAATCAGGCCGGCGGTCACGACGGTTTTGCCGATTTCCGTATCTGTACCTGTCACCAAAATCCGCTGCATCGGCTATCCCCTGCGGCTGCCCTTGAGGTGTTCGACCGAAAAATGCACGACTTCGCCATCCCCCACCCGGCGCGGCTGTCCTTCTGCCGGTTCCCAGGCGGTACCGTAAAGCACCTCATAGGTTGCCGGGTAGCGATCGTTACGGCGGAACTGATCGTAGTGGCGCACCATGGCCTGCATTTTGGACCGCCCGGTCAAACCGGCCGGGCGGCCCGCATTCAGATTATGGGCGCCGATCGCCTTGAGTTCCTTCATCAGTTGGCCGACAGTCCCGTATTCCAGACAAATACGCTCGGCATCCATCACCGGATTTGCAAAACCGGCCAGCAACAGAAAATCGCCGATATCGTGCATATCCAAAAACTGATTCACATGCACCTGGCGATCGACCGCACCCCAGGCGTTGCGCAGCTCATGTAGCGTGTCCGGCCCGAAGGTGGAAAACAGCAGCAGCCCACCGGGCCTCAGAACGCGGCGGCATTCATTGAACAAGTCCGGCAATGTATCGCACCACTGCATGGCCAGGTTGGAAAAAATCAGATCGGCGCTGCGTGCGGCGAACGGCAGTTTGAGCGCATCGGCACCAACCGGCAGCAGCGGCCGGCGCCAGCGGCTGTGTTTGCGCACCTGTTTGAGCATTGCCGGTGCGAAGTCCGCCGCGATAACGGCGGCGGATTGATAACGCTCTTTTAGAGCCCCGGCCTGCAAGCCGGTGCCGCAACCGAGATCGAGAATGCAGCTCGGGTCGATGTCCAGATAGCCCAGCCGCTCCAGCAGCCGCTCGCCGACTTCCCGTTGCAGCACCGCATTGGCTTCATAGTCCGCTGCCGCACGGTCGAATGACTGCCGCACCCGGAAACTGTCCAGCCGCTGATCAACCATGTGCAAGCTTCCGTTCCGGGGACAGAAAACGCCGCAGATGGTCCAGCACAACGTCAGTGTGGCTCAGAAAAGGCAAATGGCCGGCGCCGGCAATCATATGTCCCTGACCGCGTACCAGATGCCCGGCCAGCATATCAGTTGCGGCTGCCGGTACGACTTTGTCCTGTTCCGAGCCCAGGATCAGAACCGGTATTCGAATCCGGTGCAAATGCCGACTGTAATCGTAGTCCCGCAGCGCCTTAAGGCCTTCGATCAGCGCCTGCCGGCGCGGCAACGCCGCTCTGCTGGCGGTTTTCGGGCTGCCAATGGTCTTCGGGCCGCAAACGGTTTTCAGATAGCGTAGCTGGGTGACAGCCGATGCCGAACCGGCTGCACACAGCGCGTAGAATCGCTGCAGCGCATGGCTTTTTCGATGTTTGACACCGGCCAGGAATTCCGCAAACCAGTCGGCGCCGACGCCGGCCGGCCAGTGGGGCTGAGCAATCAAACACGGGCTGGCGTTCATCAAGACCAGGCGTTCCACGCTGTCCGGATTTTTCAGCGCTGCTGTCAGCGCAATCAAGCCACCGAGGGACCAGCCCAGCCATACCGCATTCGGCAGCCGGTCGATCAGCGCCGCGGCGACGGTTTCCGGGCACAGCGGCAGACCGCAGTCCCGGTTTCTGCCATGTCCGGGCAGATCGACCAGGTGAAGCCGGAATTCGCGCTGCAGCACATCGACCAGCGGCTGGAAAACGGCCGAATGCGTCGCCCAGCCATGCAGCATCACCACATCGCGGCCACGGCCGCACACGTCGATGTTCAGTTCGTTGCTCACCCTAACGCCAGGCATTCTGCCAGCGCCTGCAGCAGGCGTTCGATATCCGCCGAGCGATGGGCCGCGGACAAGGTAATCCGCAGACGCGAGGTACCTTCGGGCACGGTCGGCGGACGAATGGCGCTGACCAGCAGGCCCCGCTGCCGCAATTGCCGGGCCAGATTCACGGCGGCCTGCGCATCACCAACCTGCAGCGGCTGGATCGGCGTCTCGGAAGGCAGCAGCGGCAGACCGGCTTGCGCTGCTCCGTGGCGAAACCGGTCAACATGTTCGCTCAGCCGGCGCCGCCGGTCGTCGGCCTTCCTGACCAGGTCCAGTGCCGCACGGGTCGCTACGGCCAGCGCCGGCGGCATCGCCGTGGTATAGATGCCGGTTCTGCCCCACTGCACCAGCGCATCGGCCAGCACCTGGCTGCCGGCAACGAACGCACCGGCGGTTCCAAAGGCCTTGCCGAGGGTGCCGATCAATACCGGTACCTGCTGCTGAGACCAGCGGCCGGCGACCGTACCCCGGCCGGCAGGACCGAGCACGCCCAGCGCATGCGCGTCGTCTACGGCCAGCCAGGCTTGGTAGCGGTGACAGTACTCGACCAGATCGGTCAGTGGCGCCAGGTCACCGTCCATGGAAAACACGCCATCGGTCAACACCAGCCGCTGTCCGTCCGGCGCGCTTTTCAGCCGCTGCCGCAGCGCATTCGAATCGGCATGCCGGTAGCGGCGCATGCGGGCATCGCTTAGCCGGCCCCCGTCGATCAGCGACGCGTGGTTGAGCTTGTCTTCGATGATCGTATCGCCGCGCCCGACCAGTGCGGTCGCGACAGCCAGATTGGCCAGATAACCGCTGGAAAAGAGCACGACGGCATCGCGCTGCAAATAATTCGCCAGCGCGGCCTCCAGCTCGCGATGCGCATCGCTGTAACCGGAGATCAAGGCCGATGCCCCGCTGCCGACGCCGTATTCGTCCGCGCCTTTTTTGAACGCCGCAATCAGCGCCGGATCGGACCACAGCCCCAGATAGTCGTTACTGCAAAAATCGGTCAGCGTACGGCCATCCAGCCGTGCCGCCGCCGGGCCGGCAGCGGCGAGCGGAATACGCCGACGCCTAAGGCCGGTCTGCGCGGTGCCTTCGAGCCGGCGCTGCAATGTCCGGGTCAGCGAATCGGTTTTCACCGTGAGCGAATCCTGCCGGGCGAATGCCGGCGGCTAGGCGAGCTGGACCGGATCACCGTCCGCGGTGGCTGCCAGGCCCAGACGTTCAAATAACTGCCGGTCATGCTGCGCTTCGGGGTTATCGGTGGTCAGTAGCTTATCGCCATAAAAAATCGAATTAGCGCCGGCGAAGAAACACAGGGCCTGCAGCTCATCGGTCATATCCGTACGGCCGGCAGACAGCCGGACAACCGATTTCGGCATCATGATGCGCGCCGCGGCAATGGTTCTGACGAATTCCAGCGGGTCCAGCGGGTCGCTGCCGTCGAGCGGCGTACCTTTCACCTGGACAAGCTGATTGATCGGCACGCTTTGCGGCTGCGGCGACAGATTCGCCAGTTGCACCAGCAGGCCGACCCGGTCATCGCGCTTCTCGCCCATGCCGACGATACCGCCGCAACAGACTTTCATGCCGGCCTGCTGGACGTTGGCCAGGGTTTCGAGCCGGTCTTCATAACTGCGGGTGGTGATGACTTCCGAATAGTATTCCGGCGAGGTGTCGAGGTTGTGGTTGTAGTAGTCCAGCCCGGACCCGGCCAGCCGGTCGGCTTGTTCTCGGGTCAGCATGCCCAGCGTCAGGCAGGTTTCCATGCCGAGATCCCGCACTGCCGCAACCCGTTCGATCACCGCGTCGATATCGCGGTCCTTGGGCCGTCGCCACGCAGCCCCCATGCAAAAGCGCGTAGCCCCTCTGGCGCGTGCTGCGCGCGCGGCCTCGACCACTTCTTCGACCGGCATCAGGGCCTGTTTTTCCAAGCCGGTGTCGTAGCGAATACTCTGCGGGCAGTATTTGCAATCCTCGGGACAGCCACCGGTTTTGATGCTGAGCAGCGTACTGATCTGCACCTGATTGGCCGGAAAGTGCCGGCGATGCACCGTCTGCGCATCGAACAGCAGATCGTTGAACGGCTGTTGAAACAAGGCCCGTGCGCGGTCAAGCGTCCACGCGGTGCCCGGATTGCGTTCCGCCGAGGGCTTTGCCATAGTGAAATCTCCCGGAAAACCAATGCGAAGGTCACAGAGCGGGCAGTATGAAAAGGGGTGAATCGCCTGTCAACCAAATTCCACCAGCAATGGTTGACAAGCAAAGCGGTTGGCTGGAACGGCTGTCGTTCCGGTTCTTCCCGGGTCGCTGCATATTATGCCGCGGCCCGGCTACCGCGCGCGATATCTGCGATCCCTGCCTGGCCGACCTGACGGTAACCGGCCCCGCCTGCCGGCAGTGCGCGCGGCCGCTAGAAGGGTCCGATCAGACGCGCTGCGGCGCCTGTCTGCACCGTTCACCGGCGTTTGATCAGACGCTGGCGCCGTATATCTATACCTATCCGGTCAACGGTTTGATTCAACACTTCAAATTCCGCCGGCAGCTTGCCGCCGGCCGCGTGCTCGGTTCGCTGCTGGCGGACTGGGTCGCCGCAACCGGACAGCGCGTGCCTGATGCGCTGGTGCCGGTGCCGATGAGCCGAATGAAACTGATCCGGCGCGGCTTTAACCAGTCGCTGGAACTGGCCGTGAACGCCGGCTCCCGGCTGCATTGTCCGGTATTGCCCCAAGCGCTCGGAAAAACCCGGGCGACACCCGCCCAGGCCGAACTATCCGCCCGCCAGCGGCAACGCAACCTTCGCAAGGCGTTTTCCGTAAAACACCGCCCGCCGCTGCCCGCACATATCGCGCTGGTGGATGATGTGATGACAACGGGTTCGACCCTGCACGAATGCGCCAAGGCACTGAAGGCCGGCGGGGCCGAAACGGTGGATGCCTGGGTCGTCGCGCGGGCCCTGTGATGCGGCTTTGTAATGCGATCGGGTGATGCGGCCGGCGCGTCAACTTGCCGATTAGCCAAGCCAGTAGTGAAGCAGCAGGCCGCAGAAAATGACCGCCCCGACCCAGTTATGATTCAAAAAGGCTCGAAAACAGGCCTCGGGCTGGCGGTCACGGACCTGCCATTGCTGGCGCAGCATCAGGCCGGCGGCCAGCGCGAGGCCCAGCCAGTAGGTCCAGCCCAGCGTTAGCTTCACACCGACCACGGCCAGCAGCAGCAGAAATGCGATCTTCAGCAGACGCAGCACCAGCAAGTCGTGCCGGCCGAACAGAATCGCGGTGGATTTTACGCCAACCTTCAGATCGTCCTCGCGGTCCACCATGGCGTACAAGGTATCGTAGATGACCGACCAGACCACATTGGCCGCCAGCAGCCACCATGCGATCTCCGGAACCGCATTGCGCTCGGCCGAGAAGGCCATGATCATGCCCCAGCCGAAAGCCACGCCCAAAACCACCTGCGGCAAATGGGTAAAACGCTTGAAGAACGGATAGCTGGCAGCCAGCGCGGCGCCGACAAAGGCGAGTTGAACGGTCAAGGGGTTGGTCAGCAGTACCAGGCCGAAAGCCACAGCCAGCAATAGCAGAAAGGCGCCCAGGGCCTGCCGGACCGAGATTTCTCCCGTTGCGACAGGACGGTGTCTGGTGCGTTCCACATGCGGGTCGAAATTCCGGTCGGCGACGTCGTTCATGATGCAGCCGGCAGCCCGCATCAGCACCACACCTGCGCCAAATATCAGAATATGCTCGATGCTCGGACGACCGTATCCGGCAATCCACAGCGCCCAGTAGGTCGGCCACAACAGCAGCAGTATCCCGATCGGCTTGTCGAAGCGCATCAGGCGCCAGTATGCGTTCAGACGGCTCTTATGCTGTGTTGTTTCCACGGTGCCATGGTACTCCCGTTTGCCCGCTGCCGGTTTGCTGCCGCCAAGCATGGCTGACCCGGTAAAATATACCTCAGCCACCGAATATTTTTGGTGGTTTATACCGGTGACGGGCTGCCTTTCTCGAAAAAAAGCCTTACAATGCGCGCCAGTCGCCTAGCGGTAGTCACGCGGACCTACAACTTATGGAATCGGCTGAAACGGAATACCATTTTACCACCGGCGAACTGGTGGATATCGGTTGCAACCTGACCCACGATTCTTTCGACGGAGACCGCAGCGAAGTGCTGCAGCGGGCCCGGGCGGCGGAGGTCGTGCAGCTCATCGTCACCGGCGCCAGCGAGGATGGTTCGAAAGCCGCGCTGCGGCTATCTCAGTCCTACCCTGGCGAATTGTTTGCAACCGCGGGCGTTCACCCGCACCGCGCGGACAGCTATGACGACCATACCAGCAAGCTGCTGCAAAAACTGGCCGGCCAGCATGGTGTGGTCGCACTCGGCGAGACCGGACTCGACTACTTCCGTGATTTTTCTTCCCGGGAGCGTCAGCGCCTTGCGTTTACGCAGCAGCTAGAAATAGCGGCTGAGACCGGCTTGCCGGTCTTTCTGCATCAACGCGACGCGCATCACGACTTCCTGAAAATCCTGAAGCCGTTCCGCAGCCGGCTGTCCAACGCTGTCGTGCACTGCTTCACCGGCAGCCGCGAGGAACTGCACGATTATCTGGAACTGGACTGCCATATCGGCATTACCGGCTGGATCTGCGACGAACGGCGCGGCGAGCACTTGAAGGAGATTGTCGCCGACATTCCGGCCAACCGGCTGATGGTGGAAACCGATGCGCCATACCTGAAACCGCGCAGCCTCAGGCCCAAGGTCAGGACACACCGCAATGAACCGCAATGGCTGCCGTGGATCATTGGCACCTTGGCGGCGTGCCGCGACGAAACCCCGCCGCAGACCGCCAGACTGACCACTCGGAACGCCCGGCGTTTTTTCAAACTGCCGCGGATTGAATCGCAGGCCGCTGCGTAGGCGGCGGGTCGATTACAAAGTCTTCGGCAACTTCACCAGCAGTGCCAGGTGAGCCACCCGCTTGTGCTGCATCTTCAGCAGATACTCCAGTGATTTCAGCCGGGTACGGAAATCCACCCGCTCCCAGCGCTGCAGCAAACGCTGCTTGCCGACACTGACTTTTTCCATCTGCAGCGCCTGCCACTGTTTGACCGTATCCATGAATTGGGCGTATTCGCGCTCCAGGTGATCGCGCCAGTTGTGGTCCTTCTCGACCTGCAGCCTTCGATTGGCGCGCTTGAATTCCATCGCCAGCCGCGCACGCAGAATCTTAAAGTGCGGAACCCGCTTCAGCTCGCTGGCCAGACCGGCCATGCTGCACAATGAGATAAACCACTTGTTCAGATCGAACTGCCACCAACGTACGCCGTTGCGGTAGTCGTTCTGGAAGGTGTGATGGAAATTATGATAACCCTCGCCATAGGTCAATATGGAAATGAACCAGTTGTCCTTGGCCGTATGCTCATCGCTGTACGGCTGCCGCCCCCACATATGGGCCAGCGAATTGATGAAGAAGGTGAAATGGTGGTTGACGAACAGGCGCAGCACGCCGGCCAGCAGGAACACGCCCCATAAATCCCCGACGGCCCAGCCGAGCAGCAGCGGAACGCCGGCATTCATAAACAGCGTCAGCGGCCAGTACCAGCGGTGCTGCCAGGCAGCAATCGGATCGCGCTGCAGGTCCTTGACCAGATCCATATTCACCGCCCCCGCGGGATAATTCCGCAGCATCCAGCCGATATGGGCATACCAGAAGCCGCGGCCGATCGAATACGGGTCCTGATCGTTGTCGTCCACATGCCGGTGGTGCATGCGGTGGCGCGCCGACCAGACCAGAATACTGTTCTGCAGCGCCTGGGCACCCCAGACAGCCAGGAACAGCCGCAGGCTCCAGTGCGCCTTATAGGCCCGGTGCGACCACAGACGGTGATAGCCGCTGCCGATGCCGATGCCGTTCAGGTACAAAAAAAGCACTGCAAAAACCCAGGCCCAGCCGCTATAGCCCTCGCTGAAGCCATACCAGGGCACCAGCGTGACAGAGATTAGAGCGGTGAGTACGAATACCGTGATTACGCCCCAATGGCGCGGAGCTTTGCTCGCGTGTTGATCAGTCATTATTGAATCCAGTAGCGCGTAGAGTTCTCGTTTAGGCGTGCATTATGACATGAATACGGCGATCGAGGGCGGCGCCGAGCGGACTCGTTCCAGACCGGATTCCGCCATCCAGCTTACGATAGCGTAGCGCAGCCCCGAGGTCAGCTTTTCCGCTTCGTGCAAATAGCGGTGATCGGACGGAAAAAACACCAAATCGCCGGCCTGAGGCCGGTAGCAGTAGTTGAATTTCTGGAAGTTCAGCGCGCCGCCTTGGTATTCGTCGTTGATGTAGATAAGCACGCTGACTTCCCGGTCCAGCGTCTTGACCCAGACATCCTGGTCAACGTCGTAATGGGCATTGTCCGCATGCCCGGCGTAGTAGCCGCCCGGTGTATAGCGCAGGAGCTGCGGTTTTTCGAACCATTCGATGGTATTTCCATAGGCCGGCTGAATATGATCGGTGACAGCCCTGCGCAGCCACTGCTTTACATCGTCCAGGCGCTCGCCCATTTCCACCGATTCGGTGATGCGGCGGTCATCGCGCTTTCTGACGATTTTATCCGGAGTGCTGTTTTCCACATCGACCACCGTCAGCCAGTCGCGTTGCTGCCGCTCGGCGAACGCGGTCAGGTCGGCACAGCTCTCCGGGTCCAGAAAATCGTGTACGACATGTACGCCGTGCGGCGGCTTGCGAGGCACGGCCAGACTGCCGCAACAGGATTTAAAGCGCTTGCCGCTGTTACAGAAACACGGGTCGCGCCGCTGCGGCTTGAATGGCTTTGAGGTAGTCGCCACGCTGTCAGGTCCTCAGTCCGGTTCCGCGGTGCAACAGATACAGACAGGCTGCGCCAAGCACCGCCACTGCCAGTATTATAATGCCGTAGGCATGGGTCAGCGGCACATCCGAGACCCCGAGCACACCCCAGCGAAACGCGTTAACCACATACAGGATCGGATTAAACGCGGATACCCGCTGCCAGAATTCGGGCAGCAGGCTGATGGAATAGAATACGCCGCCCAGGTAGGTCAGCGGGGTCAGCACAAAAGTCGGAACAATCGCGATATCGTCGAACTTCTGCGCAAAAATCGCATTAATCAGCCCGGCCAGTGCAAATAATATCGCCGTCAGCAAAATGACCGACAAGGTCACCGGCCAGCTATGGACTTCCAGCTTGGTGAAAAACAGCGCGATCAATGTCACCACAGCGCCGACCATCAGCCCGCGCACCACCGCCCCGGTGACATAGCCGGCCATGATTACCCAGCTTGGCAGCGGCGAAATCAGCAGCTCCTCGATATATTTACCGAATTTCGCGCCGAAAAACGAAGAAACGATATTGCCGTAGGAGTTGGTGATGACCGACATCGTTACCAGGCCCGGCACGATAAACTGCATATAGTCGAACCCGCCCATATCGCCAATGCGCCTGCCGATCAGATTGCCGAAGATGACGAAATACAGCGTCATGGTAATGGCAGGCGGAATGATGGTCTGGCTCCAGATACGCAGAATGCGGGTCACCTCTTTGATGACCAGGGTCTTGTAGCCGACCCAGATGACCCGCGCATTCATTGCGAACCCCCGCCGTTCTGCTGCGCATTCTTGTCGACCAGGCGTAGGAACAATTCTTCCAGCCGATTGGCCTTGTTGCGCATGGACAGTACATGCAGGCCGCGGCTGTCCAGCGCGCCGAACAAGGCATTCAGGGACTTCTGCTTCGGCAGCGAAACCTCCAGCGTGTTTTCGTCCCGCTGGGCGATCTGCATACCGTCGATTTGCGGCGGCTCGAAGACGGATTCGCGCAAGTCCAGCACAAAGGTTTCCACATCCAGCTTGGACAGCAACGACTTCATCGTGGTGTTCTCAATGATTTCGCCGTGGTCGATAATCGCAATATGGCGGCACAACTGCTCGGCTTCCTCCAGGTAGTGAGTCGTCAGAATCACGGTGGTACCGGCATCGTTGATCTGTTGGATAAATTCCCACATCGACCGGCGAATCTCGATATCCACCCCGGCTGTCGGCTCATCCAGGATCAGCAGCCGGGGCTCATGCACCATGGCTCTGGCAATCATCAGCCGGCGTTTCATGCCGCCGGACAGCGTGCGCGACGATGTATCCCGCTTGTCCCATAAATCAAGCTGTTTCAAATACCGCTCGGCGCGCTGCCTGGCCAGCTTTCGAGGAATGCCGTAGTAGCCGGCCTGGTTAAGCAGAATGTCCCAGGGCCGCTCGAACTGATTGAAATTGATTTCCTGCGGCACCAGTCCGATATGACTCATCGCGCGGGAGCGGTCGGCTTGCACGCTGGTGCCAAAAACCTTGACTTCACCGCCGGTCGCATTGACCAGGGAGGAGACGATGCCGATCAGTGTGGACTTGCCGGCGCCGTTCGGACCCAGCAGCGCGAAGAAATCCCCTTCCTCCACGCGCAGGCTGATGCCTTTCAGTGCCTCCACACCGTTGGCATAGGTCTTTCGAAGCTGGTTGATGGACAATGCATCCATATCGTTGGAATCCTTATCGACGCACGCCCGAAGCCAGGAGCGAGGCGGTACCTAGACCACTTGGAGCCGCAGGCGACCCGCCGGAGCGGGCGCCGTGAAGCATGGCTTCTTGCGCGCTGCGCAAACCGCCAAGCTTCTCTAGGCTTGCTCTCCCGGTTGGGTGAGCGAGCAACGCGAGCGGCACCAGAGGGGTCGCGCGTTAGTTGTACGCTGTAGCCCCGGCTGCACAGTCTGGCGGTTTCGAAGGAAAGAAGCTAGACTGGGAAGCCGTTAGGGTGTGCGGTTGCGGTTTTCGTCCACACGCGCTTAACGGCTGCGCCAGAAGGCTTCGCTATCGCGAAATCGCAGTGCAGGTGACTTGGCTGGCGGTTTTGCCAACGGCAAAGAAGCCGGCCAGCAGGCACCGTTAAGCACGTCTGGCTTAGCCTGCACGCGCTTAACGGTTTCGCCAGAAGGCTTCTTCACTATCGTGAAACCGCCCATCTGACTCCACCTACGCTACGAAAGAAGCGGGCGCGAGACTCCTTTTCAGCCCGACATGTTGCGGCCGTAGAACAATTCCTGCATTTCCCGTTTCAAATGCCGCTCGACGCGCCGGCGGTCGCGGCCGGCCAGCTCTTCTGCCGAACGGCCAAACAGATACTGCTGCAAATCGAAGTCCTTTCGCAGCATCTTGGTATGAAACATGTTTTCCTGGTACACGTTGACGTCCACCATCTGATAGGCATGGCGCGTGTCCCTGGATAGAAAATCCTGAATAGATTCGATTCGGTGGTCGATAAAGTGCTTGCGGCCGCGTACATTGCGGGTAAAGCCGCGCACCCGGTAATCCAGCACGACCACGTCGGAATCGAAACTGTGAATCAGATAGTTCAGCGCCTTTAACGGTGAGATCACGCCGCAGGTGGAAACGTCGATATCGACACGAAAGGTGCAGATGCCGTTATGCGGATGAGATTCCGGGTAGGTGTGCACGGTAATATGGCTTTTGTCCAGATGGGCCAGCACGGTCTCCGGCAGCGGTCCCGGTTTCGCACGCTCCATGCCGTCGGCCTGGGCGGTCGGTTCCTCGGCGATCAGCATCGTGACGCTGGCACCCTGCGGTTGGTAGTCCTGCCGGGCGACATTCAGAATATTGGCGCCGATGATGTGCGCAACGTCGGTCAAAATATTGGTCAGCCGCTCGGCGTTGTATTCCTCGTCGATATAGTCGAGATAGCGCCGCCTTTCCGCGGGTGCTTCGGCATAGCAGATATCGTAGATATTGAAGCTCAGCGACTTGGTCAGATTATTAAAACCGTGCAGCTTGAGTTTCTTGTGCTTGGACACCGGCACGATCCTTATTCAACGCGCTTAGTGTGTGCAAAGACCATGCTTCGCTCAATGACCGGGAAAAAGCCGCCGCAAGGCTGAACCCGGATCGTCTTCACGCATAAAGGCTTCGCCAACCAGAAAAGCGCCGACTCCGGCCGCCTGCATGCGGCGGACATCGTCCCGAGTGTGAATCCCGCTCTCGGTGACGACCAGCCGGTCCTGCGGTATTCGCATGACCAGCTCTTCGGTAGTTGCCAGATCGGTGCTGAAGCTGTGCAGGTCGCGGTTATTGATGCCGATCAACGGCGATGCCGTTTGCAGCGCGCGCTCCAGTTCCGTTTGATTGTGCACCTCGACCAGAACGTCCATCCCCAGCTCCAGTGCCAGCGTCGACAATTCGAACAGCGCGGCATCGCCCAGCGCCGCAACGATTAGCAGGATTGCATCCGCACCGAGGGTACGTGCCTCGTAGACCTGCCAGGCGTCGATGGTGAAATCCTTGCGCAGCACCGGCAACTCGCAGGCCGCACGAGCGGCTTGCAGGTAAGTGTCATGGCCGTGAAAATACCGTTCGTCGGTCAGTACCGAAAGGCAGGTCGCACCGGCCTGAGCATAACTCCGGGCAATCGCCGGCGGATCGAAATCCGGCCGAATCACACCGGCGCTGGGGGAAGCCTTTTTCACTTCCGCAATAACCGCAACGCCCCGGCGGGCGCTATCGGCCAGCGCGCGGCAGAAACCCCGGGTATCCGGTAAATCCGCCGCCATCGCAGACAATTCGGCAAGCGGTCTGGCCTGCGCACGCTGCCGAACCTCGCCGGCCTTGGTGGCCAGGATTTTCTTCAGTATCGACGGCAGTTCAGCCATCGGCCCGAAAAGACTGGCTTAACGCGGCCAACTGCTGCAAGCGCTGCCACGCACTGCCGTCCGCAATGACGGCACCGGCACGTTCAACGCCGGCGGCCAGCGTGGCTTCCAGGCCGGCCACATAAAGCGCTGCACCGGCGTTTAACGCAATCACATCGGCTGCCCGGCGCGCGCGGTCCGAACCGTCGCCGGTCAGCGCGAGCCGAATCAACGCCAGCGACTGCGCTGCATCCTGTACGCTGAGCGGTTCCAGGTCGGCACGGTCCAGCGAGAAGTCCTCGGGTGAAATCTGAAATTCGCGGATATGTCCGGCCTTGGCCTCGACGACATGAGTCGCTGCAGCCAGGCTGATTTCGTCCAGGCCGTCATCGGCGTGCACAACCATCACATGCTCGGCGCCGAGGCGCTGCAATACCTCGACCATCGGCCGGCAAAGCCGGCGTTCGTAGACGCCGATCAACTGGCGACTGACGCCGGCGGGGTTGGTCATCGGCCCGAGAATATTGAAAACGGTTCTGAGGCCCAGCGCACGGCGCGCGCCGATCACATGCTTCATCGCGCTGTGATGCACCGGGGCAAACATAAAGCCGACGCCGGTTTCGCGAACGCAGCGGGCAACCTGATCCGGATTCAGGTCCAGGCGGATACCGGCGGATTCCAGTACGTCTGCACTGCCGGATTTGCTGGAGACCGCTCGATTGCCGTGCTTTGCGACCTGGCCGCCGGCGGCGGCGACAACAAAGCAGCTTGCGGTGGAAACATTGAATAAATTGGCGCCGTCACCGCCGGTACCGACGATATCGACCAAATGGTCGCCGCTGACCGCAACGCCGCTGGCCATTTCACGCATTACGCGCACCGCACCGGTGATCTCATCTATGGTCTCGCCTTTAACGCGCAGCGCCAGCAAAAACGCACCGATCTGCGCATCATGCGCCTCACCGGACATGATCTGGCGCATAACCGCGCCCATTTCAGCCTCGCTCAGATGACGCGACGCGGCCAGCCGGTCCAGTGCCTGCCTGATATCCATCAACCCGGCTTCTTCTTAAGAAAATTACGCAGCAGCTCATGGCCGCAATGGGTCAATATCGACTCGGGGTGAAACTGCACGCCTTCCAGCGCCAGCGTTTTGTGCCGCAGCCCCATGATCTCGTCATTGCTGCCGTCCTCGCGGCGGGTCCACGCCGTGACTTGCAGGCAATCGGGCATCGACGCCTGCTCCAAGATCAGCGAATGGTAGCGGGTGGCTTCAAACGGGTTTTCCAGGCCCTCGAACACCCCGTTGCCGTCGTGGTGCATCAGCGAGGTCTTGCCGTGCATGACCTGCCGTGCGCGCACCACTTTGCCGCCGAATGCCTGACCGATAGCCTGGTGGCCCAGGCATACGCCGAGTATCGGCACCTCCCCGGCCAGTTCACTGACCACTTCCAGCGAGATACCGGCCTCATTCGGCGTGCACGGGCCCGGGGAAATCACGATATGCTCGGGCCGCAGCGCACGGATTTCATCGACCGTGATCTGGTCGTTGCGGTGCACGGCCACTTCGGCACCCAGTTCGCCCAGATACTGCACCAGGTTGTAGGTAAACGAATCGTAATTGTCGATCATCAGCAGCATAGACGGTGCCTTATAGTCCTTTCGACGCGCTGCTGACTGCACTGATCAGCGCCCGGCCCTTGTTCATGGTCTCGTCCCATTCCTTTTGCGGATCGGAATCGGCCACGATACCGGCCCCGGCCTGCACATGGAGCTGGCCGTCTTTGATCACCGCGGTGCGAATGGCAATCGCCAGGTCGGCATTGTCGTGCCAGTTGATGTAGCCAACCGCGCCGGCGTAGATATTGCGTTTGACCGGCTCCAGGTCATTAATAATTTCCATTGCGCGGATTTTCGGCGCGCCGGATAGCGTGCCGGCCGGAAACGCGGCCCGAATGGCATCCATTGCGCCCAGGCCTTCGCGCAACCGGCCTTTGACCTGGCTGACAATATGCATGACATGCGAGTAGCGTTCGATCACCATATGGTCGGTTAGTTCGACCGAACCGGTCTCGCAGACGCGGCCGATATCGTTGCGGCCCAGGTCGATCAGCATCAAGTGCTCGGCGCGCTCCTTCGGGTCGTTAATCAGCTCGCGGGCCAGCGCCGCATCCTGTTCCGCATCGCCGCCGCGCGGCCGGGTTCCGGCAATCGGCCGCAGCACCGCCTCACCGTCCTGCACACGAATCAGCACTTCGGGCGACGACCCGACGATCTGGGTCGCGCCCAGATGCAGAAAATACATATACGGTGACGGGTTTAATGCGCGCAGCGCACGGTAAACATCCAACGGCCGTGCATTGAACGGTACCGACATGCGCTGGGACAGCACCACCTGGAAAATATCGCCGGCGAAAATCAGTTCTTTGGATCGTTCCACCGCGGCGATAAAGTCCGACCGGTTGAAGACGAACCGGAAATCGGATTCGTCCAGACCGCCACCGGTCACGACATCGTTATATCCCGGGCTGCCGCAGCGCAGCCGGTGGGTCAGTTGATCCAGACGGCGCTGGGCTTTCTCCCACGCATCCGCCTCGGCCGGATCGGCGTTGACGATCAGATACAGACGCCCGGCCAGATTATCGAATACCGCGACCTGCATCGACTCCAGCAGCACGATATCCGGCGTATCGAGCTGATCGTGCTTGTCGCCAGTGGCCAGACGCGGCTCCAGGTATTGAACGGTCTCATACCCGAAATAACCGACCAGGCCGCCGGTAAACGGCGGTAAATCAGCCAGCTCCGGCGCACGGTAGCGCTGCTTCCGTTCGGCGATCCACTGCAACGGATCGGGTGTGCTGATCTGCTCTGCGATGCGGCCGTGCCGGTAGACAGTGACTTCCTGCCCGCGGACTTCAATGCGCTTCGCACAGGGTAAACCGATAAACGAATAACGACCCCAGGTCTCGCCGCCTTCCACCGACTCGAACAGATAAGCATCGGGACCGTCGGCCAGTTTCAGATAAACCGACAGCGGGGTGTCCAGATCGGCCAGCACCGCGCGCCAAACCGGAATCCGGTTGTAGCCTGATGCTGCGAGTTCGTTAAAACTGTTCTGGTCCACATCTCTGTCCCGACCCCGCACCGGTCACTTTGCCACGGTATACGGGGAGATAAAAAGACGAATTCTATCGGGTTTGTTGCAAATTAACAGGTTATTGCTCGAATGCGCCGTACCGCGTTGCCGTCAAGCCTGCGCCAACCGCGCGGGCAAGGTATCGACAAAGCCCCGAATCTGGTCGCGAACGCGCCGGTAGCAATCCATGATCGCGTCGTCATCGGTCAGCCCTTCGGCCAGCTTCGGCGGGTCGTCAAAACCGTGATGAATCACACGCACCTTTGCCGGAAATACCGGGCAGGTCTCGTTTGCATGGCCGCACACGGTCACCACATAGTCGAAATCGGCGTGTGCCAGCCGGTCCACGCTCTTCGAGTAGTGCTTCGACATATCGATGCCGCATTCAGCCATCGCACGAACGGCATACGGATTCATACCGTGCGTTTCAATACCGGCGGACGCAACCCGAACGTTATCGTCGTTAAGCGCACGGACCCAGGCTTCGGCCATCTGGCTGCGGCAGGAATTGCCGGTACATAAAAACAGTATCGATACTCGATCAGTCACAGCCAGCCTCTGTACAGCAGGGTGAACCCTGTACCCAGCGGCAACACGGGACGGCCAGCACGGCGCCGATGACCGGCGCTGTCAGGTAGATCCACAAATCCACCAGATTCACCTCGACCAGCGCAGGCGCGATGGACCGTGCCGGATTCAGGGACGCGCCGCTGACCGGCCCGCCGAACAACGCCAGCACGGTGATCGTTGCGCCGATGACAAGACCGGCCATCAGACGTTTATTCCGATGGCCGGTGGACAGGTTCAGGATAATGAACATCAACAAGAAGGTCATCGCGATTTCCAGCAAAAACGACTGGCTCCAGCTACCGGCCGGGTGAGTGCTGCCGAGCTGCTCGGCGCCCGGGAACAGCCATAACAACAGACCCGCTGCGGCCAGTGCACCGATTAACTGAGCGCTGATATAAACCGGGAGCTGCGTCGCCGGCAACTGTCTGGCGATCCAGAACGCGATGCTGACAGCCGGGTTGATATGCGCACCCGAGACGTTTCCCAGCGAATAAATCATCGCCGCAACAACCAGCCCGAAGGCCACGCAGATGCCGATCAATCCCAGCGACCCGCCCTGGCTGTCGCTGACAATCGCACCGCAGCCGACGAACACCAGCGCAAAGGTACCGATCGCTTCGGCCAGAAAATTCTGCAGCGTTTTGGAGCGTTTCATAGGCAACTGACGATTCAGATTAATTGACAATACCAGGTTAGCTGAAAACCCCGGGTCAACTGAAAATTCTGGGTTAACTGACAACCCAGGGCTAATTGACAACCATGGGCAAACTTGCAGCCTGGACCAAAACCGATCCGGACAAAGCGCTATTGTGAAGTCTTCTGCAACGGTATACCAACCCTGAATTCAACGCCGCCGTCATTTTCCCGATTGTACGCCGATACCTTGCCGTCATGAGCATCGGCAATCAATTTCACCAGGTACAGGCCAAGCCCCAGATGGGGCTGCTCGCCTTTACTGTCACGAACCGTGACCAGGGATTCGAACAATTGCCCCTGCATGGTCTGCGGCAGACGCGAACCGCTGTTGGCTACCGACAGCCAGGCCCAGTCGTTGTGCGGCCTCAGCGCAATGGTGATGGTATCGTCCGGACCGGTAAAACTGACCGCGTTGTCGACCAGTTTGTCCAGCAACTGGGAGATCAACTCGGGCGCGCCGTCGATCAGCATGGGCGGTTCGGCAATATCGGTCGTGATGCGGCGATTGGCGAATGCCTGCCGGTACGCATTGGCCGCCTGGGTCACGACACTGACCAGATCGAAGCGCTCGCGCTCCATCGAAGCGATTGCCTGCTCCAGCCGGCTCGCATCGCCCATCGCTCGAAGAATGCCGGCCAGCCGCGAACTGCCTTCCTGCGCCCGCTTCAGGTAAACCCCTCCCGGCGCCGCATCGAGCTGGCCGTGTTCGCGCTCCAGATTCTCCAGCGAAGACTGGACGATGACCAACGGTGTTTTAAGCTCATGGGAGAGCTTGCCGGCCAGGGTCTTCAGATAAGTGTTGTATTCCCGCACCGCGCGCAGCAGCTCCCCATGCCCGCGGGCCAGTTGCCCGAGTTCGTCGCGGTCTTTCAGCAGCGGCAGTTCGGGCTGCGGCTGGGCCGGATCGGTACTCGCATCGGCCACCGCGCGATTCAGCCGCAACACCCGCGCGGACAGGCGGCTGGCAAACAGGTACAGCGCCAGGGCCAGAACCAGCATCGTTGCGACGGAAACCGCCAGAACCCGGATCAGCGCGCGATTGGTTAATAGCAGCAAGCCGTCGCTCGGGGCCTCCAGCAACAGCGCGCCGGTAATCCTGCCTTCCTTAAGCAGCGGTACGGCAACCGTATTCAGCAACGCGGCCGTATCGGGTATCTGCCGCCATGCGCCGGCCGCGCGGCCTTGCAGCGCCGGACCCAGCAGCGGTTCGCCGAGCCGGGACGAATGGTCCGGCAATGCCGACCGCGCCGGTGACTGATCGACCGTCAGCAGGCGGTGAAACAGCCGTTGCGCCCAGCTCGCCTGATTCGGCGAGGGCAAGTCGTCCAAGGCGCCGCCGACCGCCTTGACCCAGCGATGCGTATCGACAACCCAGGCCTTTTGCCCGGCCGCAATCAAGGTCTCTAATTGCGCCTGGACCGGCCCCGCACGGCCGACCAGCGGAATAAACGGCTGGTTGATTTCGCGCTCGATAATCGGCACCGCCGGATCGTCCGCATCGACCAGCCGAAACGACAGACCGCGATCGGCCATAAACGCCGGCAGCGCCAGTTCCAGTCGATAGCCGTCGGAGCGGTCCAGCCAATAACCGGAAATTTGCTGTCCCTGGCTGCCGGCCGCCTGCAGGGTCAACGGTCCGCTGCCGGCCGAAGTCACCAGAAACTGGAACAGACCGCGATGCCCGGTGACGCTGAGCTGAATACCGTCCATTGCGCCCTCGATCTGGCCGCTGTCGCGGTTCAGCAGATTCAGATTTCGGCGCACCGGGTAACGGTCTTTGACAGTAAACAGCAAGTAGATTTGCTGATTCGCCGCCCCCGCCTGCAGTTCAAACGACAGCGCACCGTCTTCGGTGCCGCGCCTCAAAACGCCATCCGCTTGTATTTCCGGCCAGTCATCGGAAAACCCGTCAAGGCTTGAACCGTTGGTCAGCGGTGTTGCATACAGCGCGACCGGCGCTTCCTTCGGTTCAAGCAGCGGCGAGACCGATCGGGCGACGGTTTCAGCGGTCGCCTGCAGCGATTGCTGATGGCCGTCACGTAAAAACCCTTCCAGTTCGCGCAGCAGCAGCCAGGCGGACACCGGCAGCAGCAAGGTCACTCCGGCCAGTAACAGCAGCTTTTGGCGCAGGGTCACGGTCAGATTCGGCGCTGGCGGCTTTTATGATGCATGGCTTTCCGTTTCGGTCTGCGGACGCCAGCGATAACCGGCACCGTAGACGGTTTCCAGTTCGTCAAATTCCTTGTCCAACTGCTGGAATTTCCGCCGAATACGCTTGATATGGCTGGTAATGGTCTGGCCGTCGACCAGCACATTGGCGTCATCCATCAATTGCTGCCGGCTGCGCACATGGCCCGGATGATGTACCAGCGAATGGATCAGCCAGAACTCCGTAACCGTCAACGGCACCAATTGCTCCTTCCAGATCACTTCCATGCGCGAGGGCCGCACGGTCAGGTGGCCGCGTCGCCATTCCTCCTCTTTGGTATTGGATGACAAGGCTTCGACACGACGAAACAGGGCCACCACGCGTGCGATCAGGTGATTAATGCTGATGTCCTTGGTCAGATAGTCGTCCGCGCCCAGCCGCAGCCCGGAAATCACATCCAGATCCGAATCCCGGGCAGTCAGGAAGATAATCGGCACGGTGCGCGACAACGCGCGCAATTCCCGACACAGCGTAAAACCGCCTTCGGCTTCGTCACCCAGCCCGACATCAATGATGACCAAGTCCGGAATCTGGCGCTGGAAATTCTGCAATGCGGAATAGCGGTCGGCATAACCGCTGACTCGATAGTTGTAATGCCTCAGTGCATCCTGATAGTTCTGGCGGATGGCCGCCTCGTCTTCCACGATTGCGATATGTCGCTGCATGAATCGTCACTCCCCGGCTGCAATACCGGCGCTGCAAAACCCGTAGCGCCATGATAGCCGCGTCACTGCCTTTGACAAGCACCGGCACGGGATGTCGCCACCGAATTGCCATAATTTATGCGCCGCCGGGCCCGATTCCGGCGCCGTCTTGACCTTTCGCGCTGCTCCAATAGACAAGCATGAACACCACCGCATCTGCCTTACGGGCGGATCGAAGCGAAGATTGGAGGAACCCATGGCGCTGACCTTGAATGACAACCCAACCGATAGCCGGCAGATTCGCAGTCGTCTGGACCGGGCGCTGCGGCGGCAGGACCCTGATCTGGCCGACCGTCTGGCGTCGCGGAATCAGAAAATCATCATCCGCGAAACCCGCAGTCTGCGCTGGCAGGACCGCTACCTGCTGATCGTGGCCAGCATTCTACTCGCATTGTTTCTGCTGCGGACCGGATCGGCATCGGCCGATGAAGCCTACGGGCTGGAAATGGCGTCAGAGCACGGCGACAGCCTGGCGCTGGCGCTGAACACCGATGTGGAAATCGAAATCACCGGGCTGGTCTCCCGGGTCTGGGTCACTCAGGTCTTCAAAAATGACAGCCTGCACTGGATGGAAGGCACCTATCGTTTTCCGCTGCCTCATGACGCGGCGGTCGACCGTATGCAGATCGTTGTCGGCGACCGCGTTCTGGAAGGGGAAATACAGGAAAAAGCCGAAGCCAAACGCGTCTACCAGCAGGCCCGCCAGAACGGCCAGACCGCGTCCCTGGTCGAACAGCAGCGGCCGAATCAGTTTCAGACCCGCCTGGCGAATATCGGCCCCGGCGAAGAAATCCTGGTATCCATCAGCTTTCTGCAGCCGGTCCAGATACGTGACGGCGTATTCAGCCTGCGCCTGCCGATGACCTTTACCCCCCGCTGGGGCGATCGCGCCGATCCACCGCAGCAGGCCGCCGCCCGGGTCGTTTTCACCGGCAATGCCGCCGAACAGCAGCATGGCCTGACCTTGAACGCGCACTTGAAAAGCGATCTGGAGATGAGCTTTGTGGAAAGCCGCTATCATGGCGTCAACGTGCATCCGCTGGCCAATGGATACCATATTGCGCTGGACGGCCCATGGCCGGTGACCGATCGCGATTTCGAGCTGATCTGGTCACCGGAACGACAAACCGATCCGGCGCCGGCAGTCTTGTCCTGGGACGATGGCGACGCGGCATATGCACTGCTGATGCTGGTGCCACCGGCAGCGGAATCCGTGCAATTAATAGCACGCGAAGTGATTTTCGTGATCGACAGCTCCGGTTCCATGGCCGGCAGCTCGCTGGAACAGGCCAGTGCCGCGCTGATTCAGGCGCTGGACAATCTGCAGCCAGCTGACTACTTCAATATTATCGACTTCGATGACGATGCCATAAGCTTGTTTCCCGAGTCCGCGCCGGCCTCCGGCGATGCATTGCGCCAAGCCCGGAAATTCATCGGCAATCTGGATTCCGACGGCGGCACCAATATGCTGCCAGCGCTGCAAATGTCGCTCCAGTCCGATCCGGTAGATGCGGACCTGCGCCAGGTGATCTTCATTACCGACGGCGCGGTCGGCAACGAGGATCAATTGTTCCGGCAAATCGAAACCTGGCTTAATGACAGCCGGCTGTTTACCGTCGGCATCGGCTCCGCGCCGAACAGCTATTTCATGCGTAAAGCCGCCGAAATCGGACGCGGCACTTTCACCCATATCGGGCACCTGGGCGAAGTGGAAGTGGAAATGGCGGCCCTATGGGATCGTATCCAGCGCCCGGCCTTGTCGGATATCTGCGTCGACTGGGGGCAGCCGGCCGAAACCTATCCACAGGTGATTCCGGACCTGTATGCCGGGGAACCGCTATGGCTGACCGCCAGATTCGATTCGCTGCCGTCCGCGGTAACCATCTGCGGCCAGTATGACGGCCGCTACTGGCAGCAGACCTACGATGTGCAGCCGCGCCTGCAAAGCGAAAATATCGCAACCTTGTGGGCCCGATCGAAAATCGCCGCGCTGCAAGACAATTTGCTGTTCGGCCAGCCGCCGGAAGAGATCAAGGCGGCGGTGATCGGCCTGGCCCTGAAACACCGTTTACTGACGCAATACACCAGCATGGTCGCCGTGGACAAGACGCCGGTGCGCTTTCAGCATGAAACGCTGGACAGCCAGACCATCGGCAGCCTGTTGCCGGCCGGCAGCGGCCCGGCTGTGGCTTTCGCGGCCACAGCCGCCGGCTGGCAATGGCAGCTGCTGCTGAGCCTGGCCGGTCTGCTGGCGGCCGGCTGGCTGTACCGGCGCAGTGCACGCTGCAGGCTTTCCTACTCCTGAGGACTGGCACTCCGATGATGATCCGCAAGATCATTGACCGGCCTCCACGTGCCGTTTGGGCGGCTAGCTTGCTAGCCGCCGTCTTTTTTACTTTGCAGGCACTGTGGATTCCGGCCAAAGCGGCGCTCGGACAAGTATTGGTCGAACGCGCCTGGCACCAGGTGCTGGCCGGCCGGACCGATGCCAGACCATGGCCATGGGCCGATACGTCGCCTGTCGGCATTTTGGAAATCCCGCGGCTTGGCGTGCGGCAGTTCGTGCTTTCCGGGACTTCAGGGCGCAATCTCGCCTGGGGGCCGGTTGCGGCATCGGCCGGCGGGCCGATCGGGTTGGATGATACGGTGCTCAGCGGCCATCGGGATACGCATTTTGCCGGCTTGAACGCGCTTCGGGCCGGCGACCGCATTTTGCTGACCACGCCGGATCGGCGCCTGAGCTTTGAAATCAGCCAAATGGAAATCGTCGATTCGACGCGCCAGGACCTGTTGTTGGAACCCGGAGTACCGCGCCTGACACTGGTCACCTGCTACCCGTTTAACGCGCTCCGCGCGACGAGCCCGCTGCGTTATGTGGTCACTGCACTGCCGTCGGCAGCCGACCTGCCTCGCCCTTCGGCAGCAGCCCGGCAAACAGCCGTACTTTAGGTGTTCGGCCGGCGGCTCACGCGACAGGCCAACGCGCCAAACGGTGCGTATTGCGAAGCAAGCGGCCGGATTCTCACCGCTGGAATCGTTGATCCGGGTTCCATTCGCCGGTTGACCGAATGGTGACCTGCCGAATGTCCGGATGCTCGGGATTAATCAGCAGATTGTGTTCCGCAGCGCTGTACTTGTCGGGAAACAAGACCGACGGTACCCGAATAGCCAGGTGTTTTTGTTCGCGCAGCCATCCTGAGCCATACGGCCTGGAACGCCGCTTGTCGCGGACGATATCCGGACTATTAAACAGGTTGGTATCCGAGTGAATACGGTTGTCGGGAACTTCCATTTCCAACAGCAGCCGCGTGGGATACGGCGGTTGCAGGTAGATTAAGGTTTCCAGCATTGCCAGCGACAAAGAACCCGCGGTATAGATCGTCCGTTCACCGCGCTGGTTCCAGCGTCCTGGAAAAGCAGCGGCGCCGTGGCCGCCGAGGTGATCGTAAGTCCAGTCCAGCGAGACCGTCCGCCAGACGATCATGCTCAGGCCGGATTGATACCGGCGCGCAGTTGACCGATCAGCCGTTCAACCTGGTCCGCACCGACCTCAGACTGTAAGACCGTAAACGGCGTTTTATGGTCCAGTGCGGCATTCGGCGTCTTTAACCAACGCAGCCCTGTTTCCAGATCGCCGTTATAAAGTTCGATAGCCTGATCCACCAACTGGCCCAGACGATACGCCCGGTTTGACATGCCGGCGCTCAACAGCGCATTGCGGCGACGCTGATAGGTGCGCTCCGAGACATTCAGCGCATCGGCAAATTCATGGGTGGTTAACCCGGCGAACTGCCGCAACTGCTCGGCATTCCGCCAGCGCAGCCCGTCCTGCAGGGTTTCAACCACCTGATAATCGTCCGCCAGCGGGCTGCTAACCAGCAGATGAACGGCAGACTGTTCGATGTCGAGTTGTGCTTGCGGTGTCGCCATAACAAGAGTTATTGGTATTTTGTCGTAAAATATCAGACAAATGTCCAGTCATCAAGTTCCTGGCTTCGACCCGCACCGGTCTGACGCCGGTTCAAAACGGAATGGATGCGGTCCCTGGGTTCAGACGGTCAGTTCGGCCCGAAATGCGTCGATAGTCCGCGCATAATCTTTGGTGCCAAAGATCGCCGAACCGGCGACAAAGGTATCGGCACCGGCATCCGCAACCTTGCGGATATTGTCCACCTTGATGCCGCCGTCGACTTCGAGACGTGCGGTAGCGCCGGAGTCGTCGATCATCCGCCGCACCGTAGCGATCTTATTCAGCACATACGGAATAAATTTCTGCCCGCCAAACCCCGGATTGACCGACATCAGCAAGACCAGATCCAGTTGCGGCAGCACGTAATCCAGAATATCCAGCTCGGTTGCCGGATTGAAAACCAGCCCGGCCTCGCAGCCGCACTCCTTGATCAGTTGAATGGTCCGGTCTATGTGCTCGCTGGCTTCCGGATGAAAGCTGATCAGACTGGCGCCGGCATCGGCAAAGTCGGGAATGATGCGGTCCACGGGCTTGACCATCAAATGCACGTCAATCGGCGCCTGCACGCCGTGCTCGCGCAGAGCCTTGCAGACCATCGGCCCGATGGTCAGATTCGGCACGTAGTGATTGTCCATCACATCGAAATGAATCCAGTCGGCACCGGCAGCGAGCACTGCATCCACTTCCTCGCCCAAACGAGCGAAATCGGCAGACAGAATGGATGGCGCAATGACGTCGGACTGTTTCATTCACTCACCTATTTAAAGCTTTTCAGTTCCTTGATGCGGTCATAGGCCGCATTGATATCGCGTGCCTTTTGCTTGGCCATTTCCACCATTTCGGGCGGCAGACCGCGCGCGACCAGTTTATCCGGATGGTGCTGGCTCATCAGTTTACGATAAGCGCGCTTGATTTGCGCAGGGCTGTCGTTCGGCGACACGCCCAGCACCCGGTACGGACTCGGTTCGGACCGCGCCGCGCCCGGCGCGCGACCGCGGCCGGCCGAGGCGGGCTGAAAGGCGGCCAGCAGACGCTCCAGCAGCATGCGCGGAATTCTGAGGCCGGCCGCAATGCGCAATATCACCTGACGTTCCGGTTCGGTCAGTTGGCCATCCGAGAACGCGGCTTCCAGCACGATCTCCATGAACATCCGCCGTAAATCGGCGCGCAAAATGGTCCGCTGCAGAAACTGGCCCAGCTCGTCTTCCAGCACAAAATCCGATCGTTTGCCGCGGTTGAACTGCGCTATCGCCCGCTGCCGCTCGGCGGCCGACAAGGCCATTCGGTCAAACAGCGATTCGACCATCGCGATTTCGGCCTCCGATACGCGCCCGTCGGCCTTGGCCAGATGCCCGATCGACGCGAACAGCGCATCGAAGAACAGGCCTTGAACCTTTTTCGCCGTTCGGTCTCCGGACAGCCACTGATCGACCCAGTGGCCGACAAACGCACCGATAGCGAGCCCGACGTAGCCGCCTTTTAACAGACCCAGCAATCCACCGATGATCTTGCCGAGCCAGTGCAACGGGAATGACTGCATAAGAGGCGTTTATCCTGAACCCAATCTAAAAGCGATATTTCAATACGAGACATTAACGCGGAATATTTTATAATCTCACGCGCCGTTCAACACCTGCAATAAAAGGGCCTTGAGTTTGCAATACGATGCGAGCTGGATCACCGATCTGCCACTGATCCACCAGGGAAAAGTCCGCGATATCTTCGCTGTGGGCGACGATGCACTGCTGATCGTCGCCTCCGACCGCCTATCGGCCTTTGACGTAGTGCTGCCGCAGCCGATACCCGGCAAGGGTGAGCTGCTCACCCGCATTTCCAACTTCTGGTTCCGCAGGACCCGCAAGCTGTGTCCCAACCACCTGTCGAACGTGCCGTTGCAGGATGTGATCGAAGATGCCCAGCTGCGCGCGCGCCTGAAACCGCGGGCGGTGATCGTTAAAAAGCTGCAGGCCCTGCCGCTGGAAGCCATCGTTCGAGGGTATCTGATCGGTTCGGGCTGGAAGGACTATCGGCGGACCGGCGCGGTCAGCGGAATACGCCTTTCAGCCGGGCTGCAGCAGGCCGAACGCCTGGCACAGCCGATTTTCACGCCATCGACCAAGGCCGCGGTCGGCGATCACGATGAGAACATCAGCTTTGAACAGATCGAAGCCAGCCTGGGCACCGGTCTGGCGGCGGAGGTCAAAGCGGCCAGCCTGGCCATCTACGAATTTGCGGCCGACTATGCTCGGCGCCGCGGTATTCTGATCGCCGATACCAAGTTCGAATTCGGCCTGGATGCTGACGGGCGGCTGATGGTGATGGACGAAATGCTGACTCCCGATTCATCGCGTTTCTGGCCGCAAAGCTCCTATGCCACCGGCATCAGTCCGCCCAGCTACGACAAGCAATTCATCCGTGACTACCTGGAAACCCTGGATTGGGACAAAACGCCTCCCGGCCCGCGGATTCCCGATGCTATTATTGAAGCCACCGCGGCCAAGTACCGGGAGGCTTACCGGCGGCTGACCGCGAATTCAGAGGAAGAATAGCCATGGCAACGATACAGGCATTGCTCGATGAATATGGCGAAAGCCATCAGAACAAGACCAATAAGATCATTCACTGGATCTGCGTCCCGGCGATTGTCTGGAGCGTTGTCGCACTGCTCTGGTCGATCCCGTTCCCGGACGGCTTTGGCCTCGGCGGCTACCCGCTGAACTGGGCCATCGTCGTGCTGGTACTGGCACAGATTTACTACTTCAGCAAATCCTGGTCGCTGGGCTTCGGCCTGCTGCTGGTCAATCTGGCGATGCTGTGGCTGGCGCACTGGGTCGCGGTGAATGTCGCGACGCCCCTGTGGATGGTCGGCGTAGCGGTATTCGTCGTCGCATGGATCGTACAGTTCATCGGCCACTACGTGGAAGGCAAGCGCCCGTCTTTTTTCAAGGACGTTCAGTTTCTACTGGTGGGCCCGGCCTGGCTGCTGTCCGCCGTGTACCGAAAGTTGGGTCTGCCCTACTGAATTATGAAAGTCAGCGGGTTTTCCTTTCTGCGTGACGGCGTGCGCCTGGGCTACCCGTTTATCGAAAGCCTGCAATCCGCATTGCCGATCTGCGATGAGTTCGTCGTTGCAGTCGACCGGGGGCAAGACGACAGCCTGGAGCGCCTGCGGGCACTTCAAGAGCCCAAACTGCGAATTATCGAAACCTCCTGGAACGAAAACATGCGCCAGCATGGCTTCGTTTACGGCCAGCAAAAAATGGTTGCCCAGTACAACTGCACCGGCGACTGGGCATTTTACCTGGAAGGCGACGAAGTCCTGCACGAAGATGAACTGCACACCATTCGGCAGGCCATGCAGCGCTATCTCCACGATGACCGTGTCGAAGCCCTGACCTTCGACTACCATCATTTCTACGGCGACCCGCATACCGTATATGCCAATGCCCAGTTCTACCGCAAAGCGGCACGGATCATCAAAAATACCGTGCGCAGCATTGCGCCGGACGGGCTGTACTGGGCCGTGATCAAGGATCAGACCTGGTTCAGGCGCAGAAACAAGCGCCGCAATCGCTATCCACGGGCGGCCGAAACCGGCGCGGCCATCTACCACTACGGCAACTGCCGGGCAGAGCACTACCTGGCTGCCAAAGCCGAAATCGCCAATCAATACTGGAACGATGGCGGCTGGCCCAGCGTTTACGGCAATGTCGATGCCAAGGCATTGGGACGGTTCACCGGCAGTCATCCGGCCGTGATCCGCCCGTGGCTGGCCGAACACGCGAACCCGGCATTGCACATCAATCCCGACTACCAGCTCACGCCGAGAGATAAGAAACACCGGTTGCTAAGCTATTTGGAAAAACTCACCGGGCATGACTTTTCCAAACGCCATTTCAAACTGGTGAAATGAACGCCGATACGAATCCAGGCCGGCTATCCGGTCTATCGCCAGCCGATGCGCGCCGCGAACAGACACGCCTGGCCCGGAATGTGGTCACCGAGGACGATTTCGGGCCGGTCCGAACCGTTGCCGGCACCGATGTCGGCTTTGAAGCGCAAGGCAGCATTACCAGAGCCGCGGTGGTACTGCTTTCCTGGCCGGAATTGGCACTGCTGGACTGGCGCGTCGCCCGCCTGCCAACGGAATTTCCGTATATTCCGGGGCTGTTGTCGTTTCGGGAACTGCCGGCGGTTCTGCAGGCGCTGAAAAGCCTGGAAACCCGACCGGACCTGATCCTCTGCGACGGCCAGGGCATCGCTCATCCGCGGCGTCTGGGCATTGCCTCGCACCTGGGTGTGCTGACCGGCTATCCGACCATCGGCGTTGCGAAATCCCGGCTCACTGGCTGCCACGGCACTGTGCCGGAAGACAAAGGACAATGGGAGCCGCTGGTTGACCGGGGTAATGGAGCCACAGGCGACCCGCCGACCCCGGTTGGGTGAGCGAGCAGCGCGAGCGGCACCAGAGGGGTCGTGCGTTAGTTGTACGCTGTAGCCCCGGCTGGACAGTCTGGCGGTTTTCCGAAGGAAAGAAGCTAGACTGGGAAGCCGTTAGGGCGTGCGGTTGCG